>JAJECV010000097.1 GCA_022821875.1 Rhodothermales bacterium
CTGAAACTGCATCTGATCAAGCCTCAGAAATAAACCGTGAACCGACTACAATGGAACATATTGAATACCCTTAACAGGCGCGATACGACCTTGTGTTCCATCTGATTTAAATACGTTCTCTTTTCTGGAATTTAGACCTGCTCCTGCCTCTTTCCAGATCACAGGACGACCAATGCAGATCATCCCTTATTGTTTTGGATCCAACTCCATACGGTACAGATCACATCCCAGTATAGATAGATTTTTGGACGGATACTTATTCTCTATTCTTTGGAGGGATTTGTTGATGACCTGCGGGAGCACTTTGTTTACAATGAATTCCGAAGGTATGCACCGTCATCGGCCATGCGTCGTCGCCGTGAGGCAGCCCTGATTCCCGGTCAGACAGGTAATGTAATTCCCAAGACAGCCATACGAGATCTGAGACCAGATGTGGTCAGATTGTACTCGACAAAGACCGCCAAAACGTTAATTCGCGACTTGAACCGGCTGGTTGAGAAAGATTTCCTGGAGATCACGGAGGGCGGCTGCAGGGCAAAAATTGGCCAGATGCATGCATTCAAGTTTCCGCATGCCTAAGATTAGACACTTGTCTATCGACAACTTGTATCCCCGGATCAGATTCATTGAACGTACAGGAGGATGGGGCTGGAGTGCACATCCAAAGCAACATCTTGAACAACTTACTGATGCTGTACACTTCACTTCGCCCGGTGTTTCCGATCAATAGTGGGGCATCAAATTGAACGGAATCTTGTCTTCACTTTTGATGACAAAATCAAATTCCCCCAGATCAACGGATAGATCGTTGGCGATTAGCCAGCAATGAATGTGCCGTAGGTGAGGATGAAGGTAAGTATGCCGCCGACACCTGCGATCAGCCAGATCAGGAGTCGATACCGGCTGTCCAAGAGTTTGCCGAGCGCCTGATTGGACTCCTTAAGTGCCTCCAGTTGCGCCTGATTAGACTCCTTAAGCGCCTCCAGTTGCGCCTGATTAGTTGCGGCGAGGGATGCGAGTTGAGCCTGTAATGCGTCCAGTTGTGCACCGAACCGGGCAATCGTATTAATTCCAGCCATGTTGAAAATCTCGTTACCGAGTTCGTTGGTCTCGTGGGATCTCAGCCCCTCCTTCTGCAGTTTCCTCAGCAGTTCGTGGAGTCGGTTTGTGTTCGTTGATAGTTCAGACATAATTCCTCAAACAAGATACAATGTTTTTGGTTCATTTGTTGACGTTTGTCAGAAACACTAGAAAAGTCGTTTATCATATCTTCATTTTTTGATCTGATAATCGACTGATATTAAAAAATTCTCACATTCTGATTCCACATGGAACTCTGCGCTTGATAGCACCGCAAATGAGCGGATTTGGAGAGGAAGATAGACCAAGGACGAGAAATGCAGGCGGGAGATCCACCTCTGCTGTCATGGAGCCGAGGGCTGTACACGGGCTTTTCAGTGCGAGTGAAAAAGGTGGGATGCACAAGGAAGCCTCAGAACTCGCCCAGAATGCTTGCGTCCACATACCCCTGGACCCCGTTGGGGAGACGGACTTCAATGCCCGCCACGGTTTCATCAATGAGCGTGACTTTGACTCCCTCAGGGACTTCAATACTTCCAGTCTCCGCAGTCATTGTTGTAGGCTCTAGAATGGATGCACCCTGAATTGAGTTGCGCTCACCGGAAATCACTACCGCTATCAAAAGCAGAACCAGTCCCGAAGCAAGTGCACTCGCACGTGCCCGGCGATGCCAGTTATTTCGTGTTCGTGACCAGAGCAGTTGCGCATACAGCAGGCAGGCAATCAGATAGAGACTGATCCCGGCAACCAGGAAGGGGGTCGCTGAGTACTGCCCGAAGAACCGGTTCCACCATGTTTGCCAGAACGGTGTTGGAAGTTCAGAAAACGGACTCTGAACGCGGGACTCTACAATCTGAATGTTGTGCAGGAGCTGGGGATCGTCTCCAAGTAAGCGGCGGGCCCGCTCATAATAGCGTACCGATTCTCCGAGTTCATCCAGACGGTAGTAGGCACCTGCGAGATTATGGTAGAGAGCACCGCTCTCATAGCCGGTTTCCAGTACAGTATGATATTGCTCAATTGCCGCTTCGTAATTGCCAGATTCAACAAAACGGTTCGCTTCATCAAAAAGATGGAGCGCATCCTCTAACTGCTGTGCCTGGGCAAGTCCGGAGCCGGCCGCAAAAATCAAAAAGAAGATCAGAACAGATTTCATGGAGCAGCCGTCTCCAGTTCATCCGCAATCGAACTCAGAATGCGGCTCGCCTGCATCAGGTGCTCTTCCATTTGCGAAGGTTCAGGGGGCACAGGGGCAAACCTTGCGGCATCACAGGCATCAAGGAATGCAACCAGTTTCTGCTGCCGATCTGCCGAAAGTCCCGCATCAGACAGTAAACGGGCAAGTTGTGGCCTGGTTAAACCCCGCTCAGAAATGTTCAGACGATTCCCCAGAAATCCCAGGACCGCCTGCTCCAGCGCTGCGTAAAATTCATCCGGACTGCCCTCTCCAAGAAGTTTCCTGGCATTCTTGAGATGCCTGCGGGCAAGGGGATGGGCTCTGCGGTTTCGGGCCCAGGCTGTGTCCGTGGCAAGACGCGTGACCCGGCATCTCAGCAGGGCGGTGGCGCTGAGTCCAAGTACAGGAAGCAGTACAACAAGATAAAACCAGGAGTGATGATGAAGGGGCGTACGGTTTACGGCGCTCCACCGGGGATCCCGTTTGAGCAGTGCAAGATCATCTACCGGAAATCCCGATGCTGTAGAGGTAACGGCAATGGGGCCGGAAGCGGTCCCTGTAATGGTGATCGGATCCAGATCAGCGGTGCGAACAATGTACTCTTCCTGAGAGGGATCAAAGAATGCAAACTGAATCGGTGGAATCTGGAAGGTCCCATTTGAGCGGGGAATGATCAGCCAGGTAAAGGTTTTCCGTCCCTGGATCACGTTTCCACTTTCATACTTTGAAGTATTCACTTCAGGATCATAGATCTCAAAGATGCCGGGGAAGTCCGGCTGCGGCACTTCAATCAGTGCGATATTCCCGCGCCCCTCAATCGTTACCGTGAGTTGGACAGCTTCCCCGACTTCCAGTTCGCTGCGGCTGAGTTCAGCACTGAGCGAGTAATTTCCCACCGCTCCCGTAAAACCATCTGGTGCATCCGCAGGAAAGGGTTTAGATGTGATATTTACGGCAGGGGAGGCACGCTCAACTGTGGAATAGGTGCGTGTAAACAGGGGATTACTGAATGGATCCGCATCGGGAGACTGTACATCTGCTGCAATTTTAAGAGGATCAATGGAAAGTTCCCCCGGACGCGTGGGGAAGACCGCAACCCGCCGGATCGAAACCATCTGATAGCGAATTCCATTTTCGACAACGAGTTCCGCCGTCTGGTTGTCAGGAAGATCCAGCTCCTCCCGCCAGAAACCCTCTGCATCCCAGGAATCAGACTGGCGGCTGTTCCGGGGCAGCGTCCCCGGCCGGAAATATAACTGATAATCCAGTGTGACCTGTTCGTTCATATAAGCCTCCCGGCTACTTTGACGGGCACGAATGAAGATGTCCCGTTCGGTGATTTCCGGGGGAGGCTGGTTGGGGACCGGATCATCAAATAAACTTCCAAAGGGAGAGCGCCGCTGGGGACGCCTCGGTCGCTGTGACTGCGGTACGACCGTGATTGATACGGAAGATGCACGGTAGGTTTGATTGCCCACGGTAATATTCGCTTCCAGGATGCGGGCAGCTCCCTCCTGCTCAGGGCGGTAATGCCAGGTATAACTCACGCTGCGGGAAACGCGCCCGTTCGTGATGGAGATATTAGTTCCGCGAGATGCAGAGGTCGAAACTAGCACCAGCCCCTCAGCCTCCGGGGGACTGGGAGGGACGATGTCCGAGCCGTCTGTGCCAGAAATCTCCAGTGTATAGGAGACTGTCTCTTCAGTGCCAATCGTAGAAGAAGAAACAGTCCCGGTGACCGTTTGCGCACTGGAGGCCTGGCATGGAATGACCAGTCCGGTCAAGATGAGCAACCACCGCATAGATGCTACCAGTCTTTCGTTACACGCCTGGGGCGGCCTTCCATTTTTTGCACTTCGCGCAGGAGTTGTTCCTCCTCATTTGCGAGTGCTTCCAGGATACGTTCGGCCTGTTCCCGCGTCAGAGGGGTTTCGTTCGGTTCATCCTGTCCGCCGGACTGCTCGGGTTCTTTCTCGGTCTGCTCTTCTTCGGTCTGCCCCTGATCATTCTGATCTAGATCTTCATCCCGTTCACCTTGCTGCTCTTCATTTTGCTCATTATTCTGTTCGCCTTCCTGATCCTGATCTTGTTCATTTTCCTCCTGCTCTTCGTCTTCCGAATCCTGTTGCTGCTGCTGCTGATCCTGTTGTTCTTGCAGCTGCCTGGTAACAAATTCAAAATTAAATTTGGCATCTTCATTATCCGGATCCGCCATCAAGGCGGTTTGATAATGTTGCAGTGCGCGTTCCAGCTGCTGACTGGTGAATGCATTATTTCCTGCATTGAATGCAGCCCTGGCGGTTGCATCACTGCCGGGAGCATAGGAGAGCGCTTCTTCAAATGCACGGCCCGCCGCTTCAAAATTTTCTTGCCGATGCAGACTCAGCCCCAGATTATTCTGGAGCCCGTAATACGTCTGATCTGTTCCTTCAGAAGTCTGGTACGTCGAAAGCCCATCCTGATAAGCCGTTGCTGCTTCTTCGTATTCTTCCTGTTTGAGATGGTCATTGCCAACTCTGCCCTGCTGTTTCGGGGTAGATCCAGGGATGATCTGGATCATTGCCATAAACACTCCCAGGATTGCTGCAAATGTCATTGGATTAGATTCTCCTGTTTCTTAACGCGGGATCGGCGGACCGTGATCAGTCCGTCTATCCCCAATAACAATAATGCCAGTGCCAGAGGCCACTGGTATTTAAGATCGTAGTCTTCAAATTCTTCTTCGGCAAAACTGGCCTTGTTCAGTTGTTCAAGTGCAGGGATCAGTTGAGAGAGTGAACTGGATGTACGCGCAACCTGAAAATACGCCCCGTCTATACTCAATGCTTTCAGGCCCGCCTCCTCAAGCCTTGAATGGACAATCTGCCCTTGAAGATCCCGTCTGTACCCGGTACGTCGCCCGGATGCATTGTAGACGGGGATCGGGGCTCCGTCGGTATCTCCAACTCCGGCAGCGAATACGGTGATCCCTTCCTCCTGCGCGGTGGTCAGGATTTCGTTCAGATCCGCAACGTGATTTTCTCCATCAGATACGATCAGGAGGGCTTTTGATTGTGTAGCCTCCGGGTCAATGCTGGCGGATGGTGCATCAAAGGCCTTTACAGCGATCTGCATGGCCGCACCAAAGTCCGTTCCAGGGGTCGGCAGCAGATCCGGGCCTGCAACATCAAGAAAAAGGCGCACCGCACTGTAATCGGTGGTAAGCGGGCACTGAATAAAGGCATCTCCGGCAAAGATAACCAGTCCGACACGGTCTCCCCGGAGGTCGCTCAGCAGACGTTTGATTTCATTGCGTGCCCGGCCCAGCCGGTTGGGGGCCACATCCTCGGCCAGCATGGAGGCCGATACATCAAGTGCAATGACCAGGTCAATCCCTTCCCGCTTGATCTCACGTAACTGTGTGCCGACCTGAGGACCCGCAAGCGCAAGACAGAGCAGTGCAACGGCGGTCACCATGATGGATGCTTTGTAGCGCCGTCTCCGCCCGCTGACACTTCTGGAGAGTCTGCGCACCAGTGCAATGTCGCCAAATCGAATTTGCAGGATGCGCCGCCTCCAGGCTGCATAAAGACTGAGGGCAATTACAATGGGTACCGCCCAGAGAATCCAGAGATATGACTCATAAAGCCAGGCCATCAGGGAAAGCGTCGAAGCAGGGTTGTGGTCAGAAGAATTTCAATCAGGACAAGAAGCAGTCCAGGTAATAGAAAACGAATATAACGTTCCTCGTAGTCTGTATAGATGCGTGTTTCGATTTCGGTTTTTTCCAACTCACCGATCTGTCCATAAATTTCACGGAGTGTCTCCTCATTTGTGGCGCGAAAGTATTGTCCGCCGGTTCCCTGTGCAATAGAACGCAGCATATCCTCATCAATCTCTACAGGCACCATCTGGCGCTGTCTTCCTCCGAAGGGACGATCCACAACAAAGGGGGCCTCTCCATAGGCTCCCACCCCGACTGCATAGATACGGACTCCCAGGGTTGCCGCAACCTCGGATGCTGTGACCGGGTCAATCTCTCCCCGGTTATTCTGCCCGTCCGTCAGAAGGATGATGACCTTGCTCTCTGCAACGGTATCCTTCAGCCGGTTCACGGCCGTTGCTAAAGCAGTGCCGATTGCGGTGCCATCCTGGATGACCCCAACCTCTACCTCGGACAGCATCCGCTGAAGGAATTGATAGTCCAGTGTAAGCGGGGCCTGCGTGTAGGCTTTGGCCGCAAAGACGATCAGACCAATGCGGTCGGACATCCGCCCGTCAATAAATTCAGATGCAACCTCACGGGCCGCCTCAAACCGATTCGGACGAAAATCCTCCGCACGCATACTTGTAGATGTATCCAGAACAAGAACAATATCCACCCCTTCCGCATAACGCTCCTGTGTCACCTCCCGGATCTGGGGGCGTGCCAGGGCCAGTATGCACAGTGTCATGGCTCCCATACGAAGCAGTGGAGGCAGGGTAGAGGCATACACACGAATTCCATGTGGAGCGTTTTGGGCGGCTCTGGTATTGCTGAAAACAAGCCCTGGTGTACGTTTCCTCCGGAACCAGACCAAGAGTCCGTAGGCAGGAACCAGAATCAACAGATAAAACCACTGTGGCTGTGCAAATTCCATGATCATTCTCCGGCTTTTGCAAACGTTTCACTTGCCGCGCGTTGATCAAACTTGATTTCAACACGCTGGATAACGGTAACGGCTTCCTCCAATGCAGATCGGCCTTCAGGGATGGACGGGGTTACATCCGCGAACTTGACTAAATCTGCAAGGGACAGGATTTGCTCCAGTTGTTCAGGAATGCCGGCAGGAATTTGGTGTTGCACATTTGGATGGACCAGGTCGCGAACGAGTTCAGTCGTTGTGGACTCCAGTGCAGGAATAAAAAGCCGGTCTTCGATGTAGGTGCGCAGGATGTCGGAGAGTTCGACATAAAAGGTTTCCACCTGCACTCGCTCGGCGAGTGGGGTGTTCTCAAGTGCACGCAGGCGCCGCAGGGCAGTCTCTGCAGGGGATGGGAGATCCTCTCCGATGAAGTCCGTCACGGGAGGAGGATCGGATTGTTGCCGCCGCCAGATCATATACCAGATGAGGGCGGCCACAATCAGGGCGGCAAGCCCGAGAAGTACATACGGCAATAGAGGACGCCCGAACTCAACGGGAGGGGCCATGTCGCGGATCCCTTCGGCATCCTGCGGAACGATAGAGGACACAGGTAATTCCTGTACGGCAGTGGTGGCGGTGACCGAGTTTCCCCCGAATCCAATGACCAGTGGTGCTAAGCGGGCGGTATCCAGAGCAAACGTCGTTACTTCATAGACGGCACTGTCCAGACGTACATCTGTATCCATAAACCGTGTTCCCGCAGAGATCAGATCAACGGGGATGATATCCCCAAACGCAGAATCGGTACTCGGGAATGAAGGTGCCTCCGCAAAGCCGTGCATCGCAATGAGTGTGAGCGTAAAACGATCTCCCACATAGACACTGTCCTCCGACAGGTAAGCATCCACGCGCTGTGCCCGTGCGGTGTCCGGGCGGGTCACAAGGACGATGGAGATCGTCAGCAGAACATACAGGCAGGATCGTCTCATCAGGTAATCTGGGTGCGTGCACGAAAAAACTTTGCCAGCGGGTCTACAAAATCTTCTCCGCATTTGATCTCAACGTGATCTACACGCGCTCTGCGAAAGAGCGCTTTGCGCTGTTCGTGTTTTCGGGACGAGGATTGCTGAAAGGCCTCCCGGACCGCATGACTTCCTGTGTCCAGAGATCGGGATTGATTGGTTTCGGGATCAAACAGGGTCACAAGCCCCAGAGGAGGAAGCACTTCCTCACGGGGATCGGTCAGGTGTACGGCTACGGTGTCGTGCCGGCGTGAAACCATCCGCAGGGGGCGCTCAAAGCCCTCATCAAAAAAATCGCTCACCAGCAGCACAATAGAGCGGCGGCGAATGACACGGAGGATATGATCCAGTGCGCTTTGCAGGGCAGTGCCGGAAGACTGCGGCTTATGGGCAAACAGGTCACGCACAAGGCGCAGCACATGTCGGCGTCCACTCTTCGGCGGTACGAAGAGTTCAACCTGATCTGAGAATAGCAGGAGGCCAACCTTGTCATTGTTTCGGATGGCACTAAATCCCAGAATCGCACAGATCTCTGCCGCAATCTCCCGCTTAAATTTATCCCGACTGCCAAAATCACTGGATCCCGATATATCGACCACCAGCAAGAGGGTCTGCTCCCGTTCCTCTTCGAAGATTTTTACAAAGGCTTCCCCGGTCCTTGCGGTTACGTTCCAGTCAATGCTGCGAATGTCATCGCCAAACTGATAGGAGCGGACCTCTGAAAATTCAATACCCCGTCCTTTGAAGGCAGAATGATATTCTCCTCCAAAGACGTTATTGACGAGTCCTTTTGTACGTATTTCAATTCGCCGGATTTTAGCGAACAACTCGCGTGGGATCATAGATAATAAGCGTGAATTCACAAAGAACGATTTTACGCGCAAAATGTTGAGTCGGTGGAGCAGGAATCCTAATTGCAGGTAATGAGTTACAGTGGATTGTTGACCATTTCTTTCTTTCTGATGAAAACACGTTTAATGCTTTTAGTCACGCTGTTTCTGGCAGCCTTCGCCATCCCCATGGAGAATCCGACCTCCTGGTCCATTGATGCAGCCCACTCCAGTATTTCGTTCAAGGTGCGCCATTTGGGGATCTCAAATGTTCGCGGTGAGTTTCTTGCCTACGATGCCGAAATTCTCATGGATGGTGCCGATTTGAGCACACTCTCGGTGAATGCCAACATTGAGACTGCAAGTATCGACACGGGGAATGAGCGCCGGGATGGTCATCTGCGTTCAGATGATTTCTTTGCGGCGGAAGAATTTCCAAACATGACCTTCACCAGCACGGGAGTCACCGAAGTTGAGGAGAATAGATTCCAGTTATCCGGAGATCTGACGATCCGGGATGTCACTCAGGCAATTGTCCTTGAAGGCGAGTTTCTTGGAACGGCCAGCATGGGGGATTCGGAACGCGCCGGATTTGAGGCCACCACCACCATCAACCGGACCGAATTCAATCTGTCCTGGGATCGTCTGACGGAAGCCGGAGGACTGGTCGTAGGTCATGATGTGGAGATCATCCTTGAACTGGAATTGATCAAAGATCAGTAAGAGGACGATTCAAAGCCGATGCGTGTAGGCGTCATTGTCTTTCCAGGTTCGAATTGTGACCACGATGCCTACCACGCTGCGCGGCATGTGTTTGGTCTGGAGACCACCTTTATCTGGCACAAAGAACGTGAGTTGCCGGCGGTTGATCTGGTGATTGTACCTGGGGGGTTCTCTTACGGGGACTACCTCCGTGCGGGGGCGGTTGCGAGATTTTCGTTCATTATGGACAGTGTCGTTCGTTTTGCAGAGAATGGCGGCCATGTCCTCGGTATCTGTAACGGGTTTCAGATCCTGTGTGAATGCGGGCTTTTACCCGGTGTTCTGCTTAGGAACGCCTCGGTCAGGTTTGTTTGCAAGTGGGTTTATCTTCGTACGGACAATGTTGAGGTTCCCTTTACCAGAGAGGCAAAGATCGGACAGATCCTGAGAATTCCGGTTGCGCATGGTGAGGGGAACTATTTTGCAGAGGCATCAGAACTGGTTGAACTGGAGCGGAATGGACAGGTGGTATTCCGGTACACGACACCGGAGGGTGCGGTTAAATCAGAGGCGAATCCCAATGGATCCTCCAACAATATTGCGGGGATTGTCAATCGGGAAGGGAATGTTCTGGGTATGATGCCGCACCCGGAGCGTGCAGCGGAGCACGCTCTAGGGGGGAATGATGGTTCGGTATTGTTTCAGAGTCTCATCGGTGGATCCGTCTGATGCTGTACGGATTCGAGGCCCCCGTCACCGTTCTGCTATTGATCTCTATGATTATGGTGAGCGGGTTTGCCCTCTTTGGAAACCCGCTTTTGATGGACCGGCTAGGGTTCCGGCCAACCCGGATAGCTCAGGAACCTTATCGGTATATCACGGGGGGCTTTGTGCATGTATCGCTGACGCACCTTCTACTGAATGCGGTGACCCTGTATTTCTTTGGCCCCCTCCTTGAACTCCGGTTAGGAAGCACAAAGTATTTAATCCTGTACTTTGGATCATTGCTGTGTGCGCATGTGCTGACCCACATTCAGCATCGGAATAACGCTGGATACAATGCCGTCGGGGCAAGTGGGGCCATTAGCGGCGTGCTATTTGCGTTCGTGTTATTTGCTCCGTATGAGTTAATCTACTTCTTCGGGATCGTACCCATCCCGGCAATTCTGTTTGCGGTTTTGTTTGTAGGGGGCAGTATCTATGCAATGAAAACGGGCAGATCCTTCGGGATCGCCCATGAGGCGCATTTGGGGGGTGCAGCTGGGGGCGTGCTATTGACCGTATTCCTTGAGCCGCGTGCACTTTCCATCTTCTTGAATCAACTCCTCTAAACCATTGAGTGAACGGATACATTGGTTGCGAAGCCGGGCGACTGGAGTTGTGACCATGTTTGTGCTGAATGGTGATGGAACTTTGGACTGCGAAGGTTCCATAGCTGGAAAGTACCAGTTGGATGGGGAAGTTGCAGATGCGGTGAAGTGTTATGAATAACCGAGGGATGTACTAGATGAGGTTTGTGACCACACGTGAGCGGTGTTTGTGGGTGGTAACGGTATTTACCGTGCTCACCATTTACTTCACACTAGGGTTCGCCGTAAAGTGGTTTCGCTTCTTGCAGGACAGCGGCTGGGGGGACGGCATATTTTTGCTTGGCTGCTGCCTGATTCTGGTATTCATTGTTACACGCGGGATGACGGTAATTCCGAATTGGAAAGAGATGGTGGTTGCACTGGGAATCGCGGTGATCTATTCCGTAACGCTTGCATACATCCGATATCCAGAGGAACGGATCCACGTGATTATGTACGGAGTTGTGGCATTGTTAATCTATGCGGCATTACTTGAACGCTCTGCTCATGGCGGGCGGATCACGACGATCTCCATTGTGGTGATTGCGGTGACGACTGCTCTAGGGGCAATGGACGAACTGCTGCAGTTAGTTCTGCCGAACCGTGTCTTTGATGTGCATGATATCCTCTACAACACAGTGGCTTCAGTGATGGCGGTGATCTCAAACGGAACACTCAGGTGGGTAAGGGGGCAATCCGTTTGAGAGGGGGCGGGTAAGGGGGAAATCATGTGTTCGTATGTCTGGATACGATAGGCCGGAAAAGGACACTGCTGGAGCGGCGGGATAGTGCAGTCTCCATGCAGTAAGAGAGATCTACACACGAAATGCCCACATTCATTAGCACATCGTGATTCAACATTTTCTCGTGAGCACAAACATAAGTAATAAAATAATAGTATTATTAAGAAATAAATCAGAGTAAATCACATTATGTTCGTACTAATGACACCTGCAAAGGTAAAGGCAGCGCTCGCCGCGAATATGAGGGAGCGTCGTCTGGCGGTCAATCTCACGCAAGCCGGTCTTAGCAAACGTTCAGGAGTTACTCTGGGCACACTGCGAAGATTTGAGCAGAGCGGTGACATCTCCATTGATAATTTACTCAAGCTCATGCTGGTCGTTGGCGGGCTAAGAAAAATCGTAGATGCAAGCGCACCAGACCGGAGACAATACTCCTCTATGGATGAAGTTTTGTCCAGTCAATCCCGCCCGAAACGCAGGTATGGTTCCTCTTCATGAACTACAGGCCGACAGGACACATAAAAGTGGGGCTGGATTTTGGGAGTGGTGCAATGCCAGTAGGGGACCTAGCCCTTTTGGAGCGGCAAATTTATTTCGAATACGATGCAGATTTTATACGTCGTGGCCTTGCACTGTCTCCCTTCCGGCTGCCATTGAAATCTGGATTACAATCCTTCCAGACCACACTTTTTGATGGACTGCCAGGTGTATTCCATGATAGTTTGCCGGATGGCTGGGGAAGACTTCTGTTTGACCGGGCCATGCGTAAGCAGGGGCTTTTACCGCAGATGCTGGGGCCGCTTGACCGGTTGGCACATGTTGGTGAATTTGGTATGGGGGCACTGGTCTACAAGCCGGATCACTCTGATGCTGCAGCGGGTGCAGGAATAGATTTAGACTGGATTGCCCAGCAGTCGCAGGATGTTCTGAAAGGTGAAGCTGAAGGTGTTCTGAGAGAACTTATCGCACTCAATGGATCCTCTGCGGGTGCACGGCCGAAAGCACTTATCGGGTTTCATCAGGAAAGCGGGCGCATCATCTATGGGAGTCAGGATTTACCGGAAGGCTATGCACCATGGATTGTCAAATTTGCAAATTCACAGGATGGACCGGATGCGGGAGCCGTAGAATTTGTGTACTCAAAAATGGCCCGGCAGGCCGGACTTGCGATTCCTGATACACATTTATTTTTGGCAAAACGGGGTGCAGGGTATTTTGCAGTCAAACGCTTTGACCGAAATGAAAACAAACGCCTGCATGTGCACAGCGCCTGCGGGTTGCTGCATTCGGATCACAGGACACCTGCACTGGATTATCAGGACTTACTGGAACTCACGATGATTTTGACGCGTGATGTCCGGGAATCAGAAAAAATGTTTCGGCTTGCGGTGTTCAATACGATGGCGCATAACCGTGATGATCATGCCAGGAATTTTTCATTTCTCATGGATCAAACGGGAGAGTGGAAACTTGCCCCCGCCTATGATCTGACATTTTCCTGTGGTCTGGGTGGGGAGCAGAGCACGATGGTGATGGGCGAGGGCAGATCGCCGGATATGGACCATCTTCGCGCACTAGGGCGGCATGCTGCCATCAGAGATGCCAGAATTGAGGAAATCCTCAAACAGACGACAGATGCACTTGGACAGTGGAGTGAACTGGCAAAAGCCCACGGTGTGAAGATGGGAACTCACGATCTGGTCCGTGCGCAGATGGCCAGGTTTCTAAGGTAGGATCAAGTCGGTCGCAATAGACTGTTGCATGCCTTCTGCAGACAACGACTTCATGCATCGGCTGCTCCCGGCCCAGCCTGCTCACCGCAGCGAGGTGTCTGGACATGCGGTGGTCACGGGGAGGATGGCTTCTTTTTCGCAGGGGCTTCAAGGATGGCATATTCCTTGTCTACGACAGCAAGGATAGAGTCTAAAAGGTTCTTCATGACATGATTAGCATCTAAAACCCAGCTTGTTTCGCACGCGTGGTAGCCATATTCGGTGGATTTTTCAATGGTTTCCAGCACAGGAAGAACATCCAGAGCATGGCCCTGATAGGCTTTACGTATCCCCATGAGGGGCATACGTAATTCTCTCACGTTTGCAAATTTGGTCAGGATCAATAATTTTGCCAGACCAAAAGGGAAAAGTCGACCGTCTGGCAGTCGTTGCAGTGCAGGATTGAGGTCCGGAAGTGTAATGGTGAATCCGACCGGCTGGCCGTCTATTTCTACAAAGAAACACATCCTCGGATCTACGATCTGCTTCATGGCTTTTGCCAGATGCGCAAACTCACGATCCGTCGCCGGCACAAAGCCCCAGTTGTCCGCCCATGCCTCATTAAAAATCTCCCGTATGGTTGAGACCTCTTCGTCAAAGCGTGACAGATCCAGGGTGCGCAGTGATACGCCGGGGGTCCGGCGGCGGACAATCGCGGCCCCGCGCCGCAGGCGTTCAATGGTGACGTGTTTCCGGTGAATATAGTAGGCCCACATGGTCATGACACGGGTAAACCCCCAGCGGAGGAGATAATCCTCGTAGTATGGCGGATTATAGGTCATCATGATGGCGGGAACCCGGTCAAATCCGCTGACCAGAAGGCCGGAGGAGTCATTCATGGATGGGTTCACGGGGCCTCGAATGGTTCGTATCCCCTGCTGATGGAGCCAGGACGCTGCCGCCCCCAAGAGGGCTTCTGCAGTCTCATAGCATTCTTCGGTTTCAAAGAATCCAAAAAAACCGGCATCATCGGCATAGGTTTTTAAGTGCATGCCGTTAATGATTCCTGCAATCCGTCCTACCACGCGCCCATTGGCATCCAGGGCAAGGAAGAGCTGCATCCGCCCATGCTCAAAGAAGGGATTTTTTTTCGGGTTGAGTGTCTCAAACTGATCCACGCGAAGCGGGGGCACCCAGAATAAACTGCCCCGGTAGAAATCATACGGAAACTGAACAAACCGGTGCAGATCCCGTCGTGACTGAACGGTCCGAATCACGCACGAAGGGGAACCCGGCATAGACTAGACCGCGTGGTTGTCCAGCACGCCATGCTTTCGTCCCACAAGATAGAAGGCCTCCAGAATCCGATCCAGATCTTCATCGGTGTGCGTCGCCATGTAGGAGGTACGCATAATGCTGAGCCCGCGAGGTACAGCGCCCCGCCACGGCACCACCGGGTTGACGAAGATTCCTTCTTCAAGAAGGTCGGTCCAGAATTGAAACGCGGACATCATCTCGTTACCGACCACAACGGGAATGATGGGGGCTTCACTGGTCCATACATTAAAGCCCGCACTGCGGAATCCCTCCCGCATATAGTTTGAGATTTTCCACAGGCGGTCAAGCCGCCAGATTTCTTCCTCAAGAATGTCCAGACATTTCAGCACCGTAGCGACCGTACTCGGAGGCATGGATGCACTGAAAATGTGCGCACTGGACATGTGCCGGATATACTCAATTACATCATTATCTCCCGTCAAAAAACCGCCAAGTGAGGAGAAACTTTTTGAGAAGGTGCCTGTTGTCAGGGGGACTTCATGTTCTAGACCGAAGTAGGCGGCGGATCCTCGCCCGCCGGGGCCAATGACCCCCACCGCGTGTGCGTCATCCAGCATCAGGGCAGCCCCAAATTCGTCGGCGAGTTTAACCAGTTCGGGGACCGGGGCAATACGGCCGCTCATAGAAAACACGCCATCGGTAACGATGAGTTTATCTGCCTCGGGCTGTTCCAGTTCGGCTTTCTCAAGAAGGCGTCGCAGATGGTTCATGTCAAAATGGCGGTAGCGCCAGCAGTTTGCTTCGCTTACCTGCGTCCCGGCGACGATGCAGGCGTGATTATCCTTATCAGAAAAGATCAGATCATTTTTGGATGTAATCCCCTGGATCACCCCCAGGTTCGTCATGTACCCGGTCGAAAAGAGGACGCAGGCCTCTTTCTGCATGAAGGCCGCCAGGCGTTCTTCAAGCTGCAGGTGAATATCCAGGGTGCCATTCAAAAAACGGCTGCCGGTGCAGCCGGTGCCGTATCTGGCAATTGCCTGATTTGCAGCCTCCTTTACTCTCGGATCACTGGTCAATCCGAGATAGTTATTGGATCCTGCCATGATAAGTTCACGGCCATCAATAAACGCCCGTGTCCCCTCACTTCGTGAAATTGCCCGAAAGTAAGGATAGAGATCTGCATCTTTTGCCTCGTTGATCAGGGCACCAGGTGCCATAAACGCTCGCGTTTTCTCAAATATTGCAGGTTCTGTAGCGAGGATTTCGTTTGAATCAATCATATGCAGTGAAAGCAGATCAGGAATCCAGGATGGCTGGAATTTGGTTATATGTTAAGGAATGATGTCCGCAGACAGGACAGCGACCGGTACCGGGGGAAGAGATCACCATGGCACATGATGCCGGATCGTGATGGCTGTCGGGGATAGACAGGTCTGAAATTGAAGTTCGTGAATGACAGGGCATATCCAATATCGGGGCAAATCTACCAGGTTAGCAGGAGGCCAAGCTGCTGCGGGCCACCTGTTACTTGAACCGCCAGGGACTCGTTAACATCGAATTCTGCCAGATGTGCGCTCACATAGGCATCAATCACCGTGAACCCATACCAGGCAAGGGTGCCAAAGTACAATAGATCCCGGTTCCGTCGAAGCACATCTCGCTGTGCACGGAATTGGGGTTGGAGTCGGGCACGACGTGCTGCGACTTCGTCAGGCATAAGAATCGATTCAGAACTTAACTCTAAGACGCGTAGAAGTTCAGAATAGTCACTTTCATATTCAGGAAATACTGGAGTGCCGTCTGGATTGGTTCGTGCGGTAAAGAGATAGGCGTGCCGATACAGGCGATATCGGCGGTTTACCAGTAGGGCAGAACCCACAAAAGCCACCAGTCCGACGTATACGACAGGCACCTTATAGTACTCACGATTATACAGCTGTCCCCATCCTGGCACGAATGCACGGCGCAGAGCAGAACGCGGGTCTGGTTGATGAACATCAGGGGTGGTTACCGTTGTATCCGCTTGTGCGTTTGTCTGCACCGGTCCGGTCATCCACAGAAACAGGCACAAAAAGAGCGTTGCTTTCAGGAACGGGTGCGCCATAAATCAACCGGCCCCTTCAAGTAACTCAACGATGCGGGACAGATCTTCTTCCGAGTAGTAGTGGATTTCAATACGGCCGTCTCCTTTCGTCTTCCCAATGATTTGCACCTTCGTGCCTAGATGGGTGCGGAGTTGTTTTTCAAATTGTTTGAAATATACATTAGGAGGGGAGGTCACGGGTTTTGGTTTCGAATTTTCCTGAAGGAGGAGTTTTACGCGCTGCTCAACTTCACGGACACTGAGATTCTTTCGTCGGATTTCTCCAAAGAGCCGATTGATGGTACGATCATCACGGAGTGAAAGCAGTGCACGGGCATGCCCCGGTGTGACGAGACCTTCCCGAAGGCCGATCTGCACTTTTGGAGGAAGATGAAGCAGACGCAAAAAATTCGTGATTGTGGACCGATTTTTGCCGACCCGCTGCGCAACCTCTTCCTGGGTTAAGCCATATTCATCGATAAGCCTTCGGTAGCCTAGAGCAACCTCGATGGGGTTCAGTTCTTCACGCTGAACATTTTCAACCAGTGCCATCTCCAGCATTCGGACATCCTTGGCAGGTCGGATATAGGCCGGAATTTCTTCCATACCGGCCAGTTTTGCCGCCCTGAGACGTCTCTCGCCACTGATAATTTCAAATTCGCCTCCTTTGGTTGCCCGGACGGTAATAGGCTGAATGATCCCCAGTTGTGCAATGGACTGTGACAGAGAGTCCAGCGCCTGTTCATTGAATTCCTGCCGGGGCTGAAATGGGTTTGGTTTGATGGAACCGATGGGGATGTCAAAGATCCCTCCGACAAGTGAACGCGCATGTTCTTCGGAGCGTAATTGCCCGTCATTACTGAGGATTGCATCTAGTCCACGCCCAAGGACCGACTTCGGATTTGTCATCTGCAAACAGGAATAGCTTGATACATCTGAGCACACTGACGATATAGGTCAGCGCAACGGTTGTAATTTAATGAACGGAGGTTTGTCCGAGGAGGTCATGACTGATTTTTGAGACGCAATCGGGGGTTGCGTGAGCGGATTCCTCACTTCCAGCGGCACAGGTGCAACGAAACGTACAGCCCCATTGCACAGCCCCACTCAGGCACAAGGAGGAACGTCTGATAAACTTCATGTCCTCAGGCAGAAAATAATCTTTTCCCGGCAGACGTAACATCAGATCAGGTATTTGACGGGGAAGCAAAGTCAGGGGGTTTTGTACTGATGGCGGAGATGCGTTGCATCATCTCCCGGGCAAGTGCCAGATAATTACGGGCACCGGTGCTGGTTGCACTGTGAAGCAGAACGGGTTTCCCGAAACTGGGAGCTTCGGCAACCGTCACATTCCGATGAATAATGGTTTTGAACACCTGATTGCCGAAATAACGCTTGACCTCTGCAGCAACCTGTTTCGAGAGTCGCAGACGCGAATCATAGAGCGTCAGGAGTACTCCCGAAATTTCAAGATCCGGGTTGAGTCCACCGCGTACGATTTTGATTGTATTGAGCAGCAGCCCCAGCCCTTCAAGTGCAAAGTATTCCACTTGCACGGGAATAATCACGCTGTCGGCAGCAGTCAGAGCATTGACGGTCAGGAGTCCAAGCGACGGCGGACAGTCAATAATAACATAGTCGTAGTTGTCGGTCAGTCCTATCAGCGATTTTTTCAGAAGCTGTTCGCGATCCCGAATACTGATCAGTTCAACTTCGGCACCTACCAGATTGATATTCGCGGGAAGCAGATCCAGATGGGGGACTTCTTCGTTCTTGCACAGGATATCCTCGGGTCTGCTCTTACCAATGATGACCTCATAGACAGATGGGCGTACCTCTCTGGCATTGTACCCCAGGCTTGAAGTACAATTTGCCTGAGGATCCAGATCTACTACCAGAGTAGAGTTTTCCAGTACCGCAAGCGATACGGCGAGATTTACAGCAGTGGTGGTTTTGCCTACACCACCTTTTTGGTTTGCAATTGCAATGATCTGGCCCATCGGTCAATGTACTCTGATTAGACTCTACGAACAGAATCTGATGATGCAGCAGTGCAGTCTAGAATAGGGAGTAGATAAAGGGAGCCAGGGCTGACCCTTGCGTCAGAACAATCAGAATGCTCAGGAGCAACAAAACGACCACAATGGGGGTTAGCCAGTATTTCCTGCGCATCTGTAAAAATCGCAGGAACTCAATCGAAATTCGTAGTTTGTTCATCGGGAAGCGCTCAGAAATAAGTTCTGCTTCTACGCATTGGATGCATCAAATGTCCAAAGTTCGCGCCAGTCTGGACCCAAATATATAGGAATCCGGCTTTTTCGCAACCCGATTGCCCAAACTGCGTAGGCACTGACATGAGAGAAAACACGAGGCATCAGTTTTGATCCGCTTTTTCATAGAAACCTGGGAGAGTCTGCTTATTGCGTTGCGTTCGCTGGGCACGAACCGCCTGCGCAGTGGGCTGACTATGCTGGGAATTATCATTGGAATTGTGACGGTGACCGTGATGATTACGGTCATTAACGGTTTGGAGAACGCTATGGATAACTCGCTGGCGATGTTGGGGACCAACGCAATCTACGTTGAGAAAACCAGTTGGTTTATCGAGCCCGGCGAACGTGCACGTCACCGGTCGCGACCTGACCTGCGGGCAGATTTGGCAGAGCGCATTCGCGAACGTTCAGAATATGCAGTCGCGGTGGCCCCGTTAGCACAGACAGGGCGGCCCATACGTTATCGTGACCGTGCATTGTATGGGGTATTTATTCAGGGATCAACTCCGGAGATTGCCAGTGTGGATGATGTAGAGCTTTTGGAAGGACGCTGGTACAATGACCTTGATAATCTGGTGGGGCGCAGCGTGGTTGTGATTGGTCATGCTGTAAATGAGTCTCTGTTCCCCAGTGAGCGGGCCATCGGGAAGGTAATCAGAATTGGTGGAAAACGGTTTGAGGTGATCGGAGTGCTGAAGGAGCAGGGCAAATTCATGGGGTTGTTTTCGTTCGACGAGCAGGCTCAGATTCCAATTAAAACGTTTGAGCGACACTTTGGACGCTTTCGGAGTGTCACAATAAAGGTGAATGCCGCATCCGATGAAACGGTCCCCCTGCTTGAAGAAGAATTGACGGGGATTGTCAGAGCGGCCAGGGGACTGGATGCAATGGAGGAAGATAATTTCGAAATTAACAAAACTGAAGCTTTCCGGGAGCAGTTGGCAGGGGTCAAGGCGGTGGTCTACGCGATTGGCATATTTCTGACGGGGCTGGCACTGATTGTAGGCGGAATTGGAGTGATGAACATTATGTTTGTGACCGTGAAGGAACGCACCAGAGAGATCGGGGTGCGAAAGGCGGTGGGGGCCAGTCGCCGGGCGGTACTCTCGCAGTTTCTGATTGAGGCGGTACTGGTGTGCATTGCGGCCGGTTCCATTGGCATCCTGCTTTCTCTGGGCGTGACGGCCATTGTTAACCAGTTTGTTCCGGCAACATTTGCCCTCGGAACGGTTCTCCTTGCGTTTGGAATCTGTGTGGGAGTTGGTGTGATCTTTGGCGTTGTGCCGGCCTGGAATGCCGCAAGAATGGATCCCATCGAAGCACTACGACACAGTTAAGTGATGGTCAACCTTGAATTCGTACGTTTGGCCTGGGATGTAATACGCAGCCATAAGTTGCGTTCCATGCTCACGTTATTAGGGATTGTCATTGGTGTTTTTGCAATTATCGTGGCAGTCACTGCCGTTCAGGTTGTAGAGACAAGGCTGGTCAATGCAGTGGAGTCTTTTGGTGCGACAACCTTTACCATCACCAGAATGGACGGATTCAGTCAATCCGGTTCCAGGTATCGGGCACGGCGGAGTCTTACGTATGATGACATGCTTAGATATGTGGAAAGGGCAACATTACCTTCCGCTGTCAGCCCAACGATGCAAGTGTATCGTGAACTGGAAGCTCGTTATGAAGATCGAAAGACAGAGAATGTCGTTACAAAGCTGGGAGTGAATGAGTCCTGGATCTCGACCAACGGATTTGATATTGCTCAAGGGCGAAATATGACCGAACTTGATGTAGAATTAGGACGGGATGTTGCGGTGATCGGACACGATGTCGGGGATCGGCTTTTTCCGAATATTAATCCGGTCGGGAAGCCTATTTTTGTACGGGGAGAGCGTTACCAGATTATTGGTGTGATGGCGAAAAAAGGAGATGTTTTTGGTGAAAATATGGATCTGATTACACTGGTTCCCATCACGAACATGATTCAGACGTACAGTGCCGCACAGCGTGATATACAGATCAAAGTGGAGACGCGCAGCATGGATACGATAGAGGAGGCCATGGAGGAAGCGATCGGAATTTTCAGGGTTATCCGCGATGTAGAGCCGGGTCAGGAAAATAATTTTGAAATTCAGAGTTCGGAGGCGTTTCTGGATCGGCTTACCGGATTTACAGGTCAGGTAAAGTTGGGCGGAGCCGTGGTTGGTTTGATTACGCTGCTTTCTGCCGGTATCGGTGTCATGAATATTATGCTTGTTTCGGTTGCGGAGCGTACGAAGGAAATCGGCGTGCGGAAAGCGGTTGGAGCCCGGCGGCGGGATGTGCTGAGTCAGTTTCTGTATGAAGCTATCTTTTTGTGCCAGATTGGTGGACTTACCGGCATCCTCGTGGGAGTTCTTGGGGGGAACGCGGTGGGATATTTCTTTGATGTATCCTTTGTCTTTCCCTGGAACTGGGCCATCGGTGCGGTGCTCGGAGTCACCCTGATTGCGATGGCTTTTGGGGTCTACCCTGCCTATAAGGCGGCAAGTCTGGATCCGATAGAGTCTCTGCGTCACGAGTAATGGAGCAGGATCTTGCCAAAAGCCGGGCAGGTGCAGAAGCCGCCCGGCATGTAAAGCATGGCATGACGATTGGGCTTGGCACCGGCTCAACCACCGCGTTTGCGATTGCTGCCATTGGAAAGAGGATCCATGAAGAGGGTTTACAGGTCAGAGGAATCCCCACTTCGAGTTCGGCGGAACTGGAAGCGCGGAAGCATGGGGTTCCTCTATGTACTTTTGACGAAGTGCAGGGGAAACTGGATATTGCTTTTGATGGTGCAGACGAGGTAAGTCCAGCACTTGATTTAATCAAGGGGAGAGGGGCGGCCCATACACGCGAAAAAATTATTGCCAGTCAGTCCAGACGATTCGCGGTCTTAGTGGATCCGTCCAAATTGGTAAAGAAGTTGGGTACGAAGGCCCCGGTGCCGATTGAGGTCATTCCGCTTGCGGCACCGGTTGTTCTGCGCACGCTACAGCAGATGGGAGCCCGCGCTTCGTTACGTTTAGGCCTGCGCAAAGATGGTCCTGTCGTCACAGATCAGGGGTTTTGGGTCATTGATGCAGAGTTCCCCCCAATTGATCATCCAGCGGCATTGAGCCGTGAATTACTGAACCTGCCGGGGGTTTTGGATCATGGTCTGTTTGTGGGACTGGCCACCGAAGTGATTGTGGGTACGGAGTCTGGCGTGGATGTGATACAGCGCCCGAGCAATCTGCCGGCGTAATCTATAGGGGGGATGTCGACCTTGTTCCCTGACAAATGAGGCACAGATTACGTATTTCCGTTCTGTTTTCGGAGCCTAATACTGGAGCGCTCCTCTGAGATTCACGCCGATATTGTCCGGTCCGGATTGGTGGCCATGGTGTCTGGACACATGGGCTAGTCCGTAGGCCGAGAGGGTGAGTCGTTCCCACGGGCGCAGTTCGCCGCCGAGCCGGTACATCATGCCCTGCGGCAGTTGTGTAATGCCCAGGATGGATCGTGCGGATCCTTCCCGCCACGGGACTCCGTAGCCCAGTTCCAGTTCGGTCCGGTGTGCCGCATCCCGGATGGGGGTCGCATCCAGAATCGTCTGCTGCCGAATCATGGACATGCCCGGACTGCGTCCCCACGATGGGCGCAGGCGCATCATCATCCCCTCAGATCCACTGCCCACCTGCAGTGCGCCCGATACCCCCCATTCGGTAAACCCGTCTGCGGTATGCATGACCAGTCCCTGG
>JAJECV010000144.1 GCA_022821875.1 Rhodothermales bacterium
AAAGGAAGTAATCCGACTTGGCCGGATCAGGAAATTCGGACAGATTTGTAGTACCTTCAGAGGGTATGAAGCTGCCTCAAAGTGACTTTAATGAGAGAAAATACGTCGCGTTGCATACTTTATTTTTTGGCGCTGCCTTAGGATCCCAGATAATATTTCACCTGAATCGGATTTTGTGCAAATTCTAGATCCCGCTACGGGTACAGGTACTTTCTTAGTTGAGGTGATTGAGCAGATCTATAGTATTCTGACGAACAAATGGGAAAGCCAGGGTCGCAATACGGAACAAATTGCATCTCTGTGGAATGAGTATGTACCCAAACATCTGCTGCCTCGCCTATATGGCTACGAACTTATGATGGCTCCTTATGTCATTGCACATTTTAAGATCAGTCTCAAGTTATACGAAACCGGCTATCATTTTAAGAGCGATGAACGTGCCCGGATATACCTGACCAATACCCTAGAACCTACGAGAGAGTCAGCACAATTGACGTATGCTTCGGCAATTCCAGCTTTAGCAAATGAAGGCCAAGAAGTAGATCGGGTAAAAAACATGATGCGATTCACCGTTGTGCTGGGTAACCCTCCTTACTCCGGCGAATCTGCCAATAAGGGCAACTGGATTAAGAAACTTCTTCGGGGGAAAGATGAATGCAGTTCGCGGAACGTAGAAAACTATTTCAATATTGGCGGTAAATCACTTAATGAGCGAAACCCTAAATGGCTCAACGACGATTATGTAAAATTTACTCGTTTTGCTCATTGGCAAATTGAACGTACAGGGCAAGGAGTTGTCGGATTCATTACAAATCACGCATATCTGGATAACCCAACATTCCGTGGAATGCGTGAAAGCTTAGCAACAACATTCCCAGTTAGATACTTGCTTGACTTGCATGGCAGTACAAAGAAGAATTCGGCTGCACCAGATGGTGGGAAAGATGAGTGTGTATTTGATATTCAACAGGGTGTAGCGATTGGGTTGTTTGTCAAATCTGCACGGTTAGAGAATTCTCTATGCTATCATACCGACATCTGGGGCAAGCGGGAACAGATTGATGGAAAGGGCAAATACGATTTTCTCGAGAAAAATAACGTGCAAACCATTAAATGGGAAGCTATATCTCCAGTATTTCCACACTGGTTTTTCATTCCGCACAACAGTAAACTCTGGAATGAATACACATTGGGGTGGAAACTGACTGATATTTTCCCAGTCAATTCGGTTGGAATCGTTACTGCCCGTGATAGACTCACAATTCAGTTCACAGAGAAGGAAATGAGGCGTGTTGTTGAAAGATTTGTAGGACTGGACACCGAAGATGCAAGGAGGTACTACAGGCTTAACAAAGACACCAGAGACTGGAAAGTGAAGTTGGCTCAAGAAGACATTAAAGATCGAAATGGCAAAATATATCCTATACTCTACCGTCCGTTTGATACCCGTTTTACCTATTACTCCGGTAAATCAAGGGGTTTTATTTGTATGCCACGCCCCGAATCAATGGATCATATGCTCGCTGGGGGGAATCTTGCTCTTATTTCTTGCCGTCAGCAGTCACAAGTTGGAGTTGAATGGAGAAATTGTGGAGTTACGCGAACAATTGTTGAATCATGCGCAATTTCAAACAAGACAAAGGAAATTAATTCTCTGTTCCCATTGTATACATTCCAAAAGACAATCGGGACTGAAGGGGCTAGAGTCTGCGATCAGACATCAAATTTTAATCCCAACTTCAAAAAAGCATTTAGGAAAGCCATTGGAAACGACATCAGTGATCCACTTTCACAGGAAGACATTTTTGCTTGGATATATTCAATTCTCCACTGTATCGGCTATCGAAAACGATACTCGGAACAACTCAAGTACGATTTTCCCCATATCCCCCTCCCTCAGAATCCGGATATCTTCCGAATTCTTACTGCAGCAGGCCATGAACTTATAGCCCTTCATTTGCTTGAGTCTCCAAAACTTAATGACACAGTCCTTACCTATACCGGTTCTAAAAACACTGAGATCAGTCAAGTCGGCTGGGCAGATGATTTCGTTTGGCTCAACGCTGAAAAAGTCAATGCTAAAAAAGGCTATCGCGCAATTAAGAACGGCACTTTCGGGTTCTCAGGTGTCCCTGAAAAAATCTGGGATTATCATGTCGGTAGCTATCAGGTATGTCAGAAATGGCTTAATGACCGGAAGGGAACAATACTTTCCGAGAAAGACATCATCCACTATTCCAAAATTGTTTCCGCTCTGGGTGAGACAATTTCAATTATGTCTAAAATTGATAAGACCATAGAAACTCATGGGGGATGGCCTACAGCTTTTGTGGGCACCCCAGGTATTGATCAATGATCAATCTTGTGTCAATCGTCTGCCCTCATTATCAGATTCAGGTTTGACATGAAAACCAGTCGTTTAGCCTGAATCATTTTGACCTTGTTGGTTAGGATCCGACAACTCCCGCATACGATCCTGCTGCCACATCAATAACTGCTCGAATTTGGATTCATCCAAATTCCCCCTTGCCTTCACTGCGATTTGAAGTTCAATCATAAAGTTCTGATCCGCTGTAGTCCAGATCCTATGTTTATCTTTTAGTTGGCGTTTACGGCAATATTCTTGCCAGCGCTTTTTTCCTAAATCATCCAGGAATCCTGGATAATTGCGAGCAATGTATCTAAAAATTAATGGTTCAACCCGAGGATCATCCGACTGAACTGTACGCCAATCAAATTCCTCCCCGTGACTTAACACTTCCAATACCTGATCCATCAAATCCCGATCTGGGCCATCAATAAAACCACGGTAGATGGCTTCATCAGGATCACGCCTAAATGAAGTACATTGGATTTTCTTCTGATCTTCCTCTTGTGTAACATAATGGAGGAACGGATTTTCAGATCCCCGAACTATCTGCTCTTGAACTATCTCGTGCCGAGCACGAATATCATACTCTTTCAGTTTCGTTCTATCCAGGATATCCTTCAAGGATAGTTCTGGAGACAAAATTTTAGGAACATAAGAGAGCTTGCACAAAAATGGGGACTTATTACTCCTGAATGACAAAATCGCACGCTGTGCTAATACTTTCTCCTCCCAAGTCCATTCTAAATAAGGTTTCAAAAAGGGTTTTGGATCATAGAATAGATCAAAACCATACATCAATTTCTCGTCCTGAGGCAGAGATCCTAGAGGACTGAGGAAAGTTGAACAGTATCTGTCGGTCCCCATCTTTCCACCAACTACATGGAGCACTGGCTCTCCACGGCTCATCAATTTCTGAATATTTTGCTTGTTACGCAGTTCAAGAGCATAATCCCACAATGTGCGGGCTTCCTTTCGTACTGATTTTGCGATCTCCCACATATGAATCACGTCTGCCGTCGCATCATGCGGCGTTCTCTGTTCCTCCTTTGAAAGATTTGCGGATGCAAGATCCTCCAGCCTAAAAGAAGGCCGCCCATTATCCTTTTTCGGCCATTTCTTCAGAGCATCCGGCTGAAGAAGATAAGCGGCCCGCATCAATTCCAGCGGATCCCAGCAGGTATTCCCATTTTTCCATGCCCATTCATAGGGATCACGCAGGTTGCGATAGAACAGTACCTGGGTGAATTTGTGATCAAAACCCATCCCATTGTAGGCCACGCTACATGTGCCTTCCCGGGTCAGTTCCTTATGGATTTTCTCGGCAAACTCTGACTCTGGATCTCCATCCCCTTTGGCTTCCTCTGGCATGATTCCGTGAACATTCACTGCACCCGGGCCGATGAGCGTATCCAGTCCCGGCTGGCATTTCAACTCAATTGGCTCGCCAATGATTTCCAGTTCCTCGTTCGTTCGGAGGCCCCCAAACTGCACAATACGGTCACGGTGCGGGTTCTTGCCCCAGGTTTCGTAGTCGTACCAGAAAAAAGTCATCGCACTTCGGTGGATTTGTCAGGAAAATTGTCCGTAATCTGTATCACTGTCGCCGTATCTCCGGGATTAGTCTCCGTACTGCCGCAGTCCCCGCTGCAAAAATTCTTCAAATGCCTCCGAAGAAACGACCCCGCTCAGCTGAACCAGCGGGTCCTCTACCAAATTTCCGTTCATGATTGCGTAGGTGGGAAGAGCACGGGTACCCGTCAGTTTCTCCTGGAATTCCTGAAATTGCCGCCCCTCAGAGCCGTCTGTGTACAGGCGGCTGAGCACAAAATGATCCGCCAGCAATCGGCTTACCTCCCCACGCTCAAAGACATTGACTTCCATCTCCCTGCAATTGGTACAGGTATATCCCGAAAAATCAATGAAGAGCGGCTGGTCATGAAGCACCGCCTCCGAAAATGCCCTGGGCAGGTCATCCGTAATCCATTCCTGCTCCTGCTGCATTCCCGTATCAAACAGACTCACACTGTCCAGATTGCGCGGAGGCAAGTAGGCATCCAACCGCCCGAGACGACCGCCAAAGAGTCCCGGCAGCAGATAAACGGCAAGCCCAAAAAACAGAACCCCAAACAGGAGCCTTCCTGCACCGATGCGTGTAGTCGGAGCGTTTTCCAGAAAACGTAAATGGCCGATCAAATAAAACCCCGCCAATGAAGCCAGCACCATCCAGAATGCAATGGCCAAAGGCCGGTCAATCAGACCAAGCCCCCAGACCAGATCCGCGTTGGAAAAAAATTTGACCGCCGCTGCAATCTCCAGAAAGCCAAACACAATCGCTACATCACGCATCCAGCCTCCACTGCCGGGAAGTGCCTTGAGTGCCCTTGGGAAGCATGCAAACGCCACGAACGGGAGCGCAAAGGTCAGACTGAAAGTCGCCATCCCCAGAATGCCATAAAACCAAGCCCCCGAAGCAATACTCGGAAGCAATAATCCGACAAACGGAACCGTACAGGTGAAAGATACCAGCGTAAGTGCCAATCCCATAAACAGCACCCCAATGTAATCCTGCCGCTCCGTGCCTTTCCGGTCAAACCAGGTGACAAGGGATGACGGAAGACGAAGACTGAATACACCGAGCAACGACAGACCAAAGACAAGGAATGCGGTGGCAATTCCAAGATTAACCCAGGGATTCGCGGCAACAATCTGCGTGCCTGCACTTCCTACAAGAATTGAAAGTCCAACCCCAAGCCCCGTGAAAGTGGTCACAATTGCCACCCCATATAATAGCGCCATACGGATCGGCGTACCCTGCGCATGCCGCGTAAAATACGAAACCGTCAACGGGATCATCGGATAGATGCAAGGCATCAACAACGCCCCAAATCCCGCACCGACCGCTAACAGCAGAAACCGCCATAATCCAGCCGAAGCATCCGAATCCATATCAGAACCGGGCAGACTCTCCATGCTCAGAGGAACCGAGAGAGCTGCAGCATCAACAAGGAGTGAAGCGGGGATCGGAATCGCCGGGAACGGGGAGTCCACCTCCGTAAATGAACTTGAAAACGCCGCCGAATCGGGGGGATAGCAGATCCGATCATTACAGATCATAAATTCAATGCTCCCCGTAACAATCCCGCCAGAAAAATCCTGCGCAACCGCATAATCCGCCCAAACCAGCGCACTCCCCCGAAAATAGGTCACCACCTTGTCAAAATTGGGATCAAATCCAGACTGCACATTCAACTGACGCAGAGAATCCAGCGGCACGAATCCCGCCGGCAAAGAGTCAGTCCGCAGGATGAGTGCCCGACTAGGCCGGGGAGAATCCAGTGCGTACATCCGCCATGCCCCTCCAGATGGATCATCCGGGGGTAACACCCCTTCAACAACGATACGCGCGGACGCATTATGATATTCCGCCCGAACAGTCCATGACACCACAGGCTGAGCCGCCGTGACACCGACAGATACCAGTGTCAGGATAAGCGCAATCCCGAATGAAACTGACGGTCTACGCCAGGCTGTCCGCCGGAACCACATGCACACTGAGTTGCGCCTGTACTTCCGCATGCAGTTTGATCGTCGCTGTATATTCACCAAGGACCTTGATGTCCTCATTCATGGTAACGATGCGACGATCAATTTTGAAGCCCTGCACTGCCAATCCGAGAGCAACCTGCTGTGGAGTGATCGTGCCAAAAATTCGGTTTTCCTCACCTACTTTAGCTTCGATTTTGACAACCGCATTCTCCAGTTGATTTTTGATCTCTTCGGCATTATTGCGCTCTTGAGCACGCCGTCTCGCCTGCTGACGCATTTGTTCCTCAAACGCCCGTACCGTACCGGGGGTTGCCATCCGGGCAAGCCCCTGTGGAATAAGCCAGTTACGCCCGTAACCGTTCTTAACACTTATTACCTCCCCCTCACTGCCGAGGTTTTGGATGTCAGTTAAGAGAATGACCTTCATCGAAGAATTGTGTTCTATATCTGAGTTCTAACGGACTGAATCGGCAACGTAAGGCAGTAATGCAAGATGCCGGGCACGCTTGATGGCGCGGGCAATCGCCCGCTGCTTTTTCGCCGGTATGTCCAGTACCCGCCTAGGAAGCATTTTCCCCTGCTCGTTAATAAAGCGCTTCAGGTACTCAGTATCCTTGTAATCAATGTATTTTTGAGCCATCTTATTTTTTCTCACTTTCGACTTTTTCTTTAACTGCCGCTTTTTTGCCTGCCTTGTTTGCCTCATAATGGGCAACCATACTCTTATCCATCGCAAGAATTAGAGAACGCAGTACATTGTCATCAATGGTCAGTGCACGCTCAATACGTGGAATCAATGTACCCGGCCCCTCAAAGTACAGGTTTACATAGTAACCGTTCCTTTTTTTATCTACCGGATACGCAAGCCTTCGAGTTCCCCATTCGTCAACTTCAATGATGGTGCCACCGGCCCCCTCAATCATTTCGTTGACTCGTTTTACCACCTCGGCGATCTGTGCATCTGCGAGCACAGAGGTGAGGATGTACGTAAGTTCGTACATCTTTCGTTTCATGGTCATGCTTATCCCTACGGAATGACTTAGTTATAAGATTGTCATGCCCCCGTGTCTCGCAGGAGCAGGGCAAGAAAGAACGGTTCTACACGCCATAAATCACGGGGTTCCAATTTCTACACATTTGCCATACGATCCGCGTGATCCGCGGTCTGCAATGCATTCACAAGCTCATCCAGTTCACCTTCAATGATCTTGCGCAAAGGATGATTTTTATGCTCCCCTTCCAATCGATGATCGGTAACACGATCCTGCGGGTAATTGTAGGTGCGGATTTTTACCGAACGGTCTCCAGATCCAACCGCCTCTCTTCGCACCGCATCACGCTCTGCATTCATCTCACTTATTTTCTTTTCATACAGACGTGAGCGAAGCACCCGCATTGCCTTGTCTTTGTTTTTGTGCTGGCTCTTTTCATCCTGACACGTCACCACGAGACCTGTGGGGATATGGGTAATCCGTACCGCAGAATCCGTCGTATTCACACTCTGCCCCCCCGGTCCACTAGACCGGTATACATCAATCTTGAGCTCATTCGGTGCAATCTCAATCTCAACATCGGTCGCCTCCGGCAGAACGGCAACACTCGCAGCAGAGGTGTGGAGCCGCCCGCTGGACTCGGTCTGCGGTACCCGCTGAACCCGATGAACCCCGTTTTCATACCTCAGATTGCCAAATACATGACGGCCGGCAACCCCGAACACAATCTCCTTGAATCCCCCGACACTCCCTGCAGAACTGTTCATGATCGTAAGCTTCCATCCCTTCCGTGTCACATAGCGGTCATAAAGACGAAATAGATCCGCCACAAATAATGCAGCCTCATTGCCGCCTGTGCCTGCACGGATCTCAACAATCGCATCCCGGGCATCTGCCGGATCCTTCGGGGTGAGAGCCTGCTTCAATGCCGCTTCCATCTGTGGCAGTCTCGCGGTTAATGCGTCCAGTTCTTCCCGCGCCAAATCCACCAGCTCCGCATCTTCCTCTGCATGGATCAGTGCCTGCATCTCTTCCGACTCCCTGCGTGCCGCCTCATACCGTTCAACGGCATGTACAACCTCCGCCAACTCCCGATGCTCCGGCCCCAGGGCCGCCATGCGATTGGAGTCCGCAGCAGTCGCCGGATCCGCAATCACCTCATTGAGAACACGAAACCGCTCCTTTAGCTCCTTTATTTTTTCTAAATCAATCATTCTATCGGCGGTGTGATCCCCCGTATACACACCAGTTAACTACATCACGTATACAATGTCACCGACCGTTACGGTTGCAAACGACGCCCGACTGCATCGGCCACCTTACGAACCTGTACAATGAGTTCGGCAAACTGGTCAAAATTCAATGCCTGTAATCCATTGGAGGACGCGCTTGGAGGATCGTGATGAACGTCTATTGCAATCCCATCCGCCCCCGCCGCGACCGCTGCGCAAGCCAATGAGATTACATAATCCCGCATCCCCGTCCCCTGACAGGGATCAACAAAAATGGGCAGATGACTTTTGATCTTCGCAACCGATACCGCAGACAGATCCAGCGTGTAACGCGTCGCCGATTCAAAGGTACGGATTCCGCGCTCACACAAAATCACATTTTCATTTCCAGATCGCATAATATGTTCGGCCGCCATGAGCCATTCCTGCACCGTAGCAGCAAGGCCGCGCTCAAGCAGGATGGGCTTCTTTGACTGTCCCAACCCCCGTAACAACTCAAAATTCTGCATGTTATGCGCCTGCACCAGAAGCACATCTGCATGCTCTGATACAGGCTCCACCTGCGCCATGCTGCTCACCTCCATCACCAGTTTCAACGCGGATTCATCTGCCGCTCGGCGCATCATCCTGAACCCTTCTTGTTCCACGCCCTGAAATTCATAGAAGGATGTGCGCGGTTTTAGCGTACTTCCGCGAAAGAGTGAGGCCCCGGAAGCGGCGATCCGGGTGGCGGCTTCGCTGACTCTCGTTTCACGCTCAATGCTGCGAAGGCCCGCCATCACCGTAATGGCGGATCCGCCAATCTCCAAGTTCCCCACACCAACCACCGAAGAGGTCTCCCGGCCTACACGGCTTGCAAGCTTGTAGGGCTCGGTAACCCGCTGGACATCTGCGACCCCGCTCAGTCCCCGGATGATCCGGTGATTGAACCCCGGACGAACCCCGATCGCACCCAGTACCGTCTGGTTGATGCCACTAGAGCGGTGGACATCAAAGCCAAAGGCATTGAGATTCGTAATCACAGCTTCGATATCCTCTTCCGAAGCTTTTTTCTTCATTATGACGACCATACCCGCCGACTGGTTGTGTGGCAAATTCTACTTTGGCCTCGGAAAGGCGTTCAGCGATAACGGTCAAGTGCAAATTTTTCGCCAAGATAGTACTGACGTACCTTCGGGTCAGATGCAAGTTGTTCGGCTGTCCCTGACCGCATAATCTTCCCGTCAAACAACAGATACGCCCGGTTCGTGATCGCTAACGTTTCATGGACATTGTGGTCCGTAATCAGCACCCCGATATTCAGATCTGCCAATTGGACGATGATCTCCTGAATATACTCCACGGTAATCGGATCCACTCCGGCGAACGGTTCATCCAGCAGAAAAAAATCGGGTTCCAGAACCATTGAACGGGCAATCTCCGTCCTTCGACGTTCTCCCCCGGAGAGCGTATAGGCTTTGGCGGTCCGGACCGTCTCCAGACCAAACTGGTGAATCAGCTTGTCTACGCGCAACTCCCGCTCTTTTCTGGATAATTTCTGAAACTCCAGCACCGCGTGAAGATTCTGTTCCACGGTCAACTGCTGAAATACGCTCGTCTCCTGCGCAAGATAACCTAATCCACGACGCGCCCGCTGATACATGGGAAGTGCAGTAATGTCCTCCTCGCCCAAGTAAATACGCCCCTGGTTCGGCCTTTCAAGCCCTATAATCATGTGAAATGACGTAGACTTTCCTGCCCCGTTAGGCCCCAGCAGTCCGACAACCTCTCCACACTGCACTTCAAGGGAGACACGGTCTACCACCGTACGCTTCCTGAAGCGCTTAGTTAAACCTTTGGTGCGAAGTTTTAAGGCATCCATTTGAATATATCTGTTGAAAAATCCCGAAGAAGTTCTCCCTTCACAGGCTTTTGGAGCGGGCTCCATTTTAGCCCTTCAAGCCCCAGCCCCTCCGGAATGGCATCCTCCGGGTAACGGGTTCCCAGTATATCGGTACTGAAGGTTAGCGTTTGAAGAGAGTCGCCTTTAAACTGCATCCGAATCTCATCCCCGGATGCCTCCAGAGCACCATCCGGCTGATTCTCCGCGTCCTTACTGAAATAAACCGCCTCTGCATTTGGGCCAACGATAAAAATACGTACCGAATCGCCTGACAATGTGCTGACAACATTCCGCCCCTTCACCTGATTGATCCGTTTCATTGAACTGTCTTCCTGAGCAATGAATGCATTACCCCAGATCAACAATGAATCCATCACACCATCCTTCATCACGACCTTGATCGTGTCCCCTGTCAATTGCGTGTCGTTCATCCATACAAAAGGTTCGCCGTACAGCCAGATCAGCTGGTTTGTATCCTCTCTGGACCGATCATAGATCATGGAATCCGCCAGAGCCGCCAGCGAATGATTCCATACCCGGACCCTTTTGCCGGCATTCAGATGACGATTCCCCGCACGATCCTGCATTCGCAGCAGTTCGGCCTGGATCATCAGTGTATCCACCGAGAGTGAGTCATGCGCCAGATGCATCAAAAATGGAGATCCACGAATCACACTCAATGAGTCTTCGGCATTGTATTCCACACGCTCCCCGGCAACCCATGTTGAATCATTCCCGGAAGCGATCAGATAGCGTACAGATCCACGGGCAAGTGAGATCGAAAAATTCCGATAATGCATCAGCGAATCTGCAATCAGCCTGACATCCCTGGACTCCATCTTCACGGCCCCCACAAGATCAGCCACTTTATCATCAACCCGGTAGAGCCCATTCTGTCCTGTCAGCGTCGTAGTCGAATCCTGCAACCGCAGACCTTCCGGAAATTCAATGCGTTTCTCGTCAACATAATGAATCCCGACAGGCGACCGTGTCACCACCTCCCCGTCGGAGAGCCGCACATTGCCTGTCGCCCGCCCTATTTCCAGTTCTTCATCATAATGCAGCGAATCTGCCCGCAGAGTATCCCCTTCATCAATTAATACTGCTTCATGCATGAACGAGGTTCTGCGCCGGGTAACATTTCGAACTGCCTCATCAGATGTAATCTGCGTCGGGCCGTAAATAACACGCACATCACCACTGATATACTGAAAAAAATCTTCTCGCACCTGCGTACCTACAAGGGAATCACCTGCGACTGATACAGAATCCGTATCTGCATGAACATAAAAATGGACTTGATGCGTATCCCTATCGGCTCCCGGCATAGAGAGGATCACAAAAAGCCACAGCGCAACTGCTCTCATTGCTCAATCACAATCTCGGCCTGGAACCGACCAATCTGATAAGTGGATAAGTCTTCGGTTGCCTCCAGTCCCATTCCCGAAACCACTTCCTCCGGTGTCGCAATGCGCACAAACGCGTTCGTTCGAAGAAGTTGATCCCGCTCCCACCATTCAATGCGCTCGGTCACCAATGTTCGCTGGTCCTCTGTTTCGATCTGCACGCCTCCCTCCGCGATAAAATACTCCTCGTCTTTGTAGTACGTCACAAGATCTGCCTCAAGCAGTGCGGAAAACGCTCCAGTAGAATCATGAATCACCACTTCCACCTTCTTCTCCACCCCCTGCAGATGCTGAACGGTCGTATCCCTTTCACCAATCCACTGCACATGATCTGCAAAGATTTTGAGTCTGGGCAGACTTTCATCCGACTCCGAATTTGCCTGCGAGATTGTGATCGCAACATTCCAGCTTTCCCGGGCGGGCCCTGATGATGCTGCATCCCCCTCTGCCAAATCCTGACGTGCGCAGGATGCCAGCATCAGCACCCATAGCAGGACAAGGCCGTAAAGCACCTTGCAGGATTCGGCGAGGCGGAAGATTGAAGTAAGTGGAAGCGGCGAAATCAGTAATACAGGACAGGAGAAATGCCCGCAATGTGCGCTCTTGAGCGGGAAACGAGACTCGAACTCGCGACCTTCTGCATGGCAAGCAGATGCTCTACCAACTGAGCTATTCCCGCAGATTCAACACTCTGGTACGTAAATCCTAGGTCAAGGGTTCCGATGGAGTGATTTTGTCCGCACGGGCATGCAGCAGGCCCTGCTTCACGAGCAATTCCGCATTCAGGATTGCCCCGCCTGCCGCGCCTCGAACCGTATTGTGAGACAGGGCAATGAATTTATAATCCAATACCTCACAGGGGCGAATCCGCCCGATGCTCACGGTCATTCCTCCGCCCAAGTCCGAATGCCGGCGCGGCTGCGGAAATTGCTCATCCTCGAATACATGCAGCAACTGATCCGGCTCGGTCGGTAAACCCAGGCCCTTGATCGGGCTGACGAAGGATTCGAATGCGTCAACTACGTCCTCCCGGCTTGCACTTGTACTCAGTTTGACCGAGATACATTCCAGATGTCCTTCCAGAACAGGAACGCGGTTACACTGGGCGCTGATACGAATGGAGGTCGGCTGCAGTACACCGCCGGCTACGGTCCCCAGCAATTTATTTGGCTCGTGAACCAGTTTATCCTCCTCTCCTCCAATGAATGGCACCACATTCGCCAGAGCATCCAGCGAAGATACACCCGGGTACCCGGCACCGGAAAGCGCCTGCATCGTCGTGACCTGCACGGCCTCCAGACCAAACCGGCGGTGAAGCGGCTTCAGTGCACAGGTAAGGCCCACCGTGGAGCAGTTCGGGTTGGTAACAATATATCCGCCACTCTGCCAATCCTGATTTTTGATCAGAGAGGTGTGTTCCGGATTAATTTCGGGGATCAACAGCGGCACATCCGGATGCATCCGAAAACTTTTCGCATTGGAAATCACCGGGTACCCCGCCCGGGCCAGCGTTGGTTCGGCATGATCTGCGACTGAGGCATGGAGTCCGGAGAAGATCATGTCGCAGGGCAGATTATCCCTGAATGGAAGCACATCCATGGAGGCAACCGATGCCGGAATCCCGGTCGTGCCAATCCAATTGACCGCGTCACGGTACGTTCTGCCGACGGACCTGTCGGATGCAACGAGGGCCGTAATCGTGAACCAGGGGTGCCCCTGGAGCAACGCAACAAATTTCTGACCGACTGCGCCGGTCGCCCCGACGATTCCAGCTCTAAGCATACCCATGCAATTTTGAACGTATCACAAATATCAAACGGGCCTGCTACGCATATTGGCATCAATGGTGCCAAATTCCCCTGTCACGGGAAGGACTTGTTCATCAAATTCAGCGGCATGGAACGGTGATGGCACTGCATCCCGGCTACCGGCGCTCACACGCATGGACTGTATCCCGCCTCGTACCTTTCCAGAGATGCAATATGTGGATCAATATGATGTCGCCGCCATGCCAGCACCATCTCGTTTAACTCGTCCTGATCAATCAGAAAAGTATCGTGACCGTGCGGGCCTTCCATAACGGCCAACTCGGACTGGGGAATATACCGGCAAAGTTCCTCCAGTTCTTCCAGTAAATAGAGAACATCCGAGCGGATCCCGATCGCCAGCGTTGGCTGTGCAATTGATTTCAGCGTGACCCCATATTCATCTCTGCCCCGCGCTATATCATGCGTATCCATCAGACGGGTCAGGTAGACATAGCAGGCAGGATCAAACCGGTTAATGATCTTGTCTCCATGGTGATGAAGCCAGGTCTCCGCCCGGAATGCACCGGCCCGATTCCGGCCGCGCCCGAACCGTGCCTCAAAGGATCCCAGAGATCGGTACGACACCATGGCCATCATACGTGCCACCGCCAGCCCGTTTTGCGGCGGAGCCTCCAATTTGTAGATCCCCCCTTTCCAGTTCGGATCTGAATAGATCGCCTGTCGCTGCGCTTCGCTCCACGCAATGCACCAGGACGAATGGCGGCCCCCTACGGCAATGGGCACAATTCCCTGAACATACTCTCTCCCATAATAGGCCCACTCCAGCGCCTGCATTCCCCCCATGCTTCCCCCAATCGCAAATGCCACCTTCCGAACACCAAGGTGATCCAGCAACCGCCTATGGAGTCGAACCGTATCCCTTACACTTGCCTGAGGGAGTGTATCCCGGTACGCTACACCGGTCTCCGGATTGATGGAGATTGGAGAAATCGTGCCGTATGGAGAACCGATCACATTGGCACAGACGACAAAATATTTGTCCGTGTCCAATGCCTTGCCCGGACCAATGCATCCGGGCCACCAGGACTGGGCATCCGGGGTGCTGGTCAGGGAGTGTCCAACCACAATCGCATTATCTCCCGCCTCATTCAAACTCCCCCAGCGCTCATAGCCCACAGGGACTTCACGCAACACCTCACCGCTCTCAAACTCAAAGGTCGGTATGTTGACAATTCTTGGCATCAGGCCTCAGGCGGCGTACCCGAAAACCGGATACGCCGCCTTCACAGAAATAGAAATCAGGTTATGCGACAACTTCTTCGACACCAATGGAACTCAGAGCCTGTGCAAAGTCAGATTTGATGTCATCGATATGTTCGATACCTACCGAGACCCGAATCAGATCTTCCGTAACCCCTGCAGACACCTGTTCCTCACGTGCCAGCTGCTGATGCGTGGTGGAAGCCGGATGGATAACCAGAGTTTTCGCATCTCCCACATTGGCCAGATGGCTCGCAAGTTTCGCATTATTTACAAATGCCTGTCCTGCTTCCAGACCACCTTCGACACCGAACGAGAGCACCGGACCGAACCCATTCTTCAGGTACCGCTGCGCATTGCTGTGGTATGGATGGGATTCCAGGCCTGCATAGCTGACCCAGGATACTTCCCGCCGCCCCTGGAGCCATTTTGCCAGCTCCAGTGCATTGTCGCAGCTGCGCTGTACACGGAGTGAAAGAGTTTCCAGTCCCTGGAGCAGCAGAAAGGAGCCAAATGGATTCTGGCATGGGCCAAAATCACGCAACCCCTCCACACGGGCACGCAGAATGAAGGCTAAATTTGCACCCAACACCCCCTGCGGACCAAAGACATCCCAGAAACTGAGTCCATGATAGGATGGGGATGGCTCCGTAAAACTTGGGAACCGTCCATTATCCCAGGGAAAGGTGCCCGCATCCACGATGACTCCACCAATCGTATTGCCATGACCACCAATCCATTTGGTTGCGCTGGCAACGACTATATCTGCACCGTGATCGATCGGACGGCACAGATAGCCTGCTGCGCCGAATGTATTGTCTACAACCAGCGGGATCCCTTTCCGCTTTGCGACTTCGGCGATTGCCTCAAAGTCAGGTACATTGAATTTGGGATTCCCGATGGTTTCCAGATAGATGGCCTTCGTACGCTCATCAATCAGCGCCTCAATGGAGCGGGGATTGTCTCCATTGGCAAACCGCACACTGATCCCCAGTCTAGGCAGAGAGATCTTGAACTGATTGTACGTCCCGCCATAGAGATAACTGGACGTAACAATATTATCTCCGGCTTCTGCCAGTGTGGAGAGCGCAAGGAACTGCGCCGCCTGCCCGCTGGAAGTCGCCAGGGCTGCTAAACCGCCCTCAAGTGCAGCAATTCGTTTTTCAAAAACATCATTCGTCGGATTCATAATCCGCGTATAGATATTCCCGAATTCCTTGAGTGCGAAAAGATTTGCTCCATGGTCTGTGTCATTGAAGACATACGAGGTTGTGGCATAAATCGGAACCGCGCGTGCATTTGTTGCCGGATCCGGTTCCTGCCCCGCATGAACCTGAAGCGTTTCGAAGTGAAGAGATTGACCGTTTTGTGACATGAGATTAAGTCTCGTTTGTTAAGGGTAATGCACAATGCCGAACCCTTATCAAGAAGAAACTGACTTCCCATAGATGCCTTTTCCTGGTGAGATGACGAAAAAGGCTGGACTGGAGTTGGGTTAAATCAACTCACGCCCCCTCACTCATCTATCCCTGCATAGGCAGGGCAGGAAGTGGCACCTTCCGCACGAGGCGTCCAAACCTCGTGGGGGGTTGCCAGGGCTTCACAGGGCCTGAACCCTCCACCCTTCTCGATGAGTCGCACGGACATCGTGTCAACTGCTATAATGATACGGCTTTTTTTTGAAAAGTTCCAGCTTTTTTGAAAAAAAATATTGGAAATCTTCCTGAAAAATCAAAAAATCCCCAACTGAGCCCCCCAGGAGCGCGAAAAAAAATTTATCAAGATATGCAAAAAAATACCCCTATCTACGATTTAACGGTGCATGCCTGCCTGCGGACCCACAATTTACACCCGCAGAGTCACCGCAGATCGATTCATTTTTCAGGCCTAGTTCGACCAATAGACATCCACGAACATGTATCCCGTACCCCTCAATCGTGTCGGATGCTCCGCTTACCTGCGTGGCAGGTCACCTGCTCCCTTGGTTGGCAGAGCAATAAAGCCGGATAGGTATGCATCTGCATGACGAGCCGCTTCCCGCCCCTCACTGATCGCCCAGACGACCAGCGATTGACCGCGCCGGGCATCACCTGCAGCAAAAATACCCGGCACATTGGTCTGATAGTCACTGCCCGTCTTGTAGTTACTCCTGTGATCCAGTTTCAGCCCAAGCGGATCGGCAATCCCCTTGGTCTCTGGCCCCGTGTACCCGATCGCCAGAAGTACAAGGTCCGCAGCCCAGTCCTTTCGTGTCTCCGGATGTTCAGTAATTTTTCGTCCATCCAAATCTACGCAGACGGTCTGGAGGCTTTTCACCTGCCCGTTCTCACCTTCAAACGCTTTGGTCATAATACTCCAGTGCCGGTCCGCTCCCTCTTCATGGGAAGAACTTGTCCGCAGAACCATCGGATAATAGGGCCATGGTTGATCTATCGGGCGCGTGTCGGGCGGTGTCGGGAGCAGTTCAAACTGTGTGATTGACTTTGCTCCCTGCCGATTTGCCGTACCTACACAGTCGCTCCCGGTGTCCCCGCCCCCGATCACGATCACATCTTTACCCGCAGCACTGATGTGTTCAATACTTTCGCGCACCAGATCGTCTCCCTCATTGAGTTTGTTCTGTTGGCGCAAATAGTCAAATGCGTAATGGATTCCTTTAAATTTTCGACCGCGAACGGGAAGATTTCTCGGCTTTGTCGCCCCGGTACATACAATCACCGCATCAAATTCACGCAGCCTTGAGCAGGCATACGAGCCCCCCACTTCTGCGCGGGTTACAAACTGAATCCCGCTTTTTTTCATCACCTCAAGACGGCGATCCAGAACCCATTTTTCCAGCTTGAAATCTGGAATACCATATCGCAATAAGCCACCAATTCGATCATCTCGCTCCAATACCGTCACACGATGCCCCGCACGGTTTAACTGATCCGCGGCTGCCAGTCCAGCGGGGCCGGATCCAATCACGGCCACTTTTTTGCCGGTCCTTCGCGGGGGTTGATCCGGCTTTACCCACCCCGAACGGAATGCATACTCAATAATTTCCTGCTCAATGCGCTCAATCGTGACCGGATCATCAATGATCCCCAGAACACAGGCAGTCTCGCAGGGTGCAGGACAAATGCGTCCGGTAAACTCTGGAAAATTATTGGTCGCATTCAACCGCTCATAGGCCGCTTTCCAGTCCCCCCGATAGACGAGGTCATTCCAGTCAGGAATGACATTCCCGAGCGGACAGCCCGACTGGCAGAACGGGATTCCACAGTCCATACATCGGGCCGCCTGCTTCTGCAGCCGGCGCTCACTAAATGGGACATACACCTCCCGCCAGTCCCTGATCCGCTCTTTGACGGGGCGGTGTGCAGGCAATTCCCGCTGGTATTCAATAAATCCTGTCGTCTTCCCCATTTCCGCTTATGCTGCGATTGCTAAGGCTTCCTTCTCTTCAGCGATACGTCTGAGTGCATTCCGGTATTCAATCGGCATCACCTGCACAAAGTCCGCCAGCGCAGTCTCCCAATTATTCAATATCCATTCTGCGGCGGCACTTCCCGTGTAATGGAGATGATTTTCAATCATCGTCCGCAGCTCCAGAATATTCTCCTCCTGATCCATCTCCAGTAACTCAACCGACTCCAGATTGCATCGCCCGTTGCGGAACTCCCGTGTTGCATCAATAACATAGGCGATCCCCCCACTCATCCCGGCGGCAAAATTCCGACCTGTCTCCCCTAGAACCGCCACACGGCCTCCGGTCATGTACTCGCAGCCATGATCACCAACCGTCTCCACTACCGCGTGAACCCCGCTATTGCGCACACAAAAGCGCTCTCCCGCCCCTCCCTGGATATACGCCTCTCCACTGGTTGCCCCATAAAAGGCAACATTCCCGATCAGGATATTCTTATGGGGTTCATAGGTCGCTTCCGGTGGAGGGGAAATGATCAGTTTTGCTCCCGAGAGCCCTTTCCCGAAATAATCATTCGCATCACCCTGGATATTAAATGTGATCCCCTTGCAGGCAAATGCTGCAAAACTCTGCCCTGCCGAGCCGTTGCAATTGAGGATAATCGTGTCATCTTCCAGCGGGTTCCCGCGAAAACGCTGAGCCAATGCATGACTCAGCATGGTACCAACCGTTCGGTTCGTGTTTTTGATTTGAACATCGGCCACAACAGGCTTACGTTTTTCCAATGTCGGTCTAGCCAATGCAATCAACTGATGATCCAGTGCATGTTCCAGGCCATGATCCTGTTCGGTGGTTGCAAACTCCTTTAATCGCTCCGGCACCTCGGGATGCACAAGAATGCGAGATAAATCCAAATGCCGGGCTTTCCAGTGCGTGATCCCGCGCCGGGGCTTAAGTAAATCTACACGTCCACACATCTCGGAGAGAGTACGGAACCCCAGTTTTGCCATGATTACGCGGAGTTCTTCGGCCACGAAGTGCAGATAATTCACCACATGCTCCGGCTGCCCCTTAAACTTTTTGCGTAACTCGGGATCCTGTGTGGCAATCCCAACCGGGCAGGTATTAAGATGACATTTGCGCATCATGATACACCCGAGTGCAACGAGCGGTGCTGTAGCAAAGCCAAATTCATCTGCTCCCAGCAGTGCCGCCACGGCCACATCCCGCCCCGTCTTCATTTGCCCGTCACATTCTACGATGATGCGTGTGCGTAATCCGTGATTCACAAGGGTTTGGTGGGTCTCTGAAAGCCCAAGTTCCCAGGGCAGCCCTGCATGCATAATAGATGTCTTGGGAGATGCCCCCGTCCCCCCGTCTGTTCCACTGATCAGTACGACATCCGCCTTCCCCTTGGCAACTCCCGCTGCAATGGTTCCCACCCCCACTTCGGATACCAGTTTCACGCTGATCCGTGCATTTTTATTTGCATTCTTCAGATCATGAATCAATTGCGCCAGATCCTCTATTGAGTAGATATCGTGATGCGGGGGAGGTGAGATCAGGCCAACATAGGGCGTGGAATGGCGCAGTTTCGCAATCCACGGATAAACTTTCTTACCTGGAAGCTGGCCTCCTTCCCCCGGTTTTGCTCCCTGAGCAATCTTGATCTGAATCTCGTCAGCACTTTCCAGATATTCAATGGTGACCCCAAACCTGCCGGAAGCAACCTGCTTAATCCGGCTCCGCCGCGGGTTATCCTGCCCATACCGTTCTGGCCCCTCTCCCCCCTCCCCGGTATTACTCTTGCCACCAATCATATTCATTGCAATGGCCAGAGACTCATGCGTCTCCCCGCTGATGGATCCATTGGACATTGCCCCGGTCTTGAAGGATTTAACAATCTCCGTCCAGGGCATCACTTCCTCCAACTCTACCGGCGCAGCATTTACATAATCAAACGTTAAAAGCCCCCTGAGTGTGTTGGCAGCCCCTTTGTTGATCTCGTCTGAAAAGGCTTTGTAGGAGGCCTGAGAATTCGCCCGTGATGCTTCCTGAACATTTGCAATTGCGGTTGGACTGAATGCATGCCGTTCACCTCCCCGCCGCCACTGATACTGTCCTCCGACATCCAGATGATAGATGCCACTGACCTGCTTATGTGGAAACGCACGCTCATGGCGCATCATCACTTCCCTGGCAAGAATATCCAGACCGACTCCTCCAATTCGAGATGGAGTACCGCAAAAATACTTTTCCACCACCTTCGTGCTGATTCCAACGGCCTCAAAGATCTGTGCACCCCGATAACTCTGCAGCGTTGAAATGCCCATCTTGGACATTACCTTCAGGAGTCCATACCCGATCGCCTGAACATATCTGGTTTCTGCCTCGGATTCAGAAATCTCTGTGATCATCTGCTTACGGACCATCTGCCGTACGCTGGAAAGTGCAACATAAGGACAGACTGCTTCCGCACCATACCCAATCAGCATGGCAAAATGATGCACCTCCCGGGGCTCACCGCTGTCAATAATCAGCCCGCACCGGAGGCGGAGTCCCTGTTTGATCAAATAGTGATGAACTGCCCCGGTAGCCAGCAGTGCCGGAATGGGCAGTTGATTTTCGTCCGCCTCCCGATCCGAGAGCACAATCAGGCTGGCACCGTGGCTGATGGCCTGTGCCGCTTCTTCCTGGAGCCGCTCCAGCGCCATTGAGAGTTCTCTGGACTGAAAACACATATTGAGGGTTTTCACACCATCGCCCCCTGCTTCAATAGATGCCAGATCTGTGTCTGTGAGAATCGGTTGTTCCAGCCGCAATTTTTCGCAATGCCGGGCACTTTCATTAAAGAGATTCCCGCTGCTTCCCAGATTCAATGCCAATGAGGTAACCATGAATTCCCGGATTGCATCCAGCGGAGGATTGGTGACCTGTGCAAAGAGCTGCTTAAAGTAATCATAGAGCAATCGCGGCCGGTCGGAGAGCACCGCCAGCGGGGTATCATTGCCCATCGCCCCCAGGGGCTCTTTGGAACTCTGCCCCATCGGCCCCATCAACAGGCGCAGGTCTTCCAGCGTATATCCAAACATCTGCTGTTTGGACAGCAGTGATCCCTCCATGGCTTTGGGCGCAGCGGATGGAAAAGTATCGAGCGTGCGCTGATGATTATTGAGCCAGACGCGGTACGGCGCCCGTGAGCAGATACGTCCTTTAATCTCTTCATCTTCAATAATGCGCTGCTCTTCCAGATCAATGAGGAACATCCGTCCAGGCTTGAGCCGACCCTTGCGCAGCACATTCGATTCGGCAATTTCGCCGACTCCGGTCTCGGAGGCCAGAACCACACACCCATCCTTGCTGATTGTGTAGCGGGAGGGACGCAATCCATTCCGATCCAGCACGGCTCCAACATAGCGGCCATCCGTAAACGGAATATCCGCCGGACCATCCCAGGGATCCATCAGATTGCTGTGATACTGATAGAAGGCACGTTTCTCATCCGCCATTTCTTCGGCCCGTTCCCAGGCTTCTGGAATCAGCATCATCATCGCATGCGGAAGAGACCGGCCCGTGTGATGAAGGAGTTCCAGCGCATTGTCCAATGCCATGGAATCGCTCCCGCCCTCCCGAATCACCGGTACGAGATTACGGGTATCTTCTCCAAACTGCTCACTTCGAAACATGACCTCCCCTGCACGCATCTGATTGATATTGCCGCGCAGTGTATTAATCTCTCCGTTATGGCACAGAAACCGGAATGGCTGTGCCAGAGACCATTCTGGAAATGTATTGGTACTGAAACGTGAATGTACAATGGCAAGTGCGCTCTTGAAGCGCCGGGAACTCAGGTCTGGATAATACTCCGTCACCTGCCTGGAGGTCAGCATCCCCTTGTACACCATCGTTCTGGTGGACATACTTACTACATAGCAGCCACTGAGCTGCTCTTGCAGTACCTGTCGCTGAAATATTTTCCGGAGCACATAGAGCTGGCGTTCAAATGCATCCGGCGCAACTTCCCGGTTACGCTCAATAAAGCATTGCCAGATTTCGGGCTCGGTCGTCTTGGCCCCCGGGCCAATCGCCTCGGATCTTACCGGAACTCTCCGCCAGCCGAGCAATCTCGCATGATTCTCCCGGAAGATCCCCTCCATCAAGGATTTGCAGGCTCTCACATGTTTCGGGGCACTAAATACGACTCCGATCCCGTAATCGCCCGGCTCAGGCAGGGATGGAATCTCGCGCTGAAAGAATTCATGGGGCAGCTGCACCAGAATTCCTGCACCGTCTCCTGTCGTCTCATCACAACTGCATGCTCCCCGATGATCCAGGTCCGCAAGCACCTGGAGTCCCTTCTCCACAACATTGTGGGAGGGCGTTCCATCTACACGGCAATAGAGTCCAACTCCGCATGCGTCATGCTCAAATGCAGGATCGTATAATCCCTGCTTTTCAATCATCTGTGTCACCTTTTTCAGAACTGATCATATACACTCACGACCTGATTTACCGCTCAGATCGTCTCTTTCCCCTTATAATTAAACGATTTTTGGGCTAATTTCCTAAAATTTTCCTTTACACCTGAAACCAGACATCGGCAAAATTGTTTGCCGTCCTAAATAATTTTCGGATATTTGGCCGTTTGCCTTAATTATTGCAGCATTTTTGCCAAAAGTTCTGTATTATTAGGGATTCGTGTTCTTTTGCGGGAAATTACTTCATACAAAATTCACGAAATTTCCGTTTCACATTTTTGATTTACCGGGCGTTTTTGGCCCGATCATGCTTATGCTGACACCTAACCCTGAGGATTCAACGGACATCTTGCTGTGCAGGCGGCAACCCTCTGAAGTGATTCAAATGGGAGCAGTGTCGTTCTTTTCAACATCAACCTTATTTAACCTGATGACAAAGCGTTTCTCTTTCTTTTCACTTGCATTACTCACCTCCTTGTTGTTCACGCCCATGCTGGTTCAGGCGCAATCATTTGGCTTTGGCGCGGATTTCGTCAACCGCTATGTATGGCGCGGCTATGACTTTGGGGATTCCTTCAGTATTCAGCCCGATTTCTCCTTTAGTGCGGGAGGATTCACGCTGGGCAGCTGGGGATCCTATTCTATTAGTTCGGACGGTGCGGATGCCAATGAACATGACCTCTACGCCGGCTACAGTATTGGCCTTGGATCTTCTGCAAGTCTGGATCTCACGATCACCGACTATTATTTCCCAAATGCCGAAGGCAAGGCTGGCGAATGGTCCAATTTCGATGGAGGTGGCGATGGGGCCCACTGGATTGAACTGATGGGTGCTGTGACCCTTCCTGAATCCTTCCCCTTAAGCATTACCGCTGCCTTCATGGCCCATAATGACCCGGACAATTCACTCTACCTTGAGGGAGCGATCCCATTCACCGTCTCGGATGTCGAACTAGGATTTCACCTTGGCATGGTGGCTGGGAAAAGCGATTTTTATGGAGTTGAGGCGGCATCTGTCGTGAATTTAGGTCTTTCTGCAGGTAAAGAGGTGCAGATCACCGAAAATTTCTCGCTGCCGCTTAGTGCTTCCTACATCATGAATCCAACCACAAAGAAGACCTACCTTGTCTTCGGATTCTCGCTCTAGTATGCGGTCTGATCCATGTGACGGGAGGTCTGGACTAACCATGTGGTGGACCTCCCGTCATGTGCCTGCAAATACTCTGCGCATTGTTTTGCGCACTTGATCACGGGCTTCTAGACCTGCTGTATTGAATCTGCTCATTTCAGGGAACAATGTATCTGACATTCTTCCGTATCTGACTTGTGTGGATGGGTGCATGAGCAAGTTATCTGCCCTGTTCCCCTCCCCGATTCAACGGAAGCCCAGCCTTACTGACTGGCTTTCTTTGCTCAACGGAATACTGGAATCTCCCCCATTTTGCACCCGGGACCCGGCTCCGTGTGGATCACTTTGTGAATTTTTGATGAACTTAAGATCTATGCTGGATGCATACGGTATACATCATTGCTTCTGTGTATAAGTGCCTTCGTTGGACTGTACAATGATTGATACCCTTAACATTCCTGCATTGGAGGAGGTGATCCCGCTTGCCGATCACCTCTCCCGTCAGAAAATATTTGATCGTTACCGCCAGACTACCGGTGCACTTGCCCGGACTCACTGGCAGGTAATTTATCTGAAAAGCCAAGGCAAAGTCGTTCTGGACATTGTTGATGTCACCGGATATAGTGAAGACTTTGTCCGTCAGATCATCCTGCGCTACAATGAGGCGGGGGCGGATAATTTTATTGAGGATGGTGATTTCCCCGATGAGATCAAATCCGATTATCTCCGCAAGTCCAGTGAACTGGATACCGCACGTCAGGCGCAACAGGAGATGCTTACCGCCAGAATCCCTGTCCACCCGGAACTGGAAATAGATGCATTCCTTAAAACTGCAACCGAACTCAGTGGGGATTACTATGACTTTTCTCTTTCTGACGATGGGGTCCTGACCATGGCAATCGGAGATGCAACCGGTCATGGCACCACTGCGGGGATGATGGTCATTGCAACCAAAGCACTGTTCAAGGACTCAGCAGACGATTCCAATCTTCTGAACCTGATCCGTCGCATGTCAAAGGCCATCAAGCGCGTGAACCTTCGAAGCACCTATATGCATATTACACTGGCACGCTATCATCAAGGCATACTGCAACTCGTGGGTGCAGGCATGCCTCCGCTTTTGATGTACCGGTCCGAAACTCAAACCGTGGAGGATATTGTTCTGAAAGGAATGCCGCTGGGAAGTTACACGGCATTCCCTTACGAGCAATTAGAGGTTTCTCTCAATCCCGGTGATACCGTTTTCTTTATGAGTGACGGCCTTTTGGATCTACAAAGTCCGTGTGGTGAAATGCTTCAATTGGATCGTGTCCGAAAAATCTTCGCCGAGACGGGTTCCCGCTCTCCAGGCGAAATTATCGCCCATATCCGAAAAGCTGGCATTGCCTGGCGTGCTGGAAGGCCTCTGAGAGATGATGTAACCCTTCTGGTGCTTCGGCGATCCGAAGTCAACGGCTAGCGAATCCATCTGGAAACAGCAGATGCAGATCCTTTGTCTGCATCATGTATCTATTTTTGGAGAATTATCACTGAGACCATACGGGGTTCATAGACGGATGTGCCTTGATGTTCATGCATCTTTGAAAATCAAAAGAAGATGTGAACGATGAATGGGCATATTTGCAGATCTTTCAAAGGTATGCCTTATTTGGGCTTTTCAGGTTAGTTTGCCGTGTCAATGAACTTGTCGCTCAGCCCATCTTCGTCATCCGATCTGTTAATGTCGCTAGACAATTCCCAAACAAAACTGGGGCGAACTCACCCAATGTGTCGTGTCTAGGGAGATGGGAAACTCTTACGCTGGGGACATAGCAAGGAGCGGCGCAATGATTGTCCGCTGGTCACCTTGGCCCTGATCTTGAACGCCTCGGGATTCCCGCGTTGGGTGAAAGTTCTGCCGGACAAAGCCAGTGAGCCGGCCACGCTGAAGCCCGCCATGGAGGAGTTGAAAGGCGAAGCCCCGACGTTGATCATGGATGCGGGGATTGCCACCGCGGAGAATCTGGCGTATCTGCGGGAGCAGGGATTGGACAATTGTCTGTGTGGAGCAGGCAAAAATGCCGCCGGTTCTGTCTAGCGACATTACTGGAGGAGATTTTTCACATCCTCGGATTCCGGTACGATCCCGATAAGAGCCGAACCAAAACCGAACACACCGAAGAAAAGAAGCCCCCGAAAAAACCACCCGACTCGTGAACCGGAAGTCAACGCACAGGATGGATAGGAAAGGTGTCTCCAGACAGAGCGGCCCGGGCTGTGTTCAGGTGGGATACACGAAGGGAAATACTCGGAGATTTGGTCCGGGAAAACCACTCAGACAGATGTAAAAACCACCTCAAATCAGATTTCCATGATGAGGGAACTGGGAAAGTCCGGATCCCATCAAAAAAAAAGCCCAAAAACAGGACTGGAGAAACTCTGCGCTCAATAGCACTACAAATTGACGAACTTGGGTTAAAACCTTTTTAGCATGAGCCTCTTGCAAAACCCTTAATCTTGAAGATTTTTATTCACCTGAGTGCACCCGGGAGCGCTTTTTGGTCTGGATTGTTAGTTTTGCAAGAACCTCACATGCTACAAATATTACAAAATGACCTGCAATTGTCGTTTTCGTAACGGATGCCAAATAATCATCTAATCGATGTGGGTTTTCTCCAGTGATCAGTGCTATTTTGGCCACGAATCATTGCTCCAGCAGCGGATGTTTCATCTTCTCATAGAGGACAAACAGGTGGTCAACCCGGTCCCGTTCTGAATCAAAACGCGGACGGCGATACAATTTATCCACGGCTTGATCAAGATTCCGGTGTGCCCGACGCAGATCCGGCGGCATCAGATCCGGATCATACAGATCCGACAGCGCTGCCTCTGGATAGACAGCACGAATTTCCAGGATTGCCTGTGCCAAAGGTACAAGCAATGTCAGATCTGCATCTGCAGGCGGCATCGGAAACGTGTTGTACACAACCCCGACAGAGTATCTGTAATCACTTTTTAACCGCCCGGCCACGGCCCGCATCCACGCCATGTGCATCGCTGAAGTCAGCAGGGCAAACTCAATCAGCGTTGCTCCGATTAAGACTTTCATGCTGTTACTCGGAACCACGGGCGGTTCCATCCAGCCAACCGGGATATATTCTCTG
>JAJECV010000011.1 GCA_022821875.1 Rhodothermales bacterium
GCCACATGTACCGCTGTCAACGCTTCACATCTGCCCTCACGAACAGATGCGCATGACTCGCGGAGATATGTACTCGGTTGTAGTTTCATAACGCAGGACTTTCACCCGCTACACTTTACCAGTTAGCCTGGCGCTCCATGCAAAAATTTCACCTGCCCCCACGCTTGGAACCTGAATGCATTTTTTGACATACAATACTATATCAATGACTGAATTGATGTCTAATCAACTATTGATATGAGTTACGAATTCGATCATCTCCGTACTGCTCTCCGAAAAGCGAGAGTGAGTTTTGGACTGAGTCAACGGGAATTGAGTGGGATCTCTGGTGTACAGCAGGCGCAAATTTCAAAATTTGAAAACGGTGCCGTTGATCTGCGGCTTTCGAGTTTGGTGGCACTGTTTCGAGCACTGGAACTGGAACTGGAACTTGTGCCCCGAACATGCCTCCCCGCCGTTCAGTCAATTATTCGGACCACATCGCCAAAGAGTACGATTAGCCGTAAACTCTCTGCCCGGGGCAAAATTGCCGTTGATCATGTAATGCAGGGACTTACTCAACTAGATCAAACCGCAAAGCAGGTTCAATACCTGCAGGAACTGATCCGTTTTTTTGAGCGGATTCGTATTCCGGCGGATCAGACGAAAAACTATACCCGATGGGTCAAATATCTGGAACGGCTTCATGCTATGCCAATTGATGCTGAAAAATTTGAAGCCCTTTTGAAGCGAACCGAAGCCCTGCGAAACCAAATTGAACGCTCACAATCACCGCGCAGTCAAGGTCTATCCGAAAAACCCGCCTATTCTCTTGACGAGGAGGATGGTCATGTCTGATGTTTCCATCCTGGAAGTGCTTCTCCATGGAAAACAAATTGGAACGCTGACTCACATTGGTGCAGACCGCAGCCTCTTTGCCTTCACACAGGACTATATCAACGATCCAGGCCGTCCGCTTCTTGGACTGGGATTCAAGGACTCGCTTGGGCAGTTAATGACCAATTTTGGTACGACTCAGACACGGCTCATTCCCTGGTTCTCTAATCTACTACCGGAAGGGCCTTTGCGTCATTATTTGGCAGACCAGGCACGGGTCAAGAGTGTACGTGAGTTCTTTTTTCTTTGGATACTCGGACAGGATTTGCCGGGTGCAGTGATCGTGCAACCTGCTGACGGGCAGGAATTCCCGCCCACTGCAAAGAGTGGGGCGAAGCAAAAAAAATTTCAGGAAAAGACCTTGCGGTTTTCTCTGGCAGGTGTGCAGTTAAAACTCTCTGCAATAAAGAATACAGGTAAAGGGATCACCATTCCCGTACAGGGCATCGGTGGCGACCGGATCCTTAAGTTGCCATCTCAACAGTTCAATGCACTCCCCCAAAACGAGTACAGCATGATGGAGCTCGCACGGGCAATTGGAATTGATGTACCGCATACCGAATTGATCAAGGTTGATCAGATCGAAAACCTGCCTTCTGGTATTGAAGCCTTCGGTATCCACGCGTTTGTGATTGACCGGTTTGACCGGATGATTGATAGAACCTCTGTTCATGTTGAGGACTTCGCACAGATTTTCCGAATCTACCCAGAGTACAAATACGACAAAGCCTCCATGCGGACTATCGCACATGTTGTGGGCGTGGAGGGCGAACAGGCGGACATTGAGGAATTGATCCGGCGACTGGTTTTTAATGTACTCATCGGTAATGCAGATACGCATCTGAAGAATTGGTCACTCATCTATCGGGATCAACATACTGCATCCCTGGCTCCCGCCTATGATTTTGTCTCAACCATCTGTTATATCCCTGATGAATCTTTTGCACTAAAATTCAGCCGTACAAAACGTTTTGCAGAATTTTCGCGGGATGAACTTTCCCATCTGGCAGCAAAAGCACGCCTGCCGCAAAAACTTGTACTGGATGTAGCTGCCGAGACAGTCGCAAGATTCCACGAAGTATGGACGGCAGAGAAAAACAATCTTGCGCTTACACAAAGCATGATTGGTGCGATTCAGCAGCATTTAACCCAGATTCCCATCGCAAGGGAATAGGATCTACGGAACCTCAAACGGAGGTCATAGACTTCTCGCTGATCGAGAGTGCATGAAAACACAAGACAGAAACCCTGTCACTACGCCAGATAGAGACGCAGCATGGAAGTTCCTTTTCGCAAGTTCGACATTCCCAATTTAACGGTGTCCGCAAAATTTATCACCTATGGTGCAAATGTTAACGGAGGCATCAGTGTCATCAAGAAAAAAAGTTACTGACGCTAGACATAAAATCAACGAACTTACAACGGCTGAATTCACAGAGACCTCCAGAGGATCAGAATAAATGATCCCGAAAATCACTGAGCATAAGGGGGCCGCCGCAGTCCAGACATATCAGCACCGATGGTGATGGGGTTGATCTGCAATGCTCAGACAAAAAATCGGTTATGGCCGGGACGGAGAAGTACTTGCGTAAGACCGTCACACACATGACTTCCGAAAGCGCAGATTCAGGATGTGACCAAGTATGAGAACCACCGAGCCAAGTGCCGTCAGGGCTGTCTCGGCGTATTCGCCCAGTACATCCTCACCGAGAACAGCGACGATGAGCACGGTAAGGCCCACCCCCAACAGGGCAGGCACCACCGCACGGCGATGTCGCTGGTAGCTCGGCCACGCCACAAACACAACGACCCCGGCAAGGGCGATGGTTAAGCCGATATGAATGACTTCAGATGCCATCCATGCCAACATTCCTGTGGCAATGAGCGGCACAGCAAGGCAGTGCACAAAACAGAGGGTTGAAAGAGTAATGCCCGTCGCATCAAGTGGAGGGCGAGTGGTCCTGACCGTCATGAAGTTTTCCCCGCTGAGATCAAAAAACAATTAATCTCGGCACACCTGCACGAAATCGCAATACAATCTTTTTGGGCTGTCTGTGTAATCATCAAAATGATGGGAATTTAGGTGACAGACATAACCACGCACCAACGGCAACCCTCAGCATATCCGGCATCCCTGATTACAATGCCCATGGCCCCCGCATCTTCCTGCCCACTAGGCGATTGGCCTCTTCATCGTGAAACTTCTCGTTCACCGGATCAAACTCCAAGGTGCGTTCCAGACGCATACAGATCTCACTGGTCAAGCAGGCAACCGATGAACTGTGACCAATTTCAACATCGCATATAGGCTGGCTTCGCGTCTTGATGCAATTTAAAAAGTCTCTTCGATGATCATCACTATGATAGAGGCGCGTATCGCTGGGTTTCATTTCTAGCGTCAGCAGACGTTCATCTGAAACCCAGATATCCCCTCGGCTAACCCCAACCCATCCATCGGTACCGATGAACTGAATCATTCCATCATGCGGCCCCTTTTTCTTGATGATCGGCGGGTGATCCGCATACATCAGTGTGAGTTCCGCTTCTTCGGCATCGTTCGCATGAACAATCTGCATTGGACCAGATCGGTCAAGCCCCAGCCCCCAGAGAGAAATATCAAAATTGTGTGCTCCCCAGTCTGCTACATGCCCCGCAGAATAGGGCCTCCAGGCCCGCCAAGCCCCTTCTTCTGTATTGTATCCCCCACTGACCCGCTTACTGTGGTACCGGGCGGGTGGCGCATTGCCAAGCCATAACTCATACAGAAAGCCATCCGGCACCGGTTCCTCCCCGTGCGGGAAGGAGCGGGATATCCCCCCCACCTGTGCATACACCTTCTGAATCTCTCCGATATATCCATTGCGGACCAACTCGCATGCATGACGAAACCGCTGATCTGAACGCTGCTGACTCCCCGTCTGAAAAACGGATCCATATTTCCTCACCGCTTCTACCATCAACCTGCCTTCACGAATTGTCCGAGCCAGTGGCTTTTCACTGTACATATCCTTTCCTGCCTTGGCAGTTGCCACGGCCATGTACGCGTGCCAGTGATCTGGAAGTGCGAGACACACGGCATCAATATCCTCCCGTTGCAGGATCTGCCAGAAAAATTTATACCCGGCACAGCCAGCATACGAAGCCATCTCACGGTTCTCGGCATAGGTTGATTCAACAAGTTCCCGGGCTGGTTCACGCCCTTTCAGTCCACTTCCGGCATAGTTATCCCCGGCGGTATTCACATCACATACCGCTAAGACCTGAACATCCGGTTTTTCAATGAACCCCCGCAGGTTATTGATCCCCATACTGCCCATTCCAATAAACCCCATATTGATTCGTTCACTGGGAGCAGGACGATGGCCCCGCCCAAGTGCGGATGCAGGTATAATGACGGGGAGCGCGGCTGCGCCTCCCATACCTTTCAAAAAACTTCGACGGGTAAACGTTCTAGATTTCATCTGTTTCGGTGTTGCATGAACCTGTAATATAAGATTTTGCGATGATGATCACCTACTCAAAGAATGATGTTCTTGCAAAATGGGCACAATGATCCTGATCCGCCCTTATCTTATAGCCACAACTGCCCTATGATCCTTATGCCCAATCCTTGGACCGGAATTGGTAATCCATACACACGTACCGAAGTTCTTGAACGATTACATGCCACACTGGATCACGGGGAACCGATTATCGCTGCCGGGGCCGGTACGGGAATCAGTGCCAAATTTATTGAGAAGGGCGGTGCGGATCTTCTGATTATCTATAACTCGGGACGTTTTCGTATGTCAGGACATGGATCAACCGCTGGACTCATGGCCTATGGGGATGCGAATGCAGTCGCCATGGAAATCGGTGAATTTGAAGTACTTCCGGTGGTAAAGGAGATCCCTGTAATCTGCGGGGTTCATGCTTCTGATCCGCGCCGGCGCATCTGGCATCATCTCCTGAAAGTGAAGGACATGGGATTTAGCGGGATCAATAATTTTCCCACTCATGCAATCGTGGATGGCCTGTTCCGACAGGTGCTTGAGGAAACCGGCATGAGTGTGCAACATGAGATAGACATGATCGCGTTGGCACAGAAAGACGGGATTGATCTGTTCTCAATCGTCTATGTTGCCACACCGGAAGAATCCCGAAAGATGGCCGAAGCGGGCGCGGATGTGATCATTGCTCATGTGGGCTGTACAATCGGGGGATCTATTGGCGTAACCGATGCCAGTTGTACACTTGAAGAAGCAGCCACACGCACGCAGGAAATTATCGAAGCCGCCCGCAACATCCGGCCAGACATTCTCTTCCTAAGTCACGGAGGCCCCATCTGTACGCCATCAGACGCTGCCTACATCAATGAACATTCCGACACAGTTGGATTTGTGGGAGCCAGCAGCCTTGAGCGTATGGGGGTTGAAGAATCACTGATCCAGATCACCAGCGAGTTCAAACAGATCCCGTGTCCAGCAGCCCGTAAACGCTAATGTCCAGACAATTCTTTCTACCTGAAAATTCGCATTTTGTGGAACCTGTTGATCAGGGAACTAATATCTGGATCAATTATCCAGCCCCCGTTACCCCAGGCCTCTTTGCTGCAAAAGCCGAGATTCACCCCGGCAAGGGACATGACTTTCACCGGCACCCCGGCCGTGAAGAATTGATCCTCATCCTGGAGGGAACCGTTGAACAATGGATTAACGATACCTGTCAACGTTTAGGCCCTGGAGATGCGGCAGTGATCCCCGCAGGAGTACCTCATGCTTCCTTCAATACCGGAAATACCCCTGCGACCCTCTTTGTGGCATTAACCCCGACAGAACTTAACCAACCGCTCGCTGAAGATTTATCCGACCAGAAACCATGGAATACGCTTCGGCCCCGTAATTCCTGATTCACATGCACTCCTTCACACCATCTCTTTTGATTCTCCTGCTGCTGTGCAGTTGCTCCGGAGAGGCCAATCTGCATTATTTCTCCACAAGCAACAGCGTAACCACCCATGAACTCCAGGCCCCCCTGACCCCTGAAGAAACATTGACACGTCTGGAAGTGCCCAGCGGTTTTAATGTCCATGTATTTGCACATGAACCGGATATTATTAACCCAATTGCACTCACCTGGGATGAGCGGGGACGACTGTGGGTTGTGGAATCAACCAACTACCCACACGACCATGTTGGTGAAGAGTCGGGTACGGATCGGATTACAATCTGCGAAGACACAGACGGCGATTACAAAGCGGACCGGTTTATAAGGTTTGCAGAAAATCTTCCTTTAACCACCGGGATTGCTCTGATCAAAGGAGGAGCCATCGTTGGGCAGGCACCGGACTTGGTATTCCTGGAAGATACTGATGGTGATGACCGTGCGGACAAAAAGTATGTGGTTGTGGAGAATGCCTTCGGCACGTACGATACCCACGCTGTGATGAGTAATCTGAAAATCGGCATTGACAATTTCCTTTGGGGAGCGGTTGGCTACAGTGGACTCTTTGAACCTGGACGCGCCCCTGATCCAGAGGCGCTGATCCTGCGCAGAGGCGTATTCCGTGTACGAACAGATGGAACCAGCCTAGAACCTATTGCAGAATTCAACAACAATACATGGGGGCTCGGGATCGGGGAGGATAACACGATCTATGGATCAACCGCCAATAATAATCATGCGATTGTCGTGGGGATCCCGCTGCGACACAAAGCGAGTATGAATGTCGCCAATGTTCAAAGTCATTATCTGGTACGACATTCATCACCTCGCCAACTTCAGCAGGTGGATTTTCGGGATGGCTACACGGCCGCTGCGGGAGCATTCCCCTACAATGGTCGCCGCTTTCCATCTCAGTACTGGGGAGCCCTGATGGTGGCCGAACCCACTGCTCATGTCGTGCATGCAAATCAAATGGAGCCGGATGGAAGTGTGGAGAGGGAGCCTGAAGGAGAAATTTTGAATATTCTGGCCAGTAGTGATGAGTGGGTTGCGCCAGTTTTTGCCGATATCGGTCCTGACGAGAATCTGTGGGTTGCAGACTGGTATAACCCGGTGATCCAGCACAATCCTGACCGGCGGGGCATGGTCAATCAAATCTGGAACGACAGCCCCGGTCCTGGTAATGCGCACTTGAATCCCCTGCGTGACCGGGAGCATGGGCGCGTCTATGTCATCACGTTTGGTGCACCGCCTTCCCCGGAAAGCCTCTCTTATGACGATCCCGAAGGTCTACTGGAAGCCCTTCAGAGTACCAACCAGTTCTGGCGCCTTACAGCCCAGCGAATGCTGGTTGAAAGCGCCGCAGAGGGGCTGGAAGACGATCTGACTGAGTTCGTCACCCGCCATGCTCTGGATGAAACCAGATTTGATCCGGGTGCAGTGCATGCGCTGTGGGTACTGAAGGGGCTGGGAGCAGAAGATGCACTGGCAAGCGTTTCTGTCGCGGCGTTGACCCATCCATCTCCTGCGGTGCGCAAAGCTGGAATCCAGACCCTCCCTCCGACCCGTCAGAGTGCAGAACTCCTCATTGAGCACGGTGCTTTTCGAGATGAAGATCTCCATATTCGTCTGACTGCTCTTCTGGCAGCAGGGGATTTTGGTCCCTTTTCGCATCCCCGAATGCTCACCGAGGCACGCAGAGCAATACAAGGTGGAGATGCGTGGATTGTGGCGGCCTATGATGCCATGGCACCCATTGGAATGGTCAAGCGTGAACCCGATCCGATTGAAAAAAGGGAGCCGAGCGGCTTCCCCCCTGCCCGTCTCATACTGACGGCACCAGACGGCCTTATGCGATTTAGCACTTCGACCCTGAAAGCCTTTGCGGGGCAGGAGATCACAATTGATTTTATGAACCTGCATCCCGACCTCCACAATGTTGTTCTTCTGCACCCGGGGATCAATGTGCAGGCATTCGGGCAGGATTTGGATCGTTACATGACCAACCCTTCCAGTGCCGACACCGAATATATCCCGCCTTCCCGATCCGAACAGGTTCTCGGATCTACCGGTGTATTATCACAAAGTGAATCTGCGGCCTTTGGCATTGGGCCACTTTCCAAGGGGATCTACCCCTTCCTGTGTACCGTACCTGGACACTGGGCGCTGATGCAAGGGACCCTGGAGATTTTAGATCCTCCACTGTTGCGGCGCAATGACGCAGGCTGGTCATGGGCGGGTTCCAACGCCGACCTCGCTCCTATTGTGTATCTGGCAGGGAGCGCCAGTCGCAGTTCCCAGTCCCATTATCACTCAAGGGTATTTGGTTTTTCGGATGGCCAGGTCCTGTTTGGAGCGGGAGATCGAACCTATGTGTATACCGAAACTCCCGACAGAACATTTGACGAACTGCTGCAACATGCCTCCTTGCTCGCACTTGCAAACAATAAACCGATAGAGAGGCCAGAGAGCCGCCAGGCAATCATGCAGCATGTGAAGGCCGGCCGACCACTCATGATTACCCACCCTGCCTCCTGGTATAACTGGGAAGATTGGCCTGCCTACAATGAATTTCTGGTTGGCGGCGGTGCCCGCAGCCACGAAACTCTGCAGGCTTTTTCGGTCGAGGTACTCCAGCCCAATCATCCGCTCATGGATGGATTGCCGGACAGATTTGAGATCACCGATGAACTGTACCGAACAGAACTCCTGCCGGATGCGAATGCAAGTATTCTCGCTATCGGACGCTCCCATGAAACCGGCGAAGTATATCCAGTAATCTGGGCCCGTCATATTGGGGATGCCAGAATTGTCGTGAATACGCTTGGCCACGATGAACGCGCCCATGACCTTGCTGCCTACAAACGTATCGTTGCAAATGCACGAACCTGGCTGCTATCCGAATAACCCGCAGATGCTTTCATCACGGCTTCCCCTGGCCGTTTGAACCAATATCTGATTCTTATCCTGATCCGGCAAATATCTGGAAGCAATGATGAATTTTGAATCTGTTATTCCTTCCACCTTGGTCGTTCGTTTTCTGCCTTTGCTGCTGCTTGCTACCTGTGCGCCAGAGCATCCGCCGAATATCGTACTCATTATGGCCGATGATATGGGCTACGAGACGCTGGGAATTAATGGTGGTTTGAGTTATGATACACCACATCTGGATTCCCTCGCCCAACACGGAATGCGCTTCACACACGTATTTTCTACACCGCTCTGCACACCGACGAGGGTGCAGTTGATGACCGGCAAATATAATTTTCGAAATTACATTGGATTTGGGCTGCTGGATCCAGCCGAACGGACATTTGCCCATTTGCTTCGGGATGCCGGTTACAAAACCGGCATTGCAGGAAAATGGCAGTTATACGGGAATACCTATCAGCGGGAACTCGCAGGACGGGGGGGTGCGACTCCAGATGAAGCGGGATTTCAGGAATTTGCACTCTGGCAATATATAGAGCGCGGCAGCCGCTACAAGTCCCCTACCATACATTACGCCGGGCAGGCACCTGAAATATTCCCCGATCTGTATGGACCGGATCTCTATACCGATTACATTGAGGAATTCTTTGAACGGCATCAGGATGAGCCCTTCTTTATGTATTTCCCGATGGCTCTGCCACATGACCCATTTTTACCACCGCCCGATCATCCTGATTTTGACCGCCTTGAGGTTCGAACTGCACATAGTGATCCCGCGTACTTCGCGCCCATGGTGGGGTATGTGGATCAACTGGTTGGCCGCATTACCGGCAAACTGCATGAGTTAGGACTTGATCGCAATACACTGGTTTTATTCACAACCGACAATGGAACGCACCGAGGCATCTCCTCCCTGCACAAAACAGGTCTTATTCAGGGCAGAAAAGCCGATCCCGTAACGGCCGGGACACACGTACCCCTCATTGCTTACTGGCCTGAAACGATCCCGGAGAATACAATCAATCACACGTTGATAGATTTTACAGATTTCCTGCCAACCCTGATGGAAACAGCAGGGTTGGTTATTCCTGACGACTTCAGGTCAGATGGACTGAGTTTTTATGGCCAGTTGATTGGTCAGGCAGATACCGTACGCAGTTGGATCTATTGCCATTATGATCCGAAATGGGGGCGGTTTACACCCGCAAGATGGGTGCAGGACCATACATGGAAGCTCTATGGAGATGGCAGGTTTGTCAACTGGGCCCAGGACCCGGATGAATTACGGAACTGGGCGGACTCTACGCTTGACGAGCAGACTCAACGAGCAAAAAATAAACTGCAGGCAGTCATGAATCATATGCCTTCACTGCCTCCGATTCAATCCGAGGAATGAAGGAGATCGTTTTTTTTGAGAGGCGTGCGCCGTTACCTAAAAGTCTCATACGTATGGATCACTGGTTAGCCCGTCAGCCCTTCAAGTCCCCGGACCAGGCGGTTTAATGCCTCGGTCAATGTTGATTCCTGAAGGGCACCATACGCAATCCGAAGACTGGTCTCCCCCTCCAGCCCAAATGTATCTCCAGGAATTACAGCCACGCCATACTCCCGAATTAAACGTGTTGTGAGTGTCTTCGCATCAAGCGGCGAGTCCAAAGTGTCCGGACACACCGTTAACAGAAAATAAAACGCACCCTCTGAAACAGAAATCTTGACGGGGGCCTGTATGTTCTGCAGACGCTGTAAAACCATCGCACGTACTTTGGCCATGGAACTCAGATACTGCCTGCAATAGTTACTCCCTTCTTCTAACGCCTGGAGTGCTGCAACCTGACTCAGCATTGCTGGACAAATCTGATTCGTATCCTGGATTTTCCGGACATCGGACAGAATATGCGGCGGGATCGCCATATATCCCAGTCGCCAACCTGCCATCCCGTACGCTTTGCTCATGGAAAAAAGTGAAATGGTATGCGCATGTGCACCGGGAGCACTCCCTGGCGAATAATGCCTGGCCCCCGCAAACGTGAAGTATTCATATGCTTCGTCGGACATATGATAGATGCCGTTTGCAGCACACAGGTCATTGATGGACTTGAGCACATCCGGGGGGTATACAATCCCGGTTGGATTATTCGGTGAGATCGTAACGACTGCGCGGGTTCTGGGCGTGATTGCATGCTCAATGGCAACTGCATCCGGGATCAACGAATCGCCAAGTTTTACAAATACCGGCTTGCAGCCGGCAATACGCGCCGCCATTTCGTGATTGAAATAGTACGGAACAAGCAGAATCACTTCATCGCCCGGGCTCGTCACCGCCAATAGCGATGCAAAGAACGCCATGTTGCTGCCTGCCGTCACAACAACTTCATAGCCGGGATCCAATTGATTTTCTGCATTGAGTTTCTGTGCAAATGCACTTCGAAGTTCTTGCCTGCCGATGACATACCCATAACCATGGGTGTCTGGACGGGTGACTGCTTCGGCGGCGGCTTTGAGCGCTGCCGCCGGGGGAGCATAATGAACCACGCCCTGTCCGAGCGAAATGGTTCCTGGATTATCCCGCATAAGATCTGCCACAAATCCCATTACGGGCATTTGCACCGACATCATGCGCTCTGATCGTGAAGGTATGGGCACAACCGTTCTGTTTTATGTTCCTTGAAATATGAAGATACTCAAGCCGGCGCTTTATACCATCCCAACCGAATAATGTATCAGATCGTTGAAGCACTCTATTCATTTCTTATGGCACTGTGATAACTCTGGGAATTATATCCATAAATAACAATGAGGGGGAACTTTTTTTAGTCCGATGGATAGAACGAATCCAGTCAGGAAGAAGAGCCTCTCCCTGATTGCCTATACAACAACGTCACCCGCTTGATGCCATGCCTGTTAAAGATCGTAAGACAAAGCCTGATGCCGGCTCAGGGACACGCCAATATGTGACGGTCAAATTTCACTTACGGGGAGACCAAAAAGTCTATCCGTTCCTGCACGCACTGGCGGGAGTCAACCGGTATCTCTGGAATGCGGCGCTGGCAAACGCCAGAGAGGATTATGCGAAAACCGGGCAATCCCGGACCTCGCAGTTTGATTTCTACAAGTGGTATAAAGTACACAAGGATGCGGTCGCACCATGGCTTAGAGAATATCCCGTGACCGCAACTCGCACTGGACTGAAGGATCTGGCGGATGCCTACAAGCAGTTCTTCAAGAAAAAGCGGGGGCTGCCCAGGTTCAAGAAAAAAGGTAAAGCAGGCAAAAGCTTCGCCGTAGACGTATCTGGAGGATGCAGATTTTCAAAGAACGGATATTTTCGGTTAAAGCGGGGCATGTATGTGAAGATGCTGCGATTTTATCGCGTGAACCGCTACACAAACCCCGTGCCCAAGACGGCCCGCATCTTTGAAGAGAACGGGAACTGGTACATGACGGTCGTCTATGAAGTGGACGCGACCCTGCAAGACGCGGGCGGCATTGGCATTGGGGTCGACCGTAATTGCGGGCAGGTTGCGGACAGTGCGGGAAGGATCTTCTATCTGACCGACACCTCGGGTATTGAAAAGCGCATTCAGAAGCTTCAGCGCCGACTAGCGAAAAAACAGAAAGGAAGTCATTCCTGGAGGAGACGAAAGAAAACCATCGCACGCCATGAACGCAAGATCAAGAACATTCGAAGGAATGACTTGCGTCATATTGCCTTATCACTCACCGAAATCTCTACGCTTGTCATTCTGGAAGACCTGAAAACCAAGGGTATGACCGCAAGCGCGAAAGGAACGGTGGAGAATCCGGGCAGGAATGTGAAGCAAAAAGCAGGACTGAACCGCTCAATACTGGAAACAGGATGGGCGATACTGGAGCAGTTCCTGCGGGAGCGGGGCGTGGTGATCAAGGTGCCCCGCATTATACATCGCAGACATGTAGCAAGTGTTCCTATGTGAACGCAAAGAATCGGCAAAGACAGTCTGAGTTTCTATGTCTGGCGTGCGGGTACCAGGCGAATGCGGACACAAATGCGTCCGTAAATATCCGGGCGTCGGGGATGGCGTCCTGGCACGAATTGTGTCGAATGGGTTGTGGAGCCTATGGTTGACCTGTCATTGCGGAGCGCAAGCCTGCAATGACAGGCAACGGGCGATGAAACACCAAAAAGACCATGAGAGTTGTGACTCATGGATATAATTCCCTATTACATGCTTTCCCAATACTCTTCCGGCATATCCTGGGCTAGACTCAGAGCACCTTCGGCCCCGCTGAACAGCGGGTCATCAATGGGGGAGATGGTAAAGTGTCCGTACTCTTCGAGGGCGGAACTGATTGCTTTTGCGAGGCCATGGATCTGGCTTCCGCCGCCAGCTAAATAGATGTTATTTCGTACCCGTTCCTGGAGCATTGGTTCATAACCACTCAACAAATCAATGAGCGTCTCCGCAATCGCAGGCACCAGCGAGTCGCAGGCCCGGTGGACTTCCTCGGTGATGTCATGCACTTCAAATTTGCCGGCAATGGGCAGCCGGACTCCGAACTGATTGGATGCCTCGGATACACTTCCATATTTTTCTTTGATTTCCCGAACAAACGTCTCGCTCAGAGGTGAATTTGGGAAGCGCTCTGAAAGGAGACTGAAGAGTTGTTGATCAATATGATCGCCTGCGGTACGCAGTGAGCGCTGATCCTCTTCGCCGGGCATGGTCCCGTGCATCACACAGAAATCAATCGTACCCGCACCGATGTCAATAATGCAGGTATTATTGAGTGCACCGAGTCTGTATGCGACTGCAAAGGGTTCGGATACCAGCATCAGCGTATCTGCCCACTCTCCCACGGCATTGCGTATCGCAAGTTTATTGACCCGCAGGGCCTCCGCAGGAACGCCGACGGCTGCATAAATTTTCTGTCCCTCTTCCGGCTGGGCAAGTTCAATCAGGTGGCTGATCAGTTCTCGGACGGCTTTTTCATCCGTGGAGGTTCCATCCCGGATGACCCCGTATTCCAGAGGGCGGACCAGGTTGACGGAGTTCCGGTTTTCGATGGCATCTATGCCGATAAGGACATCCCGTTTGAGCATCCTGCGTGCAACGAAGTCACGGGGCCAGCCTACATAGCTGTGTACCCAGTTGCGCCGGCCATTGCTGGCCGCGACGGCGCTTCGTGATGTTCCCAGATCAATTCCGATATGCAGAATTTCGTCTGATGCGTGAGAAGTGTTTGACATACTTAGTTTAATTTTTAGGTTGGGTTCCCCTCCTGTTCGGAAATATACGAGAGAATTCCAGATTCAAGGCCACGAACGAGTTGTTTACGGTATTCAATGTCCATGAGATGCTGCTCTTCTTCCGGCATGGAGAGGGCAGTAACTTCCGCTAAGACCGCAGGTACATTTGAATTCATAAGCACAACAAAAGGGCCCGGGCGAGTTCCCCAATCCACAAGATTGGGGTTGAGTTCCCGCATCTTCGAAATCATGGCGCTTTGAATATGGGAGGCCAGTCGGCGACTGTCTTCCACTTTTACGGTACGTCCCACGGTTTCAAGATTGCTTTGCCATTCCCCCACACTGTATCCGGAATTGGAATTTTCCATCTCCGCAATTGCTTCTACCCGTGCGTCACCGCGTGGACTGAAGTAAAACGTTTCAATCATGGCCAGTGTATCTACGGGAACTGAATTCACATGAATCGAAACAAACAGGTCTGCCTGATTTTCCTGTGCGAGTTCAGTTCTGCGTTTGAGACTCACGCTGATATCCTTCTGCCGGGTCAGAATAACATTAAACCCGTGTGCTTTCAGTCTTCTTTCCAGTCGCAGTGCCAGATCCAGTGTAATCGTCTTTTCCGTTAAGCCGGCCTGCCCTACAGCGCCGGGATCATGGCCTCCGTGTCCGGGATCAATCATAATCGTCCGCACACTGAGTCCATAGATCTGCGACAGAACCGATGCATCAATCAGGGGATCCTCTTCGGTAATCTCATTCATGGATGCACGCACCTGCTCTTCGGGGGAAAGAAGTTCTTCAACGGAGCTGACGGGGCTGGACGCAGTTTTTTCCTCTGGACCACCCAGGAAAAATCCGATTGTGAGCGCCATTAACAGGATCATGACGGTAGGTTTTGCTGTTTTTCCCGACACGGACACCTCCCGTCCGAGGAGCCTTTGATTCTCCTCATAGACATCCTGAAGTACAGTCTTTTGGTGTTTGTTCGGTTTCCGTGATGTCATGATTGAACCATGGCTTCAGTTAGACAGCAACGGGTGCTTTGATGGCCGGATGGTGCTGATATCCCTTAAGAGCAAAGTCCGCATACGTATACTCAAACAGTGAATCCGGTTTTCGGGAGATGTCTAGAGCAGGGAGCGGATAGGGTTTGCGCTCCAGTTGCTTTTTCACCTGATCCAGGTGGTTCAGGTAAATATGTGCATCGCCGATGGTATAGATGAGTTCTCCTGGCTCCAGGTCTGCCTGATGAGCAACTAAGTGTGTTAAGAGTGCATACTGGGCGATATTGAAGGGGGCTCCGAGAAACAGATCGTTGGAGCGAATATAAAGCTGACAGGATAACTGACTGCCGATGACTGAGAACTGAAAAAACATATGGCAGGGAGGGAGCGCCATCCGGGGGAGTTCTTCCGGGTTCCACGCGCTCACAATATGCCGTCGGCTCCATGGTTTCTGTCTTAGAGATTCGATGACCGATGCAATCTGATCTACACCGGAAAAAGAGCGCCACTGTCTGCCATACACGGGCCCTAGATCGCCCCACTGCTTTGCAAACCCGTCTTGATGGCGGATCTGATCCTCAAACTCACTCTGATAGGCGGCCCATTCACCGGAGTCAGAGGGTGGTATTTTTAGATTCTGATGTTGCAGATAATTTTTGAGCGGCCATGCGGTCCAGATCGAAATTCCCTGATCCACCAGCGGCTTAATGTTCGTTGAGCCGGACAGGAACCACAAAAGTTCGCATGCAAGTCCTCGAAACCATACCCGCTTCGTGGTACAGATCGGAAACCCTTCTTGGAGCGAGAATCGCATCTGATATCCAAAAACACTGATGGTACCGGTCCCTGTGCGGTCGCGACGCTCGTGCCCGTGACGCAGGACATGGTGCAATAGATCCACATAAAGACGCATCAGGTGAAGTCTTTGTGACAAACTACGTTTTACGGCAAAGTGACAGGGTCGCTCCAGTAAGTTCAAAGATAGTTCAGTTTTCCAGAACTGCTGTGCTCATCTGGATGAAAGAGATGTACTGTTCCAGATTTGTTGTTTGCAGCGATTTGGAAATATTAGAGCCTCTTGCAAAATTCTCAATCTTGAGGCTTTTTGTTTACCTGAGTACATCCAGGAGTGCTTTTTAGCCTGGATTGTTCGTTTTACAAGAACCTCGCAAGCTGGCCGCCCTGGGACATCGGTCTTCCAGGATTCGAGTCAGAGTCAGCAGTTGTCCTTTTGTCTGGGCACGGAGGTCTGCGGCATACGCCGCTTTTAATTTTCTCCGGGTCTCTGCGACAAAGTCAGTGTTATTGATTCTGGATGTCATATTTTCCCGCCTTCGTCACGGACATTGCTGAATTAGCGCCTGATCTCCAAAGAACTCAAGAACGCCTTTGCGCACCCCCTTTGCACCATCGAGCAACACCAGCAATGTCTCTGTCGCCCGGAAGCCGCGTTCCTGCAAATCCTGCAGCAGCACAACGACACGGGAATGAAATCTGGTTTTGGCCTCCACGAACCCCAGGATGATCTTTTCCCCCTTGGTAGTCAGTCCCACCGCCAACAGAATCTGCTCTTGCCGGAGCGTCTTTCCGTCAATCAGGATCGCAACAAACTCCAGATCATCAAAACGCCGCGTTATGAAGTGCTCCAGAGCTTTCTCGGTCTCCTCCTTAAACACATGTCCAGTGGTGGAGCCGCTGCGCCCAAAACTGTCCGCCACATGCGCTGCCGTTTGGCCAAATTTACGTCGGGACAATCCATGCAGCACACTCCGCATCAGGTTGTGTGTGAAGTCGGAGTTCTTCGCATGAAAATGCGTATAGGTTTCCAACGGCACTTCTTTTTTCGTCTCCGTATTGCGAACCCGTGGAACCTGGATGGGAGTTCGGGCCTCGTTCCAGAATACAGATCCTGGATTGCTTCCCCAACGCTTACATTTTGTTTTGGAATGCTTCTGCGGAATCCCGCAGTGCTCGGTGACTTCCGCCTGCATAATTAACTTCATTAATTCCGGTACGCAATCCGGAGTACGAAGCACCTGGGCCAGTCTGGCAGGATGCTTGTTCACCAGAGACTCCAGTTCCTCCTCTGGAAAGATCGCTTGTAGATTGGTCATGAGTTTGTTGTCGGGTTTGAGTGTTCAAATTTAAATTTGGAATGTAGTGCAGGAAGATACGAAGAATATCAAATATCGGATACGCGGCTATTATGGGAGATTCAGAAACGGAAGGTCCTGCTGAGGATGAGCACTGGCATCATAGAGAAGGGCTCTATGGGTGGAATCAGTTGAGTGAACAGTTCGGCGAGGTGGCGAAAATGATTTCTGTAGAAACATTACGAGAGCTTAGGCTTAACAAGATGTCCAACCTGCACTAGACTGACAGTAAGTCATGTACTGCTCAACGGGGGCGTGGCCGAATATTTGCATTTTAGGATGCTTAATATTGGAATAACCTGACCGGAGTCTATGTTAACAATGTTCCAGATTGGAGATGGCGTGACTCCACATCTTCGTGGTACTGCAAATGACGGACTTATCTGCTATCTGGCCGGACTTCCACACATGAGACTCTTTGACTTTTTGCGATAATTACTCAATCTGGCTGCCGCGTAGTACCTTTATCCTGATCGTGACAGGGAGCCTGTGTGATTGTACGGTACCTAACTCCGATTGGTCTTAACGATAGCTTCTAACTCAAACAACAGAATGGATCCAAACCTTCATCAAAAGCAGGGCATCAACCACCTGAACAAGGTATTACAGTATGCCCCAATGGTAGCCACCGGCACGGAGGCAGTGGTACATCTGACCATGGAAGACTGGTATGTGGTTGCCGACACACTCTTTCAGATGAACACCCCAAAAGAGTTGTTGCCAGAGAGGATAAATGATTATCGTCTGCGTGATGACCACAAAGCCATTGAACTGGATACCGATGAGCTTAAAATCAGTCTTGAAATGTTTTAGCCCCGCTGATTTGAACAGCTTTGCTGTGCATCCCGGGCGAACGCTGCACTCATGATGCCCAAAAAGATTCTGTTGGTGGGTACGCTGGACACGAAAGGAGTGGAATATGCGTACGCACTTGATCTTATTCAATCCCGGGGACTTCCCTGCATCCTGATGGATGCAGGGGTTATGGGTAATCCTTGGTGCGAACCAGACTTATCGGCGAAAGATGTGGCAAGAGCCGGAGGGAGCACTCTTTCAGCACTGCGGGAATCTGGAAGTCGGAGTCACGCCCTTGATGTCATGACACGGGGTGCGGTTGCACTTGCACAGAATGCAGCACCTCAGTTGGCGGGGGTTCTGGCTTTAGGAGGATCAGGCGGTACCGCGATAGGGACGGCTGTTATGCGATCTCTACCCATTGGGCTTCCCAAGGTCATGCTCTCTACGCTCGCTTCCGGTAATATCGCTTCCTATATTCGTGAGAGTGACATTGCGATGATGTACTCGGTTGCAGATATTGCCGGGTTAAATCAGATCAGCAGTGTGATCATCCGCAATGCAGCGGGGGCGCTCTGCGGGATGGTGGAGCAGAACCATGCAGATGGTATTCCTGATCCACGCCCCTTGATTGCTGCGTCCATGTTCGGGGTGACGACTCCGTGTGTCACAAAGGTGCGTGATCATTTGGAGGGATCAGGATATGAGGTCGTGGTTTTTCATGCAACGGGCAGCGGGGGGCGTGCAATGGAAAAATTGATTGCGGACGGTTTTTTTGAGGGAGTTGCCGACATTACGACAACGGAATGGTGCGATGAAGTGGTGGGAGGGGTTTTGAGTGCTGGTCCGCACCGACTGGAAGCCGCCATTACCGCATGCATTCCACAGGTGATTTCGTGCGGTGCATTGGACATGGTGAATTACTGCACACCGGAGACGGTTCCAGAGAAATTTCGGGAGCGCGTGCTGCACCCGCACAATGCCAATGTCACGTTGATGCGGACCAGCGCAGAGGAGTGCACCCGGATCGGCAGAGAGATGGGCATCCGGCTTAGTCGGGCGCGTGCACCAGTGACCTTGCTGATTCCTCTGAAGGGAGTCAGCATGCTGGATGCTCCCGGTCAGCCTTTCTTTAGTCCGGATGCCAATCAATCACTGTTTGCTTCGCTCCGCGCCCACTGCAGTTCAGCGGTGTCGGTGAGGGAACACGACCTTCACATCAATGATCCGGCCTTTGCCAAAGAACTCGCAAGTGAGTTGATGCATAATTTAGGCCGGAAATGATCTGCACCGGAACAAAAGGATGGAGCAGAGCATTTGCACAGTGTACGCAAGACCATTAACGACATGCAGATTGTATTCGAATTCGTACTGTTCGGCCTGTTCATGGCTGCTGTTCTGTTTGGATGTCCGCTCTACTACAAGGGTAAAATCAAACCCAATTCCAGACAGGACCTGCTTATTGGCCTTATCGCATGCGTTTTGCTGTTTACCCTGATGGTGATCAATGATCCATCATTGCGGTGGTCGGCCGCGTTTTTCGTCATCATCTTCCTATATGGAAACGTGACAAGGTATTACCGCGCAAAAAGCCCCGAACTTGAAAATCACGGAATCGGTTAATCGTTAAAACCGGAGGTCACCACGCAATCCCGTAGTCGTCTCCGTGATCACTTGCTCCGCCCCACAGGGTGCCGTGCTTTCGGTCAAATTGGATGGCAGTGATCGGTCCGCTGGTGCGTGCACCGAATGTGAGGTTGTAGTTCATGTCCCGGAGTTCTTTCCGAATCCAGTCGGGGACTTCATTATTCAGCAAGAGTCGACCGGGCCGGATCTCATGATCGCCAAAGGATCCCCGTAATTGAAAGCTGTTTATGTTGGCCGCCTCCACTGCTTCCTGCACATTCATACCAAATTCAACGATGTTCAGGAAAAACTGGAGCAGATTCTGGTCCTGACTGTCCCCGCCCTGAACGGCAAAGGACAGATAGGGAAGTCCATCTTTGAGTGCCATTGCCGGGGTCAGGGTTGCGCGCGGCCGTTTGCCCGGCTCCGGCAGATTGTAGGGGTTCTCGGCGGGATCCAGGACAAAACTCTGCATCCGCTGGCTTAATCCAACCCCTGTCTCCCCGGCAATGACTGCAGGGATCCAGCCGCCGCTGGGCGTAATGGAGACGACCCAGCCTTCCGCATCAGCGGCCTGAATGGAGGTCGTTCCCGCATAAAAGTCGGATTCATAGGAGAAGTCACTCCCATAACTGGTGGTATCCTCTTCGGACCACTGGTCCAGATAATGCAGGTAGGGGTTTTCCTCTCCCTGAAACGGATACGGATCCCCGGGTTTGATATCTGGATCGTTCTCGTTCCAGTTGATTGCCTGCGCCCGGGCACTGGCATATTCTTTGGACAGGAGACCTTCCATCGGCTCGGCAGGGGGATAGTAGGGATCTCCGTAGTAGAAGTCTCGGTCGGCAAAGGTCATGTTCATGACCTGATACAGCGCGTGGATGTAGCGGGTACTGTTGTAGCCCATTGCCTTCAGATCCATGGTTTCCAGCATGTTCAGTGCCTGCAGCATCACCGGTCCCTGGACCCATGACGTAAGTTTATAGACCTGGATGCCTTTGTAGTCGGTCATCACCGGCTCTTCAATGTATACCTGCCACTGATCTAGATCCTCTAGGGTGATCAGGCCTCCCTGCTCCCGGGTTCCACGAACAATCTCTTCCGCAATATCGCCCCGATAGAAGCGGTCATAGGCATCATAGATAGCTTCTTTACGTGATTTGCCTTCCTCCAGGGCGGCGGCTTCTGCTTCAACCAGTTTACGCAGGGTTTCTGCCAGGTTTGACTGTACGAAAAGCTGCCCTTCTCTCGGGGCTGGATTCTCTTCATCCGTATTTGGAAGGTAAACCGGTTTGGAGTAGGGCCATTCCGAAATGCGTTCGGCGTGATTTTCAATAGACCGGATGGCAGACCGTTCAATTGGATATCCCTCGGCCATCTGAATACTGGGCTCCAGAATATCTTTCAGACTGAGTGTGCCATACTCAGCAAGCATGACCATGAGTCCGCCAGGAGTGCCGGGCGTGACGGCTGCCAGCGGGCCATATTCGGGAGGGTACTTCATGTCCTGATCTTTATAGAACTCGGCGGTTGCTCCCGTCGGTGCTGCTCCCAGGGCATTAATACCAACCACTTTTTGCTGATTCGGGTCATAGATCAGGGCCTGTGTTTCGCCGCCCCAACTTAGCACATCCCACATGGTGCTTGTTGCTCCGAGCATTGCACAGGCTGCATCCACGGCATTTCCTCCTTTTGAAAACATCATGGCACCTGCGGTGGCTCCAAGGGGTTTGCCCGTGATTGCAACCCAGTGACGGCCATGCAGCACGGGTTTGACGGTGCGCTGCGCCTGTACGGGCACGGCAATCATGCAGCAGAGAAACAGTAATTGAATTCGGCGAATAGGCATATGGACGGTTTGTCTTTAATAGTATAGTTCTGTTAGGGAATTATATACATGAGTGCCCATGGGCACCATATTCTTTTTGGTGTTTCATCGCCCGTTGCCTGTCATTGCAGGCTTGCGCTCCGCAATGACAGGTCTTATATAGGCTCCACAACCCGTTCGGCACAATTCGTGCCAGGACGCCATCCCCGACGCCCGGATATTTACGGACGCATTTGTGTCCGCATTCGCCTGGTACCCGCACGCCAGACATAGAAACTCGGACTGCTTTTGCCGATTCTTTGCGTTCACACAGGAACACTTACTACATGTCTGTGATGTATAATGTGGGGGCACCTTGATCACCACGCCTCGCTCCCGCAGGAACTGCTCCAGTATCGCCCATCCTGTTCCCAGTATCGAGCGGTTCAGTCCTGCTTTCTGCTTCACGTTCCTGCCCGGATTCTCCACCGTTCCTTTCGCGCTTGCGGTCATACCTTTGGTTTTCAGGTCTTCCAAAATGACAAGCGTAGAGATTTCGGTGAGCGATAAGGCAATAGGACGCAAGTCATTCCTTCGGATGTTCTTGATCTTGCGTTCATGGCGTGCGATGGTTTTCTTTAGTTTCCTCCAGGAATGACTTCCTTTCTGTTTTTTCGCTAGTCGGCGTTGAAGCTTCTTGATGCGCTTTTCAATACCAGAGGTGTCGGTCAGATAGAAGATCCTTCCCGCACTGTCCGCAACCTGCCCGCAATTACGGTCGACCCCAATGCCAATGCCGTCCGCGTCTTGCAGGGTCGCGTCCACTTCATAGACGACCGTCATATACCAGTTCCCGTTTTCTTCAAAGATGCGGGCCGTCTTGGGCACCGGATTTGTGTAGCGGTTCACGCGATAAACTCGCAGCATCTTCACATGCATACCCCGCTTTAGCCGGAAGTATCCATTCGTTGAAAACATCTTCCCCCCTGAAACATCTACGGCGAAACTTCTTTTCGCCTTGCCCCTTTTCTTGAACCTAGGGAACCCTCGCTTTTTCTTGAAGAACTGCTTGTAGGCATCCGATAGATCCTTCAGTCCAGTGCGAGTTGCGTTGACAGGATACTCTCTTAGCCATGGTGCGACCGCATCCTTGTGTACTTTATACCACTTGTAGAAATCAAACTGAGAGGTCTGAGATTGCCCGGTTTCCGCGTAATCGTCTTTGGCTTTCGCCAGCGCCGCATTCCAGAGATACCGGTTGAC
>JAJECV010000073.1 GCA_022821875.1 Rhodothermales bacterium
CTACACCAGTTCAGGAACTGTTTCCGTGACGGCAAATGCAATCTCGGTGAATATTCCCATCATGATTACCGATGATGATGTAACCGAAAACAATGAGACGGTTCTCCTGACCCTGACCGACGGCGACGGATATACCGTGGGGAGCGCAAACAAACATACGCTGACCATCACGGACAACGACGGAACACCCCCGGTGATTACTTTTAAGCCGGAGGCTGCGTTCATTTCCGCTTCGGGCAGCGTAAGCGAAGATGTGGGTTCCTATACCCTGCCCCTGCGACTCAGTGTTGCACCAGAGGAGAGTTTAATCTTGAATTACCAACCGGGTGGCACCGCGACCGAAAGCATCGACTACCGTCTGGATGATTCAGGGACCGTTTCCGTCGCCACAGGTGTAACGGAAGCGAATATCCTGATTACCATCATAGATGACAATCTGGAAGAGAATCACGAGACCATTACCCTGACGCTGACGGGCGGCACAGGGTACGATGTGGGAAGTGCAAATGTGCATACGCTGACCATCACCAACAATGATGCAGCGGTTACGCTGTCCGCCTCTCCGAATCCGGTCCCCGAAGGCGAGGCAGTGACCGCAACGGCCACCCTGTCGAAAACAGTCTCCAGCGAAGTCACCATTCCACTTGTTCTTACTTCAGGCACGGCAGAAAACGGCGACTATGATGTCCTTACTTCCATCATCATCCGTAAAGACGAATTGAGTGCATCCGGTGTGATTGCAACCACAGAGGATGACGACCTTGACCATGAAACATTCACCGTCACACTGGGGACATTGCCTGCAGGCATTCTGGCTGGGACGGAAAATTCTGTGGAGATCACCATCACGGATGCAGGTGAAATAACCTCTGTTGAATCTCTGGAGAATGAGATTCAAAGTTCCCACACGCTGCAACAGAATTATCCAAACCCATTTAATCCATCGACAGCGATTGAATTTTCCCTCAATAATACGCAGCGCGTTACGCTCACTGTGTATGATCTGTTAGGGCAGAAAGTGCGGACACTTGTGGACGATGTGCGACAGTCAGGCCGTCATATAGTTTCATTCGACGGGACAGGTCTGGCCAGTGATACGTATGTTTATGTCCTGCGAACCGAAAAACACAGGGCCGTTAAAATCATGACGCTGCTGAAATAGATTCCACGATGATTTCCCCCGGCTGGCACCAAATTCTGCAATTACACATCTTCAATACGCACACATCGCAGTCCCGCATCCTCCCATCCTCACGATTTTTTGCGTGTGTATTTTTGGAACAACATGAATCGTTGGATGAAGGACGACGATGTCCGCACGAAGAATCCGTTGCAGTATGGTATATTCCGGGGTCATTCCTATCATTAGACATCATCTATGAATGAGTTTGCAATGTTCCGCTCCGCTTCAATTATTTGCGTATAACCATGCTGCAATACAGGCAGGGGGCTGACCGGAAAATCTGCCGGCTTATCCTATATTATCCGTCGCAGGTCAGGAATACCCGGAAGATATAACACGGTAGCATGCGCTGGACACGCGAACGACGCATAGGTCGAATGGTCATTTTGGGGATCCTCCTTTCCGCCGGCTGTACCCGTACGGATACTGTGGAGGTCATTAAACTTGGCCATGGTCTTGACACCAACCATCCTGTCCATTACGCCATGGTCTTCATGCAGGAGAGGCTGGACAGTTTATCTGGAGGAACACTTCAGCTCCAGATCTATCCAAGTCAGCAGCTTGGCACCGAACGCCAACTTCTGGAACTCCTGCAACTCGGGAGCCTGGGAATGACAAAGGTCGCTTCAGCAGTACTGGAAGGGTTTGCACCGGAATACACGGTGCTGAGCTTGCCGTATCTGTTTCGTAACGAAGCACATCGATACGATGTACTCGGAGGGGAAGTTGGACGAAAAATACTGCTTTCAAGTGAACAATACTGGCTGCGCGGACTTACGTATTATGATGCCGGAAGCAGAAGTTTTTATACCAAAGATCGCCCCATCTACTCGCCCAGTGACCTAGAGGGACTAAAAATACGTACCCTTGAGAGTGCAACCCAGGTGAAAATGGTCAACAGTCTAGGGGGATCCGCAACTCCGATTGCGTGGGGCGAACTCTATACCGCCCTTCAACAAGGAGTCGTGGATGGTGCGGAAAACAACCCTCCCTCGTTCTATACATCCCGACACTATGAGGTGTGTAAATACTACTCATTAGACGAACATACAGGACTTCCCGATGTGCTGCTGGTCAGTACCATTATCTGGGATCGCCTGAATCCGGAACAACAGGTCTGGGTTCAGCAGGCCGCGGATGAATCCGCGGAATATCAGAAGAAACTGTGGAAAGCAGCAACCGATGAAGCGTTGCACAAAGTACAGGAAGCAGGCGTGGAAATTATCTATCCCGATAAGGCACCCTTCGCAGAACGTGTGCGGCATCTGTATGACGAGTACCGGGACATGCCTGCCATCTTCACATTGATTGAACAAATCCGTGCAACTGTGCCGTGCGACTCACCAGCGGATTGCTCCATCGAACACATCCCCGCTGAATGATGATCTCAAAATCTGGATGACTCATACCCGAAAAATACTAGATCATACACTCTCCACACTGGTTGCGATACTTATGGCCGTACTGGTTCTGGATGTACTGTGGCAGGTATTTACGCGATTTATTCTGGGCAACCCTAGTTCGTGGACCGAAGAACTCGCACGATACCTGATGATCTGGGTAGGCCTCATCGGTGCAGCCTATGCTGCCGGGCGCAGGATGCACCTTAGTGTCGACCTTCTGCCAGGCAAACTCTCAGGGAGCCGTGCACACCTTCTGCGCATCCTCATTGAATCCCTTGTACTCCTGTTTGCCTTCGCAGCCCTGTTTGCCGGGGGGCTGCGTCTGGTGTGGACCATGCTTGCGCTCGGACAGACATCCGCCAGCCTGCAACTTCCACTGGGATATGTGTATCTCGCCGTTCCGCTGAGCGGGTTCTTTATTGCCTGGTATGCTATTCTGGATCTCATGAACGAGGTAACCGGACTCCGGAATGGAAACCACTGAAATTCTTGTACTTGTCGTCTCCTTTGTGGGGCTGCTCCTGATTGGGGTTCCGATTGCCTACAGCATTGGGCTTGCAACTTTGGCGACCATGCTGGTCAGCATGGGAACCTGGCCCGCCCTCACAACACAGGCACAGCGCATTGCAACCGGTCTGGACAGCTTTGCTCTGCTGGCAATCCCATTCTTTATCCTTGCAGGCCAGATCATGAACCGGGGCGGGATGGCCCGGCGACTCATTGATTTTGCACGCGCCCTGCTCGGGCTTTTGCCCGGTGCATTGGCGCATGTGAATATTATGGCCTCCATGCTCTTCGGAGCCATCTCTGGATCTGCCGTGGCCGCCGCCTCCGCAGTCGGTGGAATCATGACCCCCCAGATGGAGGAAGATAACTATGATCGTAACTATACCGCTGCCGTAAATATTACATCGGCAACGACAGGGCTGCTGATCCCTCCCAGTAATATCCTGATTGTCTATTCGCTCGCCAGTGGCGGTGTCTCTATCGCAGCACTGTTTCTGGCGGGCTACCTTCCTGGACTCCTGGTCGGTCTCTCGCTGATGGTCGTGGCGGCCGTCATTGCACTTCGCCGGGGTTACGGGGCCGCCCAGGCCTCCAGGATACGAACCGTTCTGTGGCGATTTCTGGATGCAATCCCCAGCCTTACCCTGCTTGTGGTTGTTATGGGCGGGATTGTCGCCGGCTTCTTTACCGCCACCGAAGCAGCGGCGGTCGCCGTACTGTATGCTTTGATCCTTGCACTGATCTACCGGGAAATTACCTTCCAGGATCTCCCCCAAATCCTTATTGATGCCAGCGGAACCACCGCCGTTGTGCTGCTTTTGGTTGCCACCTCGGTCGGTATGTCGTGGATCATGGCCTATGTTAATATCCCGCAACAGCTCACCGAGTCGCTTCTGGCCCTGACCGATAACGGGATTGTCATTCTATTGCTCATTAATGTAATCCTGCTGTGCGTCGGAATCTTCATGGATATCACTCCTGCTGTACTCATCTTTACCCCCATCTTCCTGCCGATTGCAACCGCACTGGGGATTGATCCGATTCACTTTGGAATCATCATCGTTCTGAACCTCTGCATTGGGCTGTGTACTCCGCCGGTGGGCAGCGTACTTTTTGTTGGAGTCGGGGTCGCAGGAACTAGAATTGCAGAGGTGACCCGACCGCTGCTCCCCTTCTTTATTGCAATGATCGCCGCACTGATGGTGGTCACCTACTTTCCTGGCCTGAGCTTATGGCTGCCTGGCCTTTTCCTTGAATAATCAAGACACGAAACACGTGGCGGAGAAAATACTTCAGTTCGGAACAGGTCGCTTCCTGAGGGCCTTTGCAGATAGTCTGATTGACGAAGCAAATCGGTCCGGGCACTATAACGGCCGCATTGTAATGGTTGCATCCACCCCCAGCGGACGTGCAGAATTACTGAATCAGCAGAAAGGACGCTATACCCTGTGGACGCGTGGGCAGCAGCAGAACAAACTGGTGGATAACCTATATTCGGTCACCGCTGTAAGCCATGCTTTGTCTGCCGGCAGCCACTGGAATCAGGTGCTCGCACTTGCCAAAAGTCCCCATCTGGAAGTCGTCCTTTCCAATACCACGGAGATCGGTCTCTCACTCCACAGCAGTGACCCGCAAGCTTCTCCACAATCGTTTCCCGGACGGCTTTGTGCTTTGCTGTATACGCGCGCAGAATTTTTCCATTATACGGATTCAAGCCGAATCGCCATCCTGCCCTGCGAACTGATTAACAATAATGGAGACATCCTGCGTGATCTGGTCATCAAACAGGCACAGCGCTGGCATCTGGGGGCACGCTTCACAGACTGGATTCAGCATTCCATTCCGTTCTGCAATACACTGGTAGACCGCATTGTGCCGGGGCCGCCTGAAAAAGCGGAATTAGAGACGGCCTACACCCGGATCGGATACCGGGATGAACTGCTTACGGTCTGCGAACCATACCGACTCTGGGCCATTCAGGGAGATGAAACCCTGCACCAGAAACTAGGCTTCTCCAGGGATGCCGACGGCATCGTGGTCACGCCAGACATCTCTCCCTATCGGACACGAAAAATCCGTTTGCTCAACGGTGGACATACACTCTCTGTACCCATTGGGCTTCTGGCAGGATGTGAAACCGTACTGGACAGCATGACCCACCCGGTGGTCCGTACCTTTATTGAATCCCTTCTGCGAGATGAGATCGGCCCTGTACTGCCCGTAGATCCCGCAACCGTAGATCCCTACATTGACGAGGTGCTTCAGCGCTGGAAAAATCCTTATATATACCATCGCCTGATTGATATTACCCTTCAGTCCACCACAAAACTCCGACACCGGGCGGTGCCTACCCTCATGGATTACTATCAGAAGCATCCAAATGGACCCGCCCCCCGGCGAATTGCACTCGGCTTTGCCGCATGGCTTCGGTTTATGCGCGGAACCTCCACATCCGATGGAACCGTCTACGGCCATCTCCGAGGTAAAACCTATCCGATTCATGATGATCATGCAGAACTGTTTCTGGACTGGTGGCCAAAAAAAAACACATTGATCCCAGGCTTTGTCCATGAGGTTTTATCCAGTCAGAACCTGTGGGGAGTTTCTCTGAATGACTGTCCAGGTTTCACTAGAACCGTACAGGCCAATCTTCAAGCAATCCTTGATCAGGATATCAAGACCGTGCTCATGGGCACACAGAAGCCGCAATAACGTTACAGGTGCCGCTCTTTCGGCACATCCCTATATGAATCGCGAATTTCGACTTTACAACACCCTTACCAAAAAGGTTGAGCCGCTATCCCTGATTGAACCCGGTCACCTGCGCTTTTACAGTTGCGGTCCAACGGTATACTCTTATGCACATATCGGGAACTTCCGTTCGTTTCTGACGGCCGATCTCATTCTTCGAACCGCGCAGGCACTGGGCTGGAAAACAACCTATGTCACGAACATTACCGATGTCGGGCATCTCACCAATGACGATACGATTGATGCCTCCGGAGAAGACCGTATGGCCAGTGCACTGCAATCCTCGGCCGGGGAGAGGTTTGCAAATGTATGGGATCTCAGCCGCCACTATTCGGCGGCCCTTCAATCCGACTGGCAGACCCTGAACCTGCTGGAACCGGATGTCCGGCCACGGGCAACCGAACATATCCGGGAGCAGATTCAAACCATCGAACATCTGCTGTCCTGCGGGGCGGCGTATCAGACCTCATCCGGCGTATACTTCTCGGTGGAAAGTTTCGCAGACTACGGCAAACTGTCTGGAAATAAAGCCGCAGAATCGCTTGAACTTGCGGTGCGTGATGTGGTCGTGGATCCAGAAAAAAAGGATCCGCGTGATTTTGCACTATGGAAAAAAGACGCAGACCACCTGATGCAGTGGCACAGTCCCTGGGGATGGGGATTTCCTGGATGGCATATTGAATGCTCGGTCATGGCGCAAGCCTACCTCGGAGATGAAATTGACCTTCACGCCGGAGGCGAAGACCTCATCTTCCCGCATCACGAATGCGAAATTGCCCAGTCCGAAGCGCTCACTGGACGGCCATTTTCGAGGCACTGGGCACATACGCGCTTCCTTCAGGTAGAGGGACAAAAAATGTCCAAGCGACTGGGGAATTTTCTCACCGTTAAGGATCTGGTACATGAGCGCGGGGTCCCCCCCCTCGCCGTACGCCTCGCATTGATTAGCGGACAATACCGCAAGCCCTTTAACTTCACATTTGCAACCCTCCGGGACAGCGAACGGCATGTAAAACGGTTCCAGGAGGCATTTCAACTTGCAAAAGAAGCACATGATGGCGGCGCGGAAGGGACATCTACGATTACAGAAACCCTGAAAAACAGACGCCAGGCCGTTCTGAATGCACTCCTTGATGATCTGAATACGCCCGCCGCCATTGCGCAGGCACTCGGCGGTGTCCGTACAATCCTGCAAAGCAGGAATCAACTCGGTGTCCATGCCTATTCATTCATGAATCAGGTTTCGGATCTGCTGGGGATCGTACATCGAAACACCGGCCCGCAGAATCAGGAGCTTACGATGGCGTTGGGGATTGGAAGACCCGAAGGGAATACACCTGAAAATGATCCCCATCAGGACAGCAGAATTGAAGAACTCATTCAGGCGCGCACCGTTGCACGGGAGGCGCGGGATTTTGCTGCTGCAGATAAAATCCGTGATGAACTCCTCAAAATGAACATTGTCATCGAGGACAGCGCAGGCGGTACCTCGTGGCACAAAAAAAGCAATATCTAAACATGCACTTTCAAACGATTGACTTTAGCAGCGTCGGCGGAGGGCTCGGCCGAATGATGGAACGGTTTGCAGAATCGGGAACGCTGACCGGCGATAAAACTGAAGATGACTTTATTGCCGCAAGCCCCACCGCAGCGATTCTAGGTCTGCTTTTTGATCAGCGCGTACGCGCAGAAGTTGCCTTCACCGGTGCAAAGCGTCTCCATGACCGCCTTGGACACCTTGATCTGGCCATCATTGCGGATATGAACGAGGACGCTCTGCGGGCAACCTTTGCCGAATCCCCCGCGGTGCACCGTTTCTCCAACAAGATGGCAGATACCACGCGAAAGGTTGCACGCTTTCTTGTGGATCACTACGATGGCAAACCGGAAGGTCTCTGGAACGATGGTGCAGCCATTGAGGTGATTGAGCGGCGGATCAAGGCAATGCCAGGGTTCGGGGCAGGAAAAGCAGCCAAGATCAAGTATGTGCTGCACTACTTTGGCTTCCGCGACTTTTCCGGTGAAGAAGTCGCCTGAGCCGTCCGCTATACTTCCTCTGACCAGAGAGGCAGTGTAATCTGCATCGTGGTCCCCCGCCCCTGCATGGTTGTGAAGTTGATATCCCCGCCAGAGAGTTCCACCGCCCGCTTTGCGATGGCAAGTCCCAACCCTGCTCCGCTTGTTTTGGTTGAAAAGCTGGGTTCAAAAATTTGATCCTGCACCTCTGGAGGGATGCCGCTGCCGTTGTCGGTGACATCGGTAACGATCTGATCTACGTCCAGTCTCGCCGTGACCGTGATTCGTCTCTGGTCCTGATCGTTCACCGCCTCCAGTGCATTTTTGATCAGGTTGATATAGGTGCGACGCAGTTCGTTCGGATCTCCCTGAACGGTTAACGGGTTGTCTGCAAGGTTTAATTCCATGACCACCGATGCCTCTGCCTGCATGAGTGCATGGGCTTCACGAATCACCTCCCGCAAATCAAATGTTACCACCTTCCGTCTGGGTAACCGGGCGAATGAAGAAAACTCGTTCGCAATATGGGCCAGAGAGTCAATCTGTGCAATCAGCGTTTCGGTTGTACGATGGAACTGTTTCTTAAAACGGGCAGGATCTTTGCCTCCAAAGGAACGCTGCAGATGCTGGACAGACAGTTTCATTGGTGTAAGCGGATTTTTGATCTCGTGAGCTACCTGACGGGCCATCTCTCTCCAGGCTAGCTGGCGCTGCTGTCTGGCTAGTTTCTGCCTGCTCTCTGCAAGCTGCCCCTGCATTGTGTTAAACGTATTGACCAGTGCTCCGACCTCATCCCGGGACTCCACCGGCAGGACCCGTTCAAATTTCCCCTGTGCAGCTTCTTCCAGCCCCTGCTGCAGTCTCGCAATTGGCCGGGCCAATGCACGGGCAAGTATGGATCCGGTAAACATTACCAGAATCCCCAAACCCAACATGGCACCGAACAAGTACGCAAGTGTGCGTGCGCGCTCTTCTTCAATGCGTTCCGCTTCCGGCAGGGTCGGGACGGACAGGATGTACGCGGGATCCCCGTTTGAATCCAGGATCGCACGATAACCGGCTGTATACTCAAAATCGCCCAGTTTGTGATCCACAAACATGAAGCGTTCTGACTCGCCATAAATGGCGCGGAATGCCTCTGCAGGAAGTCGTTCATCTACAATACGGTCATCAATCAACTGGCGGCGGCTAGTTGCGACAAGCCGGGTTCCCTGATAGAGATTCAGATCCAGTCCCACGCGGGCCGACAAAGAGTCAATATCCATGCGTTCCAGTGCAGTCACACTGTTTCCGCCAATCCATCCCTCTGGTGCCAGAGTCGACTCAATGCGCTCCAGATGTTGGCGGAGCCAACTTTGAAGGGCTTTCTCATTCTCTTCGGTAACCACATTGTATCCGGCAATTCCAACCGGGATGACGGCAATGATCCCCAATAACAGGAACGCATTCATCACCTTATCCTGATACCTTAGACGCGCCCGTGGAAGCAGGCCCGCCCTCCACTGCATCATATACCCGAATGTGCAAAATGGAATGCAAAGGATTAACCCGCCGGCCACCAGTCTAAGGAGATAATAGAGATGATCAAATGCACCGTCAACGGCCATTCGTGCAGCAAAAATATGGCTATCCCGATGAAGATAGTACGTGAGATATCTGCTACTCTCCCGGGTATTTCCCCGCCGCCATAAGGATGGATTCTGACGCAGGTCCGAGGCTATCTCGGAGTCCAATTGATATTTCGAAAACCGGTCTCCAAATGTGCGGATCAGCCGCCCATTGCGATAGGAAGCCAGAGATAAATCTTCATACAAATCAAGGTAGCCGGAAGCGGACAGGATTCGCAAAAGCGGAGTATTCGCCTCTTCGGGAACGATATGCGGCTGGGCCCGGACCAATATCCAGCCCTCTCCGATCATGGCAAGCCCTGCATACTGATACCGGGCAACGCCCGTTGACTGGGGTTCTACAAAGGTATAATTACTGGCCTGCAATTCAATTCCTGTGCTTAACCCGGTAAGGAGTTCCTGTGTCGCCTCGGAAGACAATGTGGTGCTACCACTAGTATGAATTTCTTCTCCCGTGGCAGACAGGAAGGTAATGCTTGCATCATACGCCCCCAGCGAAGAAAGAAGCGAGCCGCGCAGCAGATCCTCTGCCTCTTTTGCAAGATCTTCCCCTGATGTAATCCCATCGTGAATTTGGGAATTCTCCAATGCTTCCTCTACTACTTCCCGAACGGCCAGAGACACTTCGGGGCTCCCTGCCTGATCAAACGTTGACACCGCATACGCAACACGGTCCCGCTTGCGCTGGTTGAGGGCATCGTAGTATACCGGATACAACAGCAGACACACGGCTAACGCAGCAGGCACAGCCCGCCGGGCAGCGAGCCACAAATACAGATCCGCCTTCGTGGCCCATACGGCAATGTAAAGACAGGTCGCCACCAAACCCAGGCTGAGTAACCAGGAACTCCATTGAAACTGATCCAATACGACGATCATCCCCACGGTTACGGTGCCCAGCACTCCCAGGCAGGTCCGACCTGGTTCCATTTTTAACCCTGCAGAAAAAGCAGCCGACACGATCAGGACACATCCTAGTGCAAAAAGGACGAGAGATGCATACACCGCCAGTTCCAGTGAATCTGGCACCAGCACACTGCGCCCTGTATAGCTGAGTGTGGAATCCAACACACTGGCATGTATAACTGTCCGCAATACGGAGGCTAGCCCCAACCCGGCCAAGGCTCCAATCCCAAGGCGGATCCATACGATGCTCCGCTGCCCGGCAGACGGCTTGGAACATGCACGGGCATATCGAAGCGCCGCCACTCCCAGAATGAAGACACAGAGTGCGGTGATGAGCAAATCTCCCATCGTACGCATTAGCCCGCCTCCCAGGGTGGAGGCCAGATGCACGGGATCAAACAGCGGACTCAGTGGCGCTTTTCCCGTCTGATACATCGCTGGCACCTCCAGATAAAGCCAAATAAAGCGCCCCGCCCCCAGTGCAGCGGCAAAAACTGCCAACCGGCTCAGCTTCAGCTTCGCCTGATACCATCGCCAAATGCCCCACAAAAACCACAGAACCAGCAGGGTTCCCCCCAAGGCCATCAGGTTGTCGTAGAATGCCGCGGTTGCCATCATTAATTCGGCTTCCGAGGGGGGCGTAACCGTGTACGTTCCAAGTGATTTCCCATCCAGAGACTCAAGCACATACTCTCCCTGCGCATCCCCATACGCGACCTCAATGTCCAATCTTGCACGCCGCCTCCAGGTATCTACAATATCATAATCCTCCAGAACCGAATTGTGCACGGGGGCCCGTGAAAAGAGGTTCTGCGTCACACGAATACGACCAACCATTGCATCCCCTACAATGAGGGGGGCCCAAAGAACCAACGCCGTGCGCCAGTCTTCATCCCGCAGAATCTTCCAATCGACATAACCTGTAAGCGCAGTTCCTCCCAATGGAAGGCTCTCTCCCTGCCAGGCAATCAATCGCATCTCCATGTCATAAATAGACATGGACCACTGTTCGGGAAGCCTGATGCTCCCCAATTCCTGAATCAGAGAGGCAGAGGGGATGCTCTCCAGTGGCCATGCGTGGCTAGAGGCCAGACGAGTCGCTTCACGGGCCACAAACTGCATCGCTTTCTGGGTGTTTGCAAACTCGGACTCAACTAACTCCCGTGCGGTGGTGATTGCATCTTGTTGACGCATTTCAATCCCCTGCCCCACAAACCGGACATGTACCCGCTGTCCGATCCATGACAACAGAATCACCAGCAGGAATACCACGGCAACGCCACCGAACTTCCTCTGTAGCGAAGGAATACGCATCAGGAACGGATCACTTGTATGGCCATTAGTCTGTACTTTGGAAAAACACCGCCAAACCGCAGATAAAAACGAAATTCCTGCCGCTGATCACGTACCGAATAGGATCCCGTCAGCCACCATTCTTCTCCCTGTGTCATACTATGATCCAGCTCAAACCCATCTGGCGAATACTGACGATAGAACTTTTTCAGCACATAGAGCGCCTGCGAGCGGGTATAGCGACGCGGCTGCTCCAGAAGTGCAAGTTCCAGATAGTCCTCTGCATGGCGCACCAATGCTTCCGCATCCCCCTCGGAAAGATATTTCAGGATCTTCGTGACATCCAGCGTGTCGGTTTGTCCCCACACCACCCCTGACGGGATACCAAGGAGGATCAGCCAGCAAACCGCCACCCTAAGCCTTGCGATTCGGAATCCGATCATCTTGTCCTAGACAGGCCATAATGGAGTCTGCCACCATATGTGACATTGCGTCCCGGGCTTCGGTCGTTGCAGTGCCGGAATGCGGGGTCAATACCACCCTTGGATGACAACGAATCCCATCGGGCAGATCTGCACTGAACACATCTAATCCCGCCCCCCAGAGCCGTCCAGATGTCAACGCGCTTGCCAAGGCATCCTCGTCAATCACTTCTGCGCGTGCGGTGTTAATCAGCACTGCCGAACGCTTCATCTGTTCCAGCGAGCCGGCGTTTACCAGATGACGGCTGTCGGCATTGAGGTCGCAGTGCAGCGAGAGTATATCACTGCTTTTGAATAATTCTGTATAGGTGCGTCGTACGGCAGTAGTTTCGCGCTCAATCGTCGGATTGGCCTGCCTGCGACTGGCGTAGCGGATCTTCATCCCGAAGGCCTGGGCACGACGGGCAACTGCAGCGCCGATCTGCCCCATACCGATAATGCCAAGCGTTTTCCCTGACAGTTCAAATCCGAGAGGCATTGCCTCGGGGCCCTGATCAAGAATCTTACCTGCTTCCCTGCATCGGCGAGTCACCATCAACATCAGCGCAAGTGTTAAGTCTGCAGTAGCTGATACAACAACTCCCGGCGTATGTGTGACCACCACCCCGCGCCCCTTTGCCGCTTTCAGATCAATATTGTCCGTCCCGACTCCAAACTGTGCAATGATCCTGAGATTGGGTGCACGATCAAGAAACGCCGCATCCACCCGGTCATACGGGGTCGTTACAATTGCATGTACTTTCTCCATCTCTTCATCGGAAATGGGCGCTTTCAGATGTCGTATCGTGACTGCGCAGCGATTCTGCAGACGTGTCATCGCCGCTTCCGAAAGCATACATGCAACGACCTGATGGGATGCCATGGTTAAAGATTGATTATAATCGCCCCTCTTTCACTTGTCCTGCGGCATAGTCACAGGCGCGTGCGGTCAGGGCCATATAGGTGAGGGATGGATTCTGGCAGGCCGAGGAAGTCATGCAGGCGCCGTCGGTCACGAACAGGTTGGGGACATCGTGGCACTGATTGTATGCATTCAGAACACTGGTGGCGGGATCACGCCCCATACGGGCGGCTCCCATCTCGTGATTTCCGAGCCCTGGCGCATCCTGCCATGTATCATAGGGGGTTACCTCTTTGGCCCCGGCGGCTTCCAGCATCTCGGCGGCCGTCTCCATCATGTCCTGTCGCATTGCCCGGTCATTCTCATCCCGTGTCACATGGAACCGAAGTACCGGCAATCCCCATTGATCCCGCTTGACGGGATCCAGTGCGCAGTAGTTGTCATATCGCGGCAGGGTTTCTCCGAATGCCCCCAATCCCATCCGCCAGCTTCCGGGTGTGCGGAGACGATGCTTGAATTCTGCTCCAAAGCCGGACATGCTGTGGCCGCGCCCCCATCCCTGCCGGCTTGCGGACCCCTGAAACCCATATCCGCGTACGAACGCAGGATGATGCGTCTCCGGTCCAAGGTTACGGAATCTTGGAATATAGATTCCATTGGGGCGATTCCCCTGATAGTATCGATCCTCATACCCGTCAAATACCGCATTCGCTCCGACATGATAATGATGATCCATCAGGTAATGTCCCAGAGCACCGCTGGTATTGGCGATCCCGTCTGGAAAACTGCGACTGCGGGACATGAGCATAATGCGTGCAGTATTCATGGATGATGCACACAGGAAGACTATCCGACCATTGAAGGTGTGCCGATCCCCGGTCTTTTGATCAATCACATCTACACCGGTAGCCCTGCCTGTAGTCTCATCGTAATTGACCTGACAGACCAGACTGTCCGGTTGGAGTGTAAGATTCCCGGTTGCCTGCGCTTTTGGAAGGGCGACGCTCACCGTGCTGTAATAGGAACTTGTGGAGCATCCTCGTTCACATGGACCACAATAGTGGCATGCCGCCCGGTCGCCGATTGCTTCCGTGAGCGTTGCTGTTCGTCCAATGGTCACAACTCTTCCCGGGAAATGCTTCTCTACATGATCCTTCAGTTGCCGCTCCACTGCATTCATCTCCATGGGTTTTTGAAAAATCCCATCTGGCAAATGAGGTAACCCTTCGGCCTGTCCGCTCACGCCAATCGTTTTTTCCACATAATCGTACCATGGTGCAAGATCTTCATACCGGATCGGCCAATCCACTCCATGTCCATCTTCAAGATTGGCCATAAAATCCATCGGGCTCAGACGATAACTCTGCCGTGCCCACATGAGAGATCGTCCGCCAACCACATTCGCCTGGATCCATGTATAGGGTTCCTCCTGCACATAGGGATGCTCGGAGTCACGCATAAAAAAGTGACGCGTACTCTCGGAGAACGCATACGTCTTGCGCTGGATCGGATAGTGTTCACGGGCTGTCGCCGGCGGGACCCGCCCCCGGTGGGGTAATTCCCACGGGTGTTTATGTTCCGTGATATAATCTGAGATATGCCGCACCATTCGTCCCCGCTCCAAAACCAGTGTTTTGAGACCAAGTCGGCAGAGTTCCATCATGGCCCATCCTCCGGACATCCCTGAACCGACTACAATGGCATCAAACCGCTCTTTCGTGTGAACATTCATGGGCTGGATGAACGGCTGATCTGTACGGTCAGTGGATTTGCATAGTCTTCCCAGAGTGCATCAAGAAACGCAGTGTTATGCGGCCCATCATACGTCACAAACCTGTATTTCCATACTGTCGGGGCATCGGGGGAAATTGAAAGTTCACTCGCCTGGGTCGGCGCAAAGTTAAAGAACGGCTCTGTGGGATGAATCCGCATCGGCTGCGGGGCTTCCTGATTCTCTGGATGGCTGAGCACGGCAATACCTACCTGCTGCCCCGCTACGCGCCCCCCAACATGGCACCAGCGGGCTCTGGTCGCATGCCCGTCTGCCCGGGTCCGTCCCTCCGAAGTAACAAACTCAGCCCCTTCCTCTCCACCCCAGCTGCGATGGCCGCGAACCCCCACGCCCCCATATCTGTGTACTGGAAGCAGAAGTGTACTATCGGTGGCGGCCGTCTGAATCAGCGTCAGATCTATCATATTTAATTCCACTGGAATCCCATAGACACGCAGATTCCAGGATTCATGCAGCACCGTCACCTCTTTTTCCGCCATCATGTCCACATACCGATGACGGGCCTTTAAGCCCGCAAAAACCGATCCATTCCATACACGATTCAGGCTGGCAACTTCTACACGTCCGGTCGCCCGCCCCATATTCCAGAAATCCGGTGTCCGTCCCTGAAAAATTGTATTCGTCCATGCTGCCCATATGCCATGGTGATGGAGATGATCCGGCGGGTAGTCATCGGTAATCACTGTACCACTCGGAGCCCTGACTGGATGCAGGTAACCATCCCGGCGATACACCTCCGGGATATTGGTACGCGGCATCTCCCCCTTTGCAAAATGATACGCTGTCACCTCACGCCCGCTGGCGCGAAATACAATCTGATCTTCGCCACGCTCTGCCGTCACAGAATGTACACTCTCGGCCTCTTTATGGACTGTCCACTTTGTCACTTCCTCTGGAAGTATATTCTGAATAAGTAATGTCGCACGGCCTTCCTGATCTACCTGTAACGGTACATTTTTCCCTGTCTGACTGTGCGCTGCATAACCACCCGGTTCCAGATCTGTATCAAAGGCCACCATTGTCAGTGGACGCAAATGATCTGCACCTGTAACCTCAAAGGTAAGGAGTGCAGCCGGATCACAGCCTGCTCCTAAAACCAGAAGGGCAAGCGCTGTAATCCTTTGAAAATGGAACCATCGTACCTGCATGCCCTGGAAGATACAAGATTGCACACAGCTTATAGCCATGAGCCGTATTGAGTTCCCCCTTGTTCGATCCGGCATTCTGATATTTGGGATGTGTCGGGAAGATCCGAAGTCCATATCCTCCATGCATACTGGGGAAAATATAGGGTATATTCCGGTGCGAGATGCCTCATGGCATCCTGCTTTTACCTTTAAAACGAATCAGCGAATTGATCGTTCTTTGAACGATCCTTCAGGTAGATTATATGACGAAAAGGCAACGACCTGCAACAGTGGACGAATATATTCTGTCGGCTCCGAGCGAGGCACTGCCACATCTCCATAAACTTCGAGAGATCCTGCGAAATGCTGCCCCGGAAGCCTGGGAGATCATCAAATGGGGAACCCCTTTCTTTGTGGAGCCTCGTTTTCTGTTTGCCTATTCTGCGCATCAGGCGCACTTGAATTTTTCGCCGCACACCGCATGTCTGAAACCTTTCCGCGAAGAATTGGCAAAATATAATACCACAAAATACAGCCTGCAAATTCGCTACGATGAACCTCTCATGGAGGATTTGATCCGTAGGATGGCCGAATACTGTGTTGCGCATGTGAGTCAGCGAAAAGACCGCCGTTTCTGGTAATGCGCACACCAATGATTTACGGAGTCACCGTCATCGACATAACCTCCGGCATCCTACGTGGAGGACATCTCCCAAGTCACCATGACTCTGGCGGTCTAATAAACCTTCAATGAGGTGTGCACTCCCCATCCAGAATAACCTGCTCCGAATCCGCCGTCCTCTCCTTCAGATGTCACTTTAAGTCACATTGCTGAAAAAACGGTCATTTTAGCAGTGTCATCATCTTCACGGCCCGGTGCTCCTCCGTTTGGAGGATATAGAGATAGGTGTCACTGGCAAGTCCCATCCCGCTGAACGACACGTTATGTCGCCCGGCCGGCTGTACGCCATCCAGAAGCGTCCGCACTTTCTGCCCCAGCAGGTCATACACCGTAAGCGTGACATGTTGCGTCTTCGTAATCGAAAACTCAATGGCCGTGGACGGATTGAAGGGGTTCGGATAATTCTGCTCCAGCGAGAAGTCGGTTGGAATCGCA
>JAJECV010000089.1 GCA_022821875.1 Rhodothermales bacterium
GGTGCAGGCACCGCAGACACAGGAGCAATCCGTTCGGTCAGCATGCGAAGCACATCCGCATAATGTCGAACCAGCTCTATATGCAGTTCCTGGGAAGCTGCATTCTCCTGAAATGGAGGGGAGGATGAAGGTTGTAAATTCGTGAGTACGTGAGTTTGAGTGAATAGGGCTATACTCCCAAACTCCAACTAACAATGGTGCATCCCCCTCGCTGATGGGCAGATAAAGTATTCAAAAAAGTCTATCGGGCTGATCTGGTACTTCGGGTATTGATTGCCCCAGTTCCCGCTGGCGCACTAATCCAGATGTAAGCGACACCTTTTGCTTCTCGCTTAGTCCTGACACAGCCATGCTCCCCGTCTTACTTATACGATATTTTCCACCAGACCGGGGTGAGTTGACCAGCATCATTTTATTGTCGGCATACTGAACTTTTGCCGGAGTACCCCAAATGGGACACACAGCATCCGTGGCTTTGTCAGAACGCTCCATAAGTTATCTCATTTGATTCAAGGAACTCACAATAACACACCTACAAGATGTATTCTATTATGATAATTGTTAATAATCTATATATCTGAATAAAACATGTATAATTAATTATTTTATATGTGACCCAGTCTCTCGAAATAGAAGAGGCCTATTTGATCAGATCATCTCTTTTGCCCAGGCAAATTCATCTGAATACACATGCCTATAAGGGGATCCAGTACGGATACAATGATTGCGCTGGTAAACCCGTCTCTTTGCCTATCTTATCAGGGCAAGATATACTGATGGACAGGCTAACCGATTTAACATGTTCTGTACTCAGTAATTTCACACCTGAAATTTTAACAAGTTCAAAGAGTATGATACTATAGAAATCTTGCCTTTCCTTATGGCGTTGCTCTATACTTTTCAATGAGGGTGTCCATATAACTATAATCCGCCAGAATGGGCAATCTGTTTTCTCCAATAGAGAGATAAATGGCTCAAGTCTACGGGAAATAAGTGTCATAAAATCGTTATTCTGGCTCTCTCCTCTTGGGGAACAGAATGGAAGTGTGGCAAACCACAATGGTAGGCCTACTATCAGTGATCCATAACCGTATTTCGATGGCAACTCCTTATAGGATGTTTTTTGGAATTTCTTGTTTAGCATTTTGAATACTTCATCGGCAGTTTTGAGTTGATCTTGAGGGGAAGGTATTCCCATTTTGAGATTTTTTAGAAACGCCCTGGAATCAAAACTAGGGCCTTCTTGGGGATTGTTATACCGCTGCATAAACTGCTCAACATCTTCGGGCAAGGCATTCCCAAATACCTCAGTCACTTCAAACCACTCAGATCTGCCTAACAGAGCACAACTTTCACTTATTTGATATATATATCCAAAGCCATCACCCGGCTTTTCTCGAGTTCTACCGATTTCATTAGGTTCCATCAGTAAAGAGGAAATCATCCCGACTCCCTTATTAGTCTGTCCGACCGTAGTATTTGCCGCCTGCTGGATCCAATACCGCTCTCTTAGACTCTTGCATGTTTTAGCTAATTCTGCCTCATTCAATATACTTTTGTCCTTGCTTCGCCTCAGGATGATCTCCAAACCTGCCAGACGGCAAGAACCAAATTTTCGATTTTCCATGATTGCGTCCATCATAAATAAAAGCATCTTGCAGAACCTTTTTACCAAGTTGGGTTCAGGTGGTTCTGAGCCCATCATTTTGGGGGCTGTCTAGCGCTGCCGGTTGCAAAATAGAATAACTTAACATAATTAATTTTGTTCAAAAACTTCCATTTTGCATCTGCCTCTGTTCGGAGTCTTTCCACCCCAAGCGAACCGTTCACCGTGGTAGGGGCACGGGGTTCCCTGAATGCCCCGCACGGATCCGACCGTGTGTATTAGCGCAGCCGGCTCCCTTCCTTGGATCGCACCATCGTGCATAACGGCAAATTTTGCCGTAGCCGTGGGCCCCTCATCCCCATCTCAGGGTATGAAATGTGGCATGAACTCCCAACTTCCCCTTAGGTCGGGGCCTTCGCTCCAGTAACTTCACAGGATCGCTCCCTTCCTCGTTCCGATGCTCCAATCTGACTTCTCGATTGCGTACACCACAGACTTCGGTGTCTTTCACCTTCCCTGTGCGCCCCCAGGATGGAATAGAGCCCTCTCAGGTCCTGATAAAATGCGTGCATGCGTCTCTGGGTTTCTGGATACCGTGGGCCCGTAATCCCCTCAGGTTGTTCAAGACACAGGGGGGAACATAGCTGCTCTCGGGGAGCTCTCACAGTACCTGACGCGAAACCGTGCAAGGTTTGAAACTCAAATCCTGGACTGGTCATGTCCAAAATCAAAGATCTGTAACGATTACGTCCAAATCTTTAACTCCTTTGACCTTAAAACGAAACACCTGGTTACACATCCCTTACAATATACGGGGGGTCCAAAAGGGATATCCCCCTGGGTTAAGTCGGACGAACTATTCGGCAGAGGATTCTAATCAGGAGGGTGGGAGAGATCCTGCTTGATAAAGTAATTGTTGATGAGCCAGTCGAACATGGACGGGATCGGGATCGCATAGCGCCCATCCCGGTGGTCCAGTACGCCTTTTTTAAGCGCACGCTTGAAGGCGGTGTCCGCCTCCTGCCTGCCGACCGCCTTCACAAGGGATTCCATAATTGCTTTCCTGGTCTGTGTTTGATCCTTGCGTGCACTCGCAAAGGCGCTGGCAATGGCCGTACGGTGTTCCTCGTCTAGTCCTTTCGCCCGGATTTCATAAAATTTCGTTCGTTGCCTCCGCCCCACTTCGAGCACCGCCTGTAGACCCTGCGGAGTCATCACTCTCTTATCCGTCCGCATCTGGAGGGTGGCAGACTGCGCATAGGCAGCCACATGCTGCGGCCAGCCATGAGTCTCCCGTGCAATCGCATCAATCCAGGGCGTGGGATCCCCCTTCGCCCGACCCTCCTTCTTGAGCCAGTCATCGAGGACCTTCCGCTCCGCTTCTTCTTTCAGAGGGCCCAACTCTACATAGCAGTTCCCCTTGAATCTGGACACATCCATACCTTCAAATGCATCTGCCGTTGAACTCAAACCGGCGACGGCCAGCATCACGGGGCGGCCCATGCCGCCGTTGTGAAGACTGTCAAGAAACACCTTCACGGTTTCGTAACGCACATCCGTGGATGCCATACCCGTCCCCAGTGTTTGCGCCTCGTCCAACAGAAGAAGGAGTGGATCCTTCCCCCGTTCGATGATACTTTGAGGGGAGTGCCCAGGGAGTTTAAACTTCGCGGCCCCCTGGATTTGAATCCATTTATCAAATCCTGCATTTACGGCGATCTCATCAAGCAGATGCTTCCAGCCCCCCTCCAATATCTGACACATAGCATCTGTGTCCCAGAGCGCCTTCGTGTTGATCCTCAATGTCTCCCAGCCCTGCCCTTCCGCCAGTTCCGCACATTTATAGAGAAGTGCACTCTTGCCTGCACCAGGCGCGGCCTGGATCAGGAAGGTGGTTCCTTCCTGAGGATCGTCCCTCGCGAACTCAAGACGTTCCTTGAAGTCGGCCAGAATTCCCTTCCGCCCATGGAAGTACTTTGCCCTCCCCCGGTCTCTTATATTGGGGGATCTGCGATCAGAATCACTCATGATGTATAGTGGCACCCGTCAATAGGATAGTGAATGACTACGCTGACCATTTGTTCCCCTGTGCAATGGGGTAACGGGCGGAGAGCCGAAAGAGCGGCTATCGCTCTATGTTACGGTCAGCATCGGGGAAATGTCCAAGGGGGAATTCCCCAGGGAGTGGGTCAAAGGGGCTATCCGGCGGGAAATCCTAATCAGGAGGAGATTGATCGGGTGGATCCTGCTCGATAAAGTAATTGTCTATGAGCCAATCGAACATGGACGGGATCGGGATCACATAGCGCCCATTCCGGTGATCTAGTACCCCACTATGAAGCACTAGTTTAAAGATTTCAGATGCCTCCTGCTTCTCTACATCCTGTAATAGAGATGCTATAATTGCTTTTCTGGTCTGTGTTTGATCCTCACGTGCACTCGCAAAGGCTCTGGCAATGGCCATGCGGTGGTCATCGTCCAGTCCTTCCGCTCTGGATTTATAAAATTTTATTCGTTGTATCTCCCCCACTTCGAGCACTTCCTTCAACTTCGCTGGAGTCATCTGCCGCCCCGTTGCCCGCAGGTGGATGGCCGCAGCCTGCACGTAGGCAGCCACATGCTGCGGCCAACCATGGGTCTTCTGCATAATCGCATCAATCCAGAGAGCGGGATCCCCCTTCGCCCGCCCCTCCTTCTTAAGCCAGTCCTTGATCACCTCCCGCTCCGCTTCCGGTTTCAGCGGGCCCAGTTCTGCGTAGCAATTCGCCTTAAATCTGAACACACCCAGATCTTTGAAGGCCCGCTTCGTTGCACTCAACCCGGCAGTTAGAGCATCACGGGGCGACTAGCGCCGCCGTTGTGAAGACTGTCAAGAAACACCTTCACGGTTTCGTAACGCGCATCCGTGGGTGCCATCCCCGTCCCCAACGTTTGGGCCTCATCCAAGAGTAGCAGGAGCGGGTCCTTCCTCCGTTCGATGATACTCTGAGGGGTGTGACCAGGGAGCTTAAACTTCGCGGCCCCCTGAATTTGAATCCATTTATCAAATCCTGCATTTACGGCGATCTCGTCAAGCAGGTGCTTCCAGCCCCCTCCAATATCTGACACAAGGCATCCGTGTCCCAGAGCGCCTTGGTGTTGATCTTCAATGTCTCCCACCCCTGCCCTTCCGCCAGTTCCGCACATTTATAGAGAAGTGCACTCTTGCCTGCACCAGGCGCGGCCTGGATCAGGAAGGTGGTTCCTTTTTTGGGATCCTGCTCCGCGAACTCCAGACGTTCCTTGAAGTCGGCCAGAACTCCCTTCCGCCCATGGAAGTACTTTGCTTCTCCACGGTCTTCAATGTTGGGAGATCTGCGATCTGAATCACTCATGAGGTATGGTGGCATCTATGCACAAGATACGCAATTGCAGGAAATTTGTACGGATGTGCTTCTCCATCAGGGAAGGATTCCCCGCGCGGAATACCCCGCCCCTTTAGATCCTGCATGCAGTTGCACGAAGGCCTCGCCGGTCGCTCTCTTATATCTCTGATCCAGTTCCACTTCCCTTGCCCTGATCTATCGGATAGTGGGATGGATGATCCGGTTTTTGTGATAGGGGTCTTTCATGGCAACCATTTTAAAGAGGCGGCCGTCAAAGCACTCTTTGATAGACCACAGTCGTACTCGTGGGAGGATATTCCTGCTAACATCTGCCGTCTTCATGTCCGCTGCCATCCTGTGCCACTTCCGGGTTTCTTTCCGATGGAGCGTATGAAAGGGAATTATTCCATAAGTAACAATGATGGGGCGCCTTTCCCATTCAGATGGATAAAACGGATCCAATCGGGATGTTATGGTGCCTCCCCGATTGCCTACACAACATCATCCGCCTGATGCTATGCCCGCCGAATGATAATCAAAAATGTAATCAGTGATACCATTGACTTCTTTCATATGGATGCCTGCGTGTAACCGTTCCCATGAAAATCCATGTGGATCTACAACTTACCTTCATTGCCGGGCTGCTGTACCGACTTCTCGGAATACGTGTCGGAGAACGAAAGGAACTCGCCGAAACACGAACCGTATCCGTCCGAAAATTGATTTATTGCTCCAGTCGGAACGAAACAAAATCGTCTGATATTTCGAGAACCTCCCCGATTTCAGATAGTGTCGGAAGACAAGAGAATTGTCCTTCATTCGGTCCCACAGCAGGCCACACACACACCGCGTCCAACAATGCACGAGACGCATACTGAGGTTATCCCGCAACCAGAGCGACGACCGTTGCCAACACGCCCCCAAGCACGGCAAATACGATTCCAATAAACCAACGTAAATGGCTCATTTCCGCCTTCAACCTACTGTCCTGCGCATCTATCTTCTCCTTCAGGCTACCGTTCTGTGCCTCCAGGCTATCCATCTTTGCCTCCAGGCTACTGTTCTGTGCCTCCAGACTATCCATCTTTGCCTCCAGGCTACCGTTCCGTGCCTCCATACTATCCATCTTTGCCTCCAGGCTACTTTTCTGCACATCCATCTTTGCCTCCAGACTACTTTTCTGCACATCCATCTTTGCCTCCAGACTGGATTCTAAATGCATATGGCTGGACTTGATTTGCTCAAGGATAGGGGTAGATAACATGTTGAATAAGGATTTGGTGAACGCAACCGCCTGTTTGCCAGAACAACCCATGTGCTCCAAGAGAGTAAAGACATACACCTCTTCCTCAGTGGACGATGGGAGATCCGCTTTATTCTGTTTCGGCATAACTGCTTAAGTTTATTTCGGGGTAGACGGTTCCCTGAAACTGCATCTGATTAAGTCTCAGAAATAAACCGTGAACTGACTATAGTGGAACGTATTGAACACTCTTAACTGGCTACATGACCTTGTGTTCCATCTGACTTAAATACGTTCTCTTTTCTGCAATTTAGACCTGCCCCTGCTTCTTTCCAGATCGCAGGACGACCAATGCAGATCATCCCTTATTGTTTTGGATCCAACTCCACACGGGTACAGATCACATCTTCCGTATCCAGACATGAATATCCTCAGTATGGATAGATTTTCGGACGGATACCACGAACCCTGTTCAGGGAACTGATTCCAAAACGAGCCAAAATCCATCTCACAGAAAAAGAAATTATCGTCCAGTATCCCCGGCGAGCTCACCCCCCCTGCTCATGAATGCCGAGCACCACAAAGTAAATCTGCCAATCCCCTGGCTAGGATCAATTGTTGTATAATATGATTACTTGACATCTGCAAGAACGTTTTTTACCTTAGTGGTATGGAGTCCTTTCAGCCACCAATATTGTCTTGTTTCCGTGCGGATCTTGCGCGTGTAAAGGAGGTTTTGGCCTCCCATCCGAGCGATGGTCGCACGGCATTGGCGCGTCATTTATGCGAGGCGTTCGGATTTTATACAGCAACGGGGGCATTGCGCACTTCGAGTTGTTTACATGCGCTGACGGTCCTGGACGGGGAAGGAAAGGTCAAACTTCCGCCGAGTACGCGCCGCCCGGATCGTCCGAATGCCCGTTTACTGTCCGAACCCATCCCCGCTCCCACCGGGGTTCCGAATCGGATTCGTGCATTGAAGGGACTGCAAGTGGAACGCGTGAGGACCCGGGGAGCGTTGGCGATCTGGAACACGCTGATGGCCGAGGAGCATCCACAGAAGGTCACCAAGTTTGCCGGATTTCAGAAAAAGTACTTGTTCCAGAGCGATCACGGCTATCTGGGCGGAATCGGGTTTGCCGCACCGGCCCTGTATTTGGCCACGCGGGAGGCATGGATTGGGTGGACCCCTGAGCAGCGGGACAAGTACCGCGCCCATGTGATGGGGCTGAACCGTTTTTTGATTCGTCCCGGTGTGCAGTGTAAAAACTTGGCGAGTCACCTGTTATCTCGTTCTCTGTAAAAGATGAAGACGGACATGTACGAGGACGATAGTCTGGAGATTTGGGCGGTGGAAACCTTTGTCGATCCCTCGTATTCGGGGACATGTTTTACGGCGGCGGGCTTTCACTGGGTGGGACAGACGCAGGGGCGGCCTGCTCCCACGAATGCATGCACGCGGAGCAAGAAGGCGATCTTTGTGTATGAGTTCTCTTCCGGATGGCGAACGCGGCTGGGGCTGCCCGCCGCCCCGATTTATCCAATCCTGGAACTCGGCGCGGGGCCGGATGCAGATCAGTGGGCCGAGCGGGAGTTTGGTGCGGCCGATCTGGAGCATAAGGCGCGAACGGATCGTCTGGTGAAGAGTGTGGACTTGCTGAGTCGCAGTCCGGGAAAACCGATTACGAAAAATATTGAGATCAGTCGTTCCGCCGTGGCCGGCTATTACCGATTTCTGGAACGTCCCGACACGGAGGCCATGACTCCGGAGCGGATTCTGGCCCCCCATCGTGTGCAAACGATCAAGCAGATGCGGGGGGAGGATACGGTGCTCTGCGTGATTGATAAGACCAAGATTTCCTACAGTACGCGTCCTGCCTGTGAGGGACTGGATGTGATCGGAACGAATCAGACGGAGGCCAAATCACGGGGAATCCGTATGCACACCACATTAGCCTTAACCTCGAACGGGCTTCCCCTGGGAGTGCTTCGCAACGGATTTGCGCCCTCGGATCCAGATGTTGAGCACCCGAATCGGCAGCGCTGGCTGGATGCGGTCGATGATGTGGTGGAGTGTGCGAAAGAGATTCGGCGTTCCACGCGTATGGTCGTGGTCATTGAACGGGAAGGCCTACCTGTTGCAAAATAGATTAACTTGACTTAATTAATTTTGCTCAAAAACTTCCATTTTGCATGGCGACAGTTATGTGATGCCGATCTCCTCTACGCGCATCTGGTTCATCGACCATTACTTTATCTAGCGGGATCCGCCCCACCGATCCCCTACTGATCCCCGTCACCTGCCCTGATCCCCGCCGCACAGAGGATCAAATTGTTCGTGTCATCATTCCCTGTCCTATCAATAGTTGCCACCCCACCTCGTGAATGATTTCACAGACACAAACCCGGATATAGAAGGCCGGGGCGAAGCGAAGTACTTCCCCCCCGTCGGCGAAATCCCTTCTTCGTTGTCGCTAGACAGAGCAGGGCGGTCTTGCCCGCTTCAGGGAAGGGGCTGTCTGGATCAGAATAAATGTGCAGGAATTTCGCGCCTTCGCCCTATCCAGCAACTCCTTGAAATCATCCGGAATTTTCGCTCGGCCATGAAAATAGCGCACCTTGCCCCGTTCCGGCGTGGCAGGCTTAACGGTGGGGGATTTCTGTGATTTATTCATCGGATCTGTCCAGACAGTCGTAGGATAGGAGGAGACTTTTCAACTGACTGAATATATGCACTCAGAGGAAAATGGGGTTCTAATAACTGAAATTCTCGGATGCTATTTTTTGGCATTTTCGGGGTAGAAAATAGAAGTCTATTCATGACCAAGAGGCTTCCCCCGCATCTGTTCTTCCTTTTCCTTTGGAACAAACTGCCTCCAAAATCATTCCTTGTCCTGACGATAGATGCCACTTTACCTCAATGAGTGATTTCGTAGACCTAAACCCGGATATAGAAGACCGGGGCGAGGCCAAGTATTTCCACGGACGGACGGGAATACTGGATAGTTTCCAGCACCGCATGAAGTGGGCGGAGAAGGATCCCAAAAAAGGAACCACATTCCTGATCCAGGCCGCGCCCGGTGCAGGCAAGAGTGCGCTGCTCTATAAATGTGGGGAACTGGCGGAAGGGCAGGATTGGAAGGTCGCAGACATCACACTGGATGCCCTCTGGGACGCGACCACGCTTCTTCAGGCATTAGGGCGAAGTAAGGAGGCAGGTCAGGTAGAGGGTGCGTGGAGCGCGTCCATGGAGGGGGAAATAGGCATTCCGGGCGCGGGTAGCGCACGTTTAGGAGGGAGTTATGAAAGAAAGAAAACCCCCGCCCCCCGCAACACACTGGAGGTGCTACAGAACGGGAAGGGGAAACTGTTGCTCGTTCTGGACGAAGCACAGCGTCTGGGTAAGCACACGCCGATGCACCATGCACATCGGGCCAGTATCCTTCTTGATGCGATCCATAATGGAAAGATTGCGGGCCGCCCCGTGATGTTGATCACTGCCGGTTTAAGTGCGACGGCGGATGTATTTGAAGGCCTGGGCGTGTCCAGATTCAAGGACAACTGCTACGTAGAACTGGGCCCGCTGAAACCGGAAGCGGAGCGAGAGGTGATCAAGGACTGGCTCAAGAAGGAGGGGCGGACGAAGGAGGATCCCACGCTCTGGATTGATGCAATCATGCAGAAGACTCATGGCTGGCCGCAACATGTGGCCGCCTATGCGCAGGCCGCTGCCCTTCAGGTGCGGGGGGATAAGAGAGCGATGACTCCGCAGGGTCTGCAGGCGATGCTCGAAGTGGGGAAGATGAAACGAATAAAATTTTATGAATCCAGAGCGAAGGGGCTGGACGAGGATCACCGTGCGGCCATTGCCGAAGCCTTTGCAAGTGCACGTGAGGATCAAACACAGACCAGAAAAGCAATTATGGAACCCCTTGTGAAGGCGGTCGGCAAGGAGCAGGCGGACACCGTCTTCAAGCGTGCGCTTAGAAAGGGCGTACTAGACCACCGGAACGGGCGCTATGCGATCCCGATCCCGTCCATGCGCCGCTGGTTCATCGACAATTACTTCATCTAGCGGAATCCGTTCTATCAATTCCCTACTGGTTCGAGTTTCCCGCCGAATAGACTCTTAACAACCCGTGCATAAAATATGATCACCGAGTTAGACCGCATAACTGCGTGTCGTAGATAACCAAACCATCTATTTTTCGCCCTTCTCGATACTTTAAAAGGCGAAAACCTCTGTTCTATGGCTATTTTGAACAATTTAATCCCCAAAAACCAACTCGAAAAACTTTGTTCAGATTTTTTGGACTTTATCCACGGGCTGTTAGACCAAACCCCGACGGATTTTACGCTTGGCCTCCTCCATTCCCCCGATTCTGACCTTAAAATAGAGCGATATCCGCTTCTGATCTCCGGCCCGTTGCCCGTGCTCCCCCTGGTTGGAAACCCTTAAGTGGCTGCATCGAATAAAGTCAATGTCTTTAGACAGTTTTCAAGGTCTGGAAGAGCATGAGCGTTGCTTTCCAGTTCTATCCCGCCACATCTACCGTACTCGTACAAATCGCCCCGCCTTTACTGAAGTACCCGCGGGGGAATCCACAATCAAACGATACAAATATACTCCAACAGAGAGTGGAGCACCGTTCACTTGTATACTTTAATCCCATCCGGCTTGCATGGTGTTTCGAGGCACGGTAAGAACCTGCCTTCCCGTCACATCCATGACTTCTATCTTCACTTGAGCCGGCCACGGGAGATCAAAAGCCACTTGTGTGAAACCCTGAAAAGGGTTTGGATAGTTGCCGAGTACCGCAAAGTTTTCCGGCAAAACTCCGCCTCCAATAGAGACTGGGGCGGAGACCTCAATACTGAACAACAGACTGTCAGCGGCGCCATCTGCATCCGTTACTTTGTAGGTATAGGCTGTGGGAGAGGTAACCACTGTTGGAGTTCCGCTGAGCGTTCGCGTGGAAGAATCGAAGTTCAAGCCTGCAGGCAATGCTGGAGCAAGGGTATAGGAAATTGGCGATATCCCTCCAGTCGCTTCGGGCAGAACCAGTGCAATAATGGGCTCGTTCATGGGATAGTTCTGGTCATCAATCGTGCCTGCAATTTCCAGAGGCATACATGTTGAGCCAGTAACCGTCTGGATCCCCTGGTATAGGGTTGCAGGTTCCAAATCCACACAGGAGAAAGAAAAATATAATTCCTGCGGTCCGCCTATAGATTGAATTCATCATTATCATACGTTTTCGTGATTATGTTCAACAAAGGACATTCGCGCTATGGCCCCCGCCAAAAAATGGCTTATCAATCCACATGATTACGGATCAAAATCAGATCCATCTCAAATTACTCAGAATATATCCATAACAGCCAGCAGCATGCCAAATCCCAAAGGCCATAGATGTAATCCGTCATCGCAACTTACATATCTGCCGTCATTTAAGCCATCTGATTACCAACCCAACGAGACCCTCACAAAACTCCCAGTCTTGAACGTGTCCAAGAGCGCTTTTTCGTCTAGATTAGTGGTCTTCCATGAAGTTCCATCCAAAAGGATCATCTGAAACATAGCAGCGCTTATCCCAGTCATCCTGACTTGGTGACCCTGCCGGGTCACCAATTAATTCTTCCGCGGCTTTGCACCAGAGGCTCTCTTGACCGTCGCAAAACTTTAAAACAGGATACTTGTCTATACGAGGATTTTCATTGCAAATTGGAGGTTTTTCATTCGTCAAGAGAATCTGCCGAAGATAGGCATCTCCAAGACCTCCGTCACCGCTTAACATATTAAACAGCACTCCTATACTTGGAGGGTCGGTGTAGCTCTCTCTTGACTCATAGATATGTATAATCACATCAGCTCTATCTGCTATCCTCAGGGCGCTTCCAGCATAAAAACTCTGCCAATCCGTTCCTTCAACAAAAATTCGTCCGACTTCCATAGCGAATGCGTCCAGTACAGCAGATGGGTATGTATTATAAGTCTCATTGAGCACGGCCGCCACGGCAAATGCTGGTCCTATATCTGGATAATCCGAATCTAAGAGCTTACGCATCGCCGTTTCTGGTGTCGGGGCCTTCCATACACCGTTTTCCAGGATCATACCCTGTATCCATAACTCAGATTCCTGGGCGGACCCTGTTTTTGCAAATCCACACAGAAGAAGGAAAAATATAACTCCTGCGGTCCGCCCATAGATTGAATTCATCATTGTCATACGTTTTCGTGATTATGTTTAACAAGGGACGTTCGCGCTATGGCCTCCACCCGAAAATGACTCGTAGATCCATGTGGTTGTAAATCGATAAAAGGGAGCTGAATAATTGACATCCGATGCCCATTGCCCCGCTGCCTGAAGTCTGGTCCAGTAAATTCCCCATGTTCCATTTTTATTCGAGACCTGATACCGCACATGTTGATGGGTTCCCGTAAGTTTTTCCAGATCCTTGAAGACCTGCTTCGTTAGGTTGCTGTTAAGACATTGTTGATACCCTGCCGCATGCTCTTTTTCATGTCCAATGATTTTGAGGCGGACCCCCTTATAGGCATTTAAACTCCCGCATTTAGTATTTACATCTCTGTAGTTTGCCGAAGTAATCTTAGTGTCTTCCAATATTAGATTGCAAAGCGTCCCCTTCAGGGGGTAGACCGGTTGTTTATTGGCATCGGGATCATAGTCTGCCGCAACACGAAGTTCTCCCTGAATATCTGGCGGATTCTTTATGTAGAAGCGGTCATCCCACGGCCCTGTCCCTTCGGATATATTCCGAGCAGGAGTGGCACTCCCTTTTAGCCGATAGAAGCCAACTCTAGTAATATTTTGTTTCCGAGGTTCACCCGTATACTTTTCTTCAGTATCTAATTTAATCCCCGTGGAATTCCATTGTCTGGCAGTTACTTCAATATCAGCGCTTGCGCTCCAGCCGTTAGAGGCTGTGGCCGTAACTTTGGCACTTTCCGTTGCGATTCCCCCCCAAGCGTATCCTGTCCTTTCTTTTGCTCCTAAACTGGACGACCATAGGAAGGTTTGTTTCTCCACGGGATCTTCTGACTCCCCCGTAAGAGCAATCCTGCAGCCCGCTCTGGCCCCTCGCTCGACTGACTTATCACAGGCCAAATCGAACTTTACATCACTTTCTTCCTCCTCGGAATCATCTCCAGTGCCATCATTTCTACCCTCCTTTCCACCACCACTGCCACCTCCTCCGCCAGGTCTGTCTACACTGCCACCTCCTCCACCTCCACCACCATATCCACCTCCCCCCCCCGCCGCCACCACCACCGTGACCGGGAGTAATTACACATGTAATTTCAATTGTCTCAGTTTCGTAACATACATCAGAATCCGGCGCCCCAACTGGGGTCGGCTCACACATCTCAATTGCGTATCTATCAGTAACCCAGCAGTAAACACCGTCTAACTCCTTACCTGCACTGGCTTTTAATTCCAACTTCATCTTGATCGGTTGGGGGTTCTCACCAGGTTTATATAAAATTGCTTGAGTAGAAGCGTATCCTATCGTGTATTCGGCGACTAGTATCTGCATCTCCCCAAAATCAGCCGCCAACCACTGCTCTACATAGTCTCTGAATAGAGATGCATCCAGTCCTGGGCTCACAAATTCAACCAATCGGCCAGAGAGGATTTGTCCGTCTGAATCCACATCTGCAACCAAGGTGCGAATCACTGAAATCCGGCTATCTGAGTGACTGGTTGCAGATTCATCAATCCCCAGCACCGTCGCAGCATAATATCCACCACTCCCGTTACTCCATGTCTCGGTCTGATCCCAATCGGGCGGATATTTACGTACCATTGAAGCCAACACCGCCGCAATTGTACTGTCATTGAGTGTTTTGTTAACTGCCCCATCTGGTAAAACCGGCGGCACACTCTGCTCTTTTGCGAGGGCAGATTCATACCAATCCTGAACAGTTTCCACCCGATCAGAGGCCTCCTCCAATGGCAGAGTCTCTACATCCGGTACGAAAGAACTGTCACAGCGGGCAAACAACAGCATGCCGCAGAACAGAACAATTAGGGCACCGCTACGAAAAACAACTGATTTCATTCTGGTCAAAAGCATCACAGTTCATTCAAAGATAACCCTTCATTTGCTCATTTGAACCCTTTACCGAATATCAAATCCCAGGTTCCCGGCGATCAGGCGAAAAAATTCCGTAGAAATTAATCCGCAGACAGCTGATGCGTCGTCATCGTGTTCCGGGTAAGTTGCCGCCGAAAAAATGAACAGTCAAAAATCAAACCCGAATAGAATCCCGAAATGCCATTGGACCTGCTTCCCGTAACTGACGCTTGGCTGTGAGGTGATGAAGGCATCATCCAGTTGAATCTCGAATGCGTCGGCTCCATAGGTTGCACTCACAAAGAGCGCCGTGGGTAAGAGATAATAACTTCCCGTCATCAGACGGAGTTCCGCACCGATATCTTTACGGAGTGCACGGCTTTCCGGTTGAACCCGGGCCCCGTCCGCATAAAGACGCATAAACGCTTTATCCAAATAAATTGGCCCGACCTGACGCTTGATATCAGGAAGCAGCGGGAAAAACCACGATGCCTGCACCCATAAGGTCTCCGTCCCTCCTAATCCGTAAAAGGGGTAGCCCCGGGCCCCTGACAGCCCTCCGACATACTCAAAATAAAAAGGATCTGCACGCTTGCCAAATAATGTTGTTGCACGCATTCTCATGCTCAGTCCATGTGAGGTGCCATGAAACTGCCCCGGCAAGCGAATGCCACCCTCCAGATCAACCCGCAAGCGGTGTAAAATGCTGCTGCTGTACACGGGCACCAACTGCCCGTCCCGAATATCAAATTGATCCAGAAGGCGACCGCTTTCCCGCTCATAGGATGCCGTCATGCGAATCCCGGTTCGCATGATATCCGATTCACGATGCGCACGCTGCAGCTCAAAATATACACTGACCATGTAACTGCGCCCAATGAAGTAACGTGAGGACGAACTAGGGATCCAATCCGCCAATTCTTTTGAATAAAACCGATTGGTGGTTACACGGTACGGGCTATAGCGGTATCCCACTTCAAATAATGTGCTCCGATGCACCTTGCTGCGCAGATAAATATTCCCTTCCCACAGACCATAGGTCAGGTCCGCATCGGTGGTTTGGGGCAGGCATGCCGTGCAGGGATGCTCCTCAATGGATAACCCGTTTTCCACCGTGCGCCGGATATTAAAAAGCTGGATGGATACCTGCGGCGACCATCGTTTCGGGATGACCCGGAAGCCCCGTGCATAATCAAACTGAAGGAACGCATCCCGCTCCAGTGCCAATAAATTTGCCGGAGCAAAAAACTGACCGCCTCCGTGGGATCCGGGGCCAACCAGCAGCCCGCCAAACAGACTCATGCCTTCCAGGATTTCTCTGGAAGAGACATAGGTGCCAAATTTGAGATTCCGCCAGAAAGTCTCCGCCCGTCCCTGTATACGCCCCTCCAGTTCACGCTCCACATATTGATCCAGCCGGATGACCGGGGAAATCGTAAAGTCGGTGAACGCAGCCCCGTACGGTGACACCTGCAGTGAATCAACCCCCAGAGAAGCGTCCTCCGCAATCATCTCCACAAGTTCATGCTTCGCTATCGACCGCACATCTGCATCGCTTTCCGAGTCATGAGGCAGTGTGGTTTTTGTGATCAATTCCGGGGCGGTGTAGGGAATCGCAGAATCCAGAACAACTGGATTCTTTAACTGTGCAATCTTATATCCATCCCACTCATAGGCGGCATAGGCAAGCGCACCATCCGGTCCCATGTCCGGCATAAAGGCTCCACCGGTCACCTGGGTCAACTGTTCGTGTATATCTCCCTCCATCCGATAGATATTGTAGATCCCGGTTGCATCTGAGGCATAATACAGGGCCCCATTGGCCATCATGGGGGATCGCTCATCGGCACTCGTCTGGAGGACGGGAATGGCACCGGAGCCGTCCATTCTGATTTTCCATAGATCGTTGCCATGCTTTCCGGGATCCAGCCTGGCAAAATAGATCCAGTCACCATCCCATACCGGCCCGGTAACCTGCGTACCGTTTTCAAATTGCGTAACCGGCGTGGTCATTCCGGTTTCAACATCCAAAAGCCATACATTACTCGTGCCGTCACTGGAGGCAACATAGGCAATCCGTGTCCCCGTAGAATTCCAGGCAGGCTGTGATGCACGGGCATCGTGTGTCAGTGCTTCAGTGGTCTCTGTCTCTAGTTCAATCAGATGAAGATCCGTATAGAGAAAGCCTTCCGAGGTGGTCCGTTGACGCGCATAGACGAGTGCCTTCCCGTCCGGCCTCCATGCCGCTCCTCCCGTAACACCGGACTTGATCCGATACCCAAGAGAGCAGATATGGTCATGGACCAGATCTCCCAGATCATGGGCAACGGTGGTCTCCGATGTTAAATCCCGCACATACAGTGTAACCCGGCTGAAATGTTCTCCCTTATTGGAGATATAGGCAAGTTGGGAACCATCCGGCGAGAACCTCGGAAAGTAGTTTGCAAACCCCTCCGATTCAATGATGGTCCCTTCCACAAGAGATGTCTCGATAGGAGCTATCGCACGGCGATAGGAAACCTCCATCTCCTGAATCCATTGAGCATACACCTGCGCTCCTTTCACACCGGTGGCTAATTCAATCGCTTCCTCCACCTGCCAGGTCCGCCACCGGCGCAGATTACGGGTGATCTCAGACAGAACTTCCGGCCCATATTTGCTGGCCAGATAGAGCGTAAAGGCATAACCATAGTTATAGACTCCTTCACGCATAAGGCTGCTCTTCGAGTAAAAACTGCCGAGTTCACTCAAAGTGAGCGTTTTATTTTCTAAAACCCGGGTGCGCAGTAACATATCCCGGTGCGTATCCCACCGGTCATAGTGCAGATGATCATGCTGATACTGCGCCGTCCCTTCGGCTAGCCATGCCGGATTACTCAATCCCATAATGGGATAACTGACCAGCACATTGGGATAGCCGTACAACACATCCGGGCGGCGCACATTCTCGTAATCCAGGATCTGCAGATATCCAAAAGGCATCGTCCGGGGCAGTTTCATTGCTGCCTGAATCTGAACAATATGCGTGAATTCGTGGGTAATGACATTACGCAGCCAGTCATGCGCCCCGCGTAGTGATGAATTGAGTGCCGGTGCCCAGATCTCAATCTTATTGTCAAAAAAGAACGCCGCCCCATTCGAGTAGTCTTCATAGTCTTTAAGAATGATGTGCACTTTGCCCTCTGGCTCATATCCGTACATTTGCGTAATCTGCCCATAGACATCCTCCGCCACGCGTGCCGTAACCTGCGCCGACCGGCTCGCCCCCCTTCCCTCTTCGTCCAGATGAAACAGAACGACAAAATGCTCGGTCTCAATCTGATACCAGTCCAGGGTGGGCCGGGTAAAATCCAGAAGGGAGGGCGAGACCTGTGCCTCCACCTGTGCAAGGGATCCTGCCACAATGGTGATCACTATAAACCACTTCTTCATCGAATAATCGCAAGCTTAATCAGGCGCGAATCGGTCGCCCCTGAGATTGATCGTGCCTTTACTCTGGCATAGTACACGCCACTCACCGCATCGGTCGTCCAGAGAATTTCATGGGGAACCCCTGCAGAAGTGGTGAAGTGAAGGCGGTCAATCATGGAGCCGGCAGCATTGACCACCGTAACCGACACATCCGAAGGCTCACTGGTCATGCATCGAAAAAATGTGGATCCATCCCGAACTGGATTCGGCCAGTTATAAGTTTCCGCTGCGCTGAGCAGAGATGCGACCTCTGTAACCTCTGCAGTCAGCGTAACAAAACTTGTATTTTGCGGGCTGCCGTATTTTTCCGACCAAAGAACACGGTCAATGCCATCAAGTCCATAACTTCGCAGAATACCGGACCCCGTAACAACCGTTAGGCTGTCCTTGGAAAGCAGCGGCGCAGCCTCCAGCGAAAATCCGGCAGAAAGGGGAAATCCTGCAAGCATCTCCCCGCCCTGCCCTAGATCTACTGCATGAATATTCCCATCCGTCGCCGTCACGATGATCACGACCGACTCCCCTGACTCATACATGAGCGGAGCGCTGGTTGCCGGGGCAGCGATCTCAATGGGAAACGGAGGAAGGAGCGCCCCTCCCTGAGAAAATGCAACCACTTTACTCCCTGCTGTCGTGACGATATCCAGCACGCCGTCCTGATTCATATCCGCCATGGCGGCTGCCTTGGAAAAAATATCTTCCCCGAAGTAGACCGAAGCATCAATTCGGATGACCATCCCGCCGGGTTGCAAAAAAAGCATCGCTCCAGGCTGCGGGATTGCCCCCCAAAGCCCGGTCCTGTCCCGCCCCATGACCGGATGCCCGGCATCCTCACTCGCTGAGTAGGTCCATACCGGAGGAGCCTCAAGCGGCCCTGCCCTGGACTGCCCGAACACATAGACCCCTTCATCGGTGGAGACTAATCCCAGCGCAGTCTCATTGAGGCGATAGGAATCAATACTTTCCGCAATCCGAAGGACTTCGGATTGGTCCGTTCCCGTAAATTGAATATAGTGCGCATCTGCGTGATACACAACCGGCCCCGTCGCTAAAAGCTGCGTAGGAAGTGCAATAGACCGGGTAAGTTCCAGTCGCCGATCTGTGATTGAATAGCGTTGGAAGGTTGCCGCAGTACCGCTCTCCATGTCTATAGTGGCAAGACTGCCTGCACCAAACGCCGGCCGTACCTGCGCATTCACGTGACCTGTCCCCGGGATTATGACCTCGGTCCCCGTGAAGACTGCACTATGACCGGCAACGGAACTGATACTGCCTTCTGCGCCAACTCTCACATCCAGAGAAACGATGCCGAGATCCGCTACTGCTCCATCCTGACTCTTTCGGAATGAAAAAGACATGACGGGCCCCGATGCTGAAAAGTCTTCCATGATCAGGAAGCTGTCCCCTCCTCCACTGGTTCCACTGTCCGGGTTCGTGTCCGGTCCAAACCGGTTCTCATAGAGCGGAATGATCCGCCCGGAAGGGAGTTCCACGGAGGAAGGGTTGCCTTCAAAATAGAAGTCAAACGGTGCACCGACATTTCCATCAAACCCGATATCCTGCGCCCCGTCCGCCTCCTCTATGTCTACCGCCAATCTCCCGGGATCATTATTCCCCGTCCCTGCAAACTGGCGCTCATCAACATGCCAGATCAGAATTCCGCCATTGTACTGATCTCCATCTGAATCCCAGCCCGGCAATGCGAAATCGTAAGAACTTGCCTGGGTGACAACACCCCCCTGAAATCCCTCTATGTTGAACCGGCTGAAATCCTCCCGCACCACCGGAATGGTTTGCGTTGAAACGGCCCCGTCCCGATAGACCTGCAGTGCAAGTCCCTGACCTTCAGGATCACGTACACGATTTTCCAGCAGGAAGTATTCGGCCTCGGAGATCTCTATTTTTGCAACCTCACCGGCCATCAGTTCATAGGACCCCGGATCCTGAATGTGTCTGAGATTCGTCCAGCCCAATACCGTTCGTGTCCAGGCACTGGGCAGCGGGGGAAATAATCCGCCATACGCAAATATCCCCAGAGGATCCATAAGCCCAAACGGGCCAATCACGGATTCCCCCGTGTCTGTGTTGAACAGATCCGGCACTCCCAGATAACTCATGAAACTTGCTGCCAAAAGCCCGTTAATGGAGAGCTCCAGCAAAAAGGGTTCATCCGTAATGGAATTCAACCCCGAACGCGTTTCTGTGCGCGGGATGATCATTGAATGGTCCACCGGCATCCCCTTGAAATTTAATTGACCGACACCGAACCTCCCCAGTAACCCGGGACTCATAAAAATTGACGGGAGGTCCTGCGGGGTTTTATCCAGTGTCGTTCCAATCAATTCAATATCACGCCCGACCCCCGCATGAAACAGAATAAAGGCGGTCTCTGACAGTTCAAGCTGCTCTGGTGCAAACGTACTGATCTGATCCGCCCTGCTCCAGGCATCCCGAACCAGCCTGCCCAGTTTGGCCAGTTCGGAATCACTTTCAGAATCCTCTCCAGTCGGGCTGTAGGACTCCATGGGCCTGTCCAACTGGATAATTTCCGGGATGAGATAGGTGGAGAGCGTAGTCCTGCCTGCACTGGCAACGCCTGTATAGTGCTCCAGAAAAGCAAGATGCGCCCGAAAATAGGCCGCATCATGCGGCAGTGGATCCACCTTGGGGTCCACCGGAAAATCAAGTCCGGCAAACGTCCCATCCCCCGTTGTGAACCGTGTGGTGTCGGCAGCAAACTCAACGCGCAGCGCAACCACATTGTAGTGCAGATCGGCGGGTTGAACCAGCTGGGCCTGAACCTGTGACAAAGATACGACCCCGAACACCCCGGCAAGGAACCACCTCATCCCGCTGCGGCCTTGACCCGTGCTAACGTGCAAAGTTCAGAAGGAGTGAGAAACGCATGGTGTTCGAAAGCGGATGATTTTCCTTCAGCGCGTACACATACGAAAAATCAACGCCCACAATGTTATAACGAATCCCCGCACCGAACGTCATGAATTCCCGATTGCCATTGTAAGGATTCTCATAGAAATATCCCCCCCGGGCCGCGAACAGGTTGTTATACCAGTATTCAAAGCCAAGCGACCATAAAAGCTGGTCAAACACCGACAGGTTTTGATATTCCCGCTCTTCGCTGTTCACAGCAGATGTCAGAATTTCAATGGGGGTCCATGCAGAAAAGATTGCGCGATAAAACGGATCCGAGGAGAAGGTCGGCGTACAGGTTTCTGAATCGTTTTCGTCAATACATTCTTCCGACACTCGCTGCCGTACAAGCATTTTGGAAGCATCTGTGGCCAGCGTAATCTTGTTATAAGCATCAAACTCAAGCGTCAGTGCCTGTCCAAAGCGGATCAGGGTCGGAATCGGATCCGCCTGTTCACTGTCCGAATACTGAATCTTGGGCCCCATGTTGGCAAGATTAAATCCGAGGTTATACTGGCCGGCAATCGTGCCGAGGTAGAATTCCCGGAATTTATATAATGCGGCAATATCCACCCCGACGGAAACTCCAGGGCGTGTTTCCTGTGCACCAACACTGACGCTGGCCAGATTCGAGCGGATCCAGCGTACGCCAGTACCAAGGGATAAATTCTTCGTTAACTTAAACCCGTACGAAACCCCGACCGACAAATCATACGAGCGAAAGGTTCCCAGCGCAGTATTGATTTCATCCCGGTGCTCGTGCTCGCCAAGATTGAGGAACGTGACATGGGCACCAACGGTCCCCCAGTTCTTAATGTGATGCTTCGCAACCAGATACTCAAACGAGAGATCGGAGGTAAGTTCGGGCAACCAGTTACTGTGTGTCAGTGCAACCTCGGTTCCCACCTGATCTGCGAGGCCTGCAGGGTTCCAGAATAACGCATTTGCATTGTCGGCGACTGCGACCCCCGCATTCCCCATGCCTGCAGCCCGGCTATCCGGCTCAATCATGAGAAATACGACCGCTGCCGCCCCGGTCTGGGCATTGGCCTTTTGAGCCAGATGATGACTGCTGACAACTAGAATCAGTAATGTGAAGATCTGGATAGATCTGAATATGTGGCTTTTCATACCGATAAATCTTGTAAGGAAAAAAGTTCTGAACCGTACATTAGCGCACGATGGCTAATTTTTCAATGATTTCAGCAACATGCTGTGCTTCCGCTCCTACTGTCTCTGCTCTCAACTTATATAAATACACGCCAGGGGCGAGACTCGCATAATCGTTGTCCAATCCATCCCATAAAATTTGCATTGGTCCTGCAGATAACAACTCTTCGGCTTCCAATGTTCGTATGGGCCTCCCTGCAAGCGTATACACCCGAACACGCACTTTTACCGGCGTACCTGGAATTTGATTATGTTCAAAGACAAAACGGGTTGGTCCGGCAGTCGGATTCGGGTAATTAAACACGTTGCGGATCACCAATTCTTCGGTATCTGTCACGACAAAATCCAGTGTGGTTTCGCCGGAATTATTCAGCACATCCCAGGCCCGAAGGCTGATTGAGTGGGGCCCCGGAGCAAGCGCTTCATCAAAGGAATAGGAAACGGATCCTTTCTGGAAGGAATCTTCGTCGCTCTCGTACCGGTTCCCGATATTGATGGCATCCATTTCGTTTTCATCAATCACCAGCAGCATCTCATGCCCGACTCCGGCCCCGACTGTATTGATCCCGCTTTCATCATAGATGCGGGCAAAGAGTTGGGGCTGGGCGGGGGCCAGCCCTCCACTGGTGAACGTTTCATCCCCCAGGAATAGTTCAATCTCTGGCCCATCGACATCATTTGCAACCTCATCTGAGGTTCCGCCAACAATAAATTGTTCCGAATACCCGTTTACATGCTCCGAATCGCCCTGTGCATAGAGCGTGATTTTTCCAGGCTTATCTGCGTACGAGATATCTTTGGGAACCACAAACCGTGCGGTAAACTCGCCATTGGTGACCCGTGTTCTGCCCCGCCATATCAGATCTTCCCGCACTTCATAATACGGCTGCGGCATATACCGATAGATCTCTCGCGGGATCGGCACCTGCCGCAATGCATCAAACACAATGAGTGACACGGTGCCGGTAAAGGATGCATTCCTGGAGCCGTCCGGTTTGCGAATTTCACCTTTCAGTTCAATCCGTTCCAGTGCACGCATCTTTCCCGTTGCCGTACGGAGTTCCTGATCATTGATATGGGTGACGGCCGCATAGTCCGCAGGCAGTCCTAATCTTAGGGTGGGATCTCCCAAAAGGTTGAATTTCCGGTTATTTCCCTCGTAGCCCACCCGCCGGTTCTTCGTTCTTCGGAGTGCATCGCCCAGCCTCGGAAGCAGGTGATTGGGTTCACGCTGAAAGAGTTCTTGATTGAGGGCGACATTTAATCCCACATTGAGCGTTGTTGCATCTCCCGATGTATATACCGTGCGTACGGTCGTTAAGAGGGCAATGGCCCCCCCGGCAGGATTCAGGAGCAGTTCCTCTGCACCGGTTTGCATGTTGCCTAAATCCCATCTCCCAAACGAACAGGTCGCCGTAATGAATACCGGAAGTGCATCATAGTTTTGAAGACTGCGGGAATCTTCCACGGTAAATAAATTTTCCTGGGCGAGCGCCTGCTCCCCCCCATGACCGCTAAAATTCACCACCAGCGTACCCTCGTCAATCGAAGACAGCAGATCCTGACGTGCTTTGGGAATACGCCAGGTATTCAGAAATTCCCGGTTATAGGAGATGGCATAGATCTTCCGCTGATTGACTTCCGGTGCCAGTTCTTTTACTGCGACTGCCACGACATCCGTGTTTTGTGTATGCAGGTCACGATCATCCTGGATCCCGGCGGTTCCTGTGGGGCCGTCATCTGCCAGAAACAGGTAACGATTCCGCCATTGACCATAGGTTGCGGGGTTTTCATAATGTGCAATCTTGTCGATCATCAACTGGGCTTCTTCCACGGTGTGTACGGTAAACCGGCCAATTCCTATATCTACACGCTCATTCAGGTGCGCATTCCCACCTGAAAACGTTCCCCTTGAAAATGGCCACCGCCCCTCATTATCATCCAACAGTCCAAAGTAGTCATCGGTTGTGTACGACCTTTCGGGGTTCCATGATTCTTCCGTCTCAAATGGCGGAATCAGGTTTGGGAATGTTGCAGAGGCATCCAGGTTGCGATAGTCATAGTGCCCGTCCCCAAACAGGAGTACATATTTGAGGAGCCGCTCTTCATCCGGACTTCGGTCATAAATAAACTTCAAATAATCTCTTATTCCACGTACATCCTGCTGGCCGCCGGAGAATTCATTATAGATCTGTTTGATGTCCACGATCTCAACTGTCATGCCCTCTGCCCTGCGACGATCGGCCAGAGCGCCTGCCTGTGTAAAAAACTGACGCGGCGAAATGATCACAAAATCCGGCCACGATTGGATTCCATGCAGATTCTGAGCGGCCACATTGCATTCTAAACCGCATACGGCCGTCGTATTCAGGGATTGAACCTGCTCGGGGGTAAAGGCAATCAATTCTCGGGGTTGATCCACCGATAACGCAGCGGCCTGGACTAGAAACCGATTCCCCTGCGATTGAACCCCGAGCCAGCGATAGGCACCCGGTTCGGTTACATCCAGCACAATCGGAGCCGAACTAAATCCCTGCAGACTGAAGGTAAAGGTCCCTTGTTCGGCCAGAGGCGTACTGAACCGGAGTGGGGTTTCGCCCGCCCGCAGTACTTTTGGATAGAAGATACGTACCCAGTCAAGGGCGGCCTGCGGCCCCCCAACCTGATCGTCAAGGTCTGCGGTCAGGGTAATGGTTTGATCGGCCGTTACCGTCTGTTCAAACTCTGCAATTCCAGAGCGGGCAATTGAAGACGTAACTGCACTGGAACTAGGTCCATAGTTCACACTGTGCAGAATCCGGCTCCCATTTCTGTAACGCAGACTAGCGGCAGGATTACTCTGCACCGCCGCGCGAATTTGGTAGGTTAATGTGCCGCTCCCCAGTCCAGGCAGCCGGGTATCCTGAAGTATGGTACGCCCTGGCCCTGCTCCGGGAATCAGCGTACTGACCCATGTATGGCCGGAGTGCCCCCCTTCGCGTCCCCACAGGTACTCATCCATATCCACAAAAAAGCGCCCCTGCACTTCTGAAAGTACGGCCGTTGCCGGCAGATCCGCATAACTCTCCTGGCGATACGACTGACTTTCCGCAGTCCCGACATCCAGGAAGTAATAATTTGTGGAATCAAATGGGTGTACATAGTGCGTCCACTGCCGGATGGGCTGTCCATTCTCATCCAGGATTGGCTCTTCTCTGGAATTCGTCAACTGTCTGCTGTACCAGCCACTTGGTCCCTGCCCGTAGAACCACACCGCATCCCCCTCATCAAAACTGCCGTCTCCTCCGCCCTGAACAAAAACCTGATTTTCCGCCAGATCTGCAACCCGGGGGATGCTGTTCAGGGCCGGAACCGGTGCACCTCCATTCCCAAATACCCGGACCCGGTCTGGATCAATATTCTCCACAGAGATATTCAGTCCCGGCAGGGACTCAAGGAATGTACGGTCAATCCGGTACATTCCTGTCTGCGAGATTGCAATCTTGAAAAAATTCCCGCCTGCGAGAACGCTCCGCCCGACATTAAGATGTGAATTACCTGAACTGCCGTAGCGCTGCATGGCCTCTTGGGACGTGGGATAGGTCACCTCAATACGCGTACGTCTGTAGCGCCGCAACCGTTCAGAATCCAAATCATAGGTCACCAGCCGTGCAACCAGCGTTGCTGCGGGTCGCTTTCGGGAGACTCCTAATCCAACAATTTCAGCCGCCGCGCCACCGATCCCCTCAACCGGCTCAAATGGATATTCATCGTACTCAGCCTCTACTATACGAACGGTAGGCTGCACCAATGCAGGAAGATCCAATACCTCTGAAACCTCTAAGAGTCCACCTGCAGACGGCGCTGCATCACCCCATTCTGCAGTCAGTTCATAAAGGCTGCGGCCCGGCTCAGATTCTATGAGACGAAGAGACGCATCCTGCGCAATAGCAGGCATTGCGAGGCCCGTCACCAGCAGGAACAGAACTGTAAATATCTTTACCTGATACACCAGTCTAGAGAAGTGCTGTGAGCACTTGCTTAATAATTTATTGCGGCCTGCAGGCCGCACTTCTATGCACACTGGGTAACTTTCGCAGGCAACAAGAAAAACGTTAGATGAGGGACAGGTTTACCTGTATCTTGATCAAGGGTTCCACAAATCAAAATATTTCACCCAGTGGCCTGAACCTATCGGCAACAATGCCCTTCTCAGTATCACATAGACCGGCAATGATCACTTTGGCATCATGCTCAAAAAAGAGTTGCCATTGGTGCTTGAGTGCCTTACGAAGAAACGATTTTTTTTCTTGGATTGTGATCAGTGGCTGCACATCGTATGCCATAATCCAGGGACCGCGTACATGATGAACCGTTGGTAGAAGATCCGCGCAAAATACAAGAGTTCCCGCCTGTCCACTGATCTTGACTAACTGCTGCGCAGTTGTGTGTCCATTCATGACCAACAGGTCAACCCCCGGGAAAATACAGCTTTCGCCAAGATGTGTTTTTAGCTGTCCTGCTGCAATGAGCGGCTCAAAATTATCCGCAAAAAAGGATGCCTGTTCGCGAATATTGGGATTTTGGGCTTCTTCCAGGTGACGCTGTTGCAGATGATAGGTCGCATTCCTGAATTTGGGTACAATGCGGGCGCCGCTGCGTTCTGTGCTCCCGCCTGCATGATCAAAATGCAGATGAGTCAGAATGACATCTGTCACCTCATCCGTACCGAAGCCTGCTTTTCTGAGAGAATTTTCCAATAAACATCCTTCCAACGCATAGATATCCTGTAATCGGCGGTCATACTTGTTTCCTGCGCCGTTATCAATGAGAATGAGCCGTCCATCTCCTTCCAGAAGAAGTGATCTCATGGTCATCTGGATACGATTGCGATCATCGGGGGAGATCCGGCGCTGCCATAATACGCGGGGGATAATCCCAAACATTGCACCTCCATCCAGACGAAAGCGGCCGCATTCAATCACATGCAGGGTATACGGCCCGATTTGTGGCATTTGCAACTGGTTCTACCGGCATTGCTGTGGATAGAGATCAAATCCCCCACAGAAGAAGAGGACAGCGGATCTGAAGTTTTCAAATCTTCGGTATCCTCACGAGACGGTTTTGATTTTCTGTATTTTTCCATTGATGCGTTCGGCCTTGCTATTGGATGGTTGATGACAAAGAGCATTGCACACGCCCTCATAGTGTCGTTCAAACATCTCGGCGACCTTGGTTACCTCCTTGACGGATTCCCTTTTCACACTTTTAAGCCATACCCATCATGGCAGTCTGATTTAAGGTGGTTTTTACATCTGTTTGATTGGGTTTCCCGCATCCATACGGAGTTTGTTACCTGATGCGTACAAAACTACCGTTATGCATAAATCTTTCCTCCGCCGAGGCAGCAATGATACGATACGTATACAGCCCCGAAGGAAGCCCTTGACCGTCTAGTAATAAACTATGCTCCCACCCGGCAGACAAAATCTGTGCAGGTACCGTAAGGACACGCCGTCCAGTTAAATCCATCACCTCAATCGCCACGCGTGCAGGTTGAGGAAGATCAATCACAAAGCGCGTAGACGCTTGAAATGGATTCGGATAATTGCTATGCACCTTAAAGGATTCCGGTAAAGAAACCTGCTGTTCACTGGCCACCGGAGAAAACACATCAATTGTAAACAGCAAACTGTCAGAAGATCCATTTACATCGGTCGCTCTGTATTTATAGGATTGTGACTGATCTGTAATCATCGTGGGCGTTCCCGACAAAACACGCGTGCTGGCGTTAAAAGCCAGTCCTTCCAGAAGTGTGGGAGTAACATCATACCTGATCGGGGCTACGCCCCCCGAAACTTCCGGAAACGTAACCGGCATCATAGACTGTCCGCGTGCAAGAGATTGATTGTTGATCGCCCCCTGAAATGCTACCGCCTGCACAACTTCCATCGTAAATGTCAGAGTTGAACGACTGCCGGTACTGTCGGTCGCCTCATAGGTGTAGGTTGTTGCGGGCATCGTTGCCGTTGGAGTCCCGCTGATTGTATGTGTGGATGCATTGAAAACGAGTCCCTCCGGCAGACTCGGCATCAATGTGTAAAGATAGGGGGGAACACCTCCAGAGGCCTCTGGGAACATGATTGGAACTACGGATTGTTTGAGTGTAAGAGATTGATCATCAATCATACCCTGGAATACGACAGCATGGAATTGCATCGTGAATCTCATAATTGAGTCCGTCCCGTCACTGTCCACAGCCTTGTACTTATAAGTTGCCGGGGGGACAGCGGAGGTTGGGCTCCCCCTGACTGTACGTGTGGATGCATTGAAGACGAACCCCTCCGGCAGATCAGATGTCACGGTGTACGTATATGGAGGCGCACCTCCAGAAACCTCAGGAAGTTCAACCGAGTATGAAGCCGTACCTTGACCTTCTGTTACAGGACCATCCTCAAACTGTAATTCTCCACAGTTAGGGCCTCCTACTTCCTGGATACCATCCAGCCATGTCTGAAACGCTGCATCCTCAGGGGCACAAAGATTTTGTTCTTCACCGAAAAAGAGCAAACGACTTAGATGATCCAGTTGCATAAAACTGGATGGCAGTTCGCCCGTGAGTGCGTTGAAAGACATATCCAGACGTTCTAACTGCTGGAGATTACCGATCTCTGCAGGGATTGATCCCGTAAGAGAGTTTAAGAACAGATTCAATACTCGTAATTGCTGGAGATTGCCGATCTCTACGGGGATTGATCCAGTAAGAGCGTTATCTGGCAGTTGCAATACTCGTAACTGCTGGAGATTTCCAATTTCCACTGGGATCACTCCAGTCAGAGAATTTCCGAAAAGAAACAAAATTTCTAACTGCGACAGGTTGCCAATTTCTGGTGGAATTGGACCGGTCAGGGAATTCCTGTTCAATAAAATGGACTGCAATTGGGTGAGATTGCCAATTTCTGGTGGAATTGGACCGGCGAGCGAATTATCGCTCAATGAAATCATCTGCAATTGGGGGATGTTGCCGATTTCTGGCGGGATCGGCCCGGTTAGCATATTGCCATCTAGTTCAATTATTTCCAAATGCTGGAGTTCACCGATTTTCGGCGGGATTGAGCCGGTTAGCATATTGCCCTGCAAACTTAGTCTCTCCAAACGTCGGAGTTTGCCAATTTCTGAGGGAATTGATCCGGTAAGAGAGTTATCAGAAAGATTCAATTCCTCTAATTGCTGGAGGCTACCGATTTCTGCCGGAATTGAGTTGGTCAGGGAATTCTGGTACAGATATAGAATTTGTAACTGCTGGAGATTACCAATTTCTGACGGAATTGAGCCGGTCAGGGAATTTCCGTCCAGATAGAGAGTTTGTAACTGCTGGAGGCTACCGATTTCCACCGGGATTGACCCGGTCAGGGAATTTCCGTCCAGATAGAGATGGGCCAACTGCTGGAGATTACCGATATCTGCCGGGATTATCCCAGTGAGATTGTTTCCTCCGAGAAAAAGTTGATACACCCGCCCAGAAATATGGGTGATGCCGTACCACGAGTCCAATTCATCCTCTCCCGGTACTGCCGTAAAATCCCAGTTGTCGTTATTCGTCCAACTGTCGCCATTGGTGGCCTTGTATAATGCTTCAAGACTCCGATAGTCCATCTCAAGGCTCTGTCCTAGGGCTAGATGCGCCATCAGCATTACAGGCAAAACTGCCACACAGTGGTGTTTGAATACACAGACGGCGTGTAGAAAAAGTTTAAGACTGTGTCTTTGCATGGTATTGTTATGTTCGTGCAGATCCGAAATTGTAGTGAGATTTCTGCTGGAATTCCCTGTCCCTGTTTTCCAGGAGACATCCAGACCGACAGGACGGGAGAAAAACATCGAACTTGCACTTAAGGTATTAGGACACCGGATACGAATCCAGCATGTCTGCGCAAGGTATGGCTTATCAAACTCAATTTCAAGGATTTGAGCGAATATTTCCCCCATGATTCCAACATTTTTTGCTGAAACCCCTCCTGCATTTGGCATTTTTTTCCAGTGGTTCTATCCTCAACAATGCCAGTAGAACCTTGCAGTTAATGTTTTTGGGGAGGAAAGTCCTTAAAATGTCCATTGGACATCACCCGCTGGCGGATCTCCCATTTTTCGACCACTTTGGGGATCAGTTCTGCCAGATATTCGCTCAAAAACTGAACCCGCTCACTCTCACATTGCATTTCGAGCAGGTGCTGGCGCTGCTCTAATGACAGTCCGCAATTGCGTCCGATCAGCCAGGATACGGAGTGTTCGGATTGATAGTATTGCGGATTAACTGTCCGTCCGGCAATCTCTAAAAGTTTAATATGCTGTGCAATCAGCTGCTCTTTTTTGATCAGAGATACCGATTCCGTTGTATCATTATACTCTTCTAAGATCCCCTGCTGATATGACTTGGTTCTGTCTAGTCTGATAATCTGAACCCGATGTTTCCCTTCAACCCGAATATCCACTCGGCCGTCTGCATACTGTGCAAGGATGGCTGCGATCTGTGTAACACAGCCAATTTCGCTGATCTGCCTGTCATTCCCGCAGACAATCACAAATGGCGTATCTCTGGCCAGACAATGGGCCACCATTTCTTTGTAGCGCGGCTCAAAGATGTGCAAATTTTTCTCCTCACCTGGATACAGAACAATGTCGAGAAGAAAAAGGCCCAGTTTATTTGGTATTTCAGTACTCATAGCAGGTTCGTATGAGAGTAACGCGTGTGTGTTTCCTTTTTCGGGTTAGCATGACCATATATCGGTTTCTACTGTTTTGCCTTCTCATTTCGCCATTCTCGCTTGCCGATTGTCTGGCACAGGATGGCCTTGGGGGTATGAATCGACTGTCGGAAAAGCTTATACGGCAGCGCTGGCAGACGCATCAACAACTTGATGTTATGGCCGGGCTGTCGCTGATTGGCGCACAATGGAGGGGACTTGCCCTGCTGAACCTGGAGGCGGCCAGCTATCCGTTTGCACTGCGACTGCGTGGAAGCGTACGGCAGGGACTGCTTGGACATTACAGCCCCGACTGGGACGAAGCCTATGATTTTTTACGTCTCATTCAATTTGCCCGTATTCAGACAGAGCGCATTTATGCCCGTATCGGCCCGATTCAAGATCTGCGTCACGGGATTGGGCATGTGGTGAATCACTACCGTTCCTCTACATCCTGGGATGGACGAACCATCGGTGCCGAACTGGCCTGGAGCCGTGGAATCTTTGAATTCAGCGGATTTACGGCTGACCTGCTTCTCAATAACCTGGTTGGTGCAAGAGCTTGTCTGAACCTCCCATATGCCAGCAGGATCGGGCTTAACTATGCCAATCATTCCCCGACCGGTTTGACTGCCTGGAGTATTGATTTACAGAACGAGTTGTTTGAGACGGGACGTATCGCTTTTGCGCCCTATGCCAGTTATGCATGGTATACACAATTTGGGGATGGTTTGGCATTTGGTGCAGACGTACAGAGTTCGGGTTTTCTGGACATATTAAGTTTTCGGATAAGAGTTGGCGCCTTCTACAGCAGCCGTCATTTCATCCCCGGTTATATCGGGACCTTGTTTAGCGTGAATAATGATCGGAACCGTATCCTCCGCAGCGGAACGGATCTGCAGCATATCACTTCGGACGATTTTGCCGGTTTGCGCCTTCAAGAAGCCCGTGGAATCAATGATTTGCTGACCGAGTTTGAACTCCAGATCCGGGATACATTCTGGCTTGCCTATAGTTGGCGGCGGCATTACGGTGCGCAGCGGCTCAGCGAATTTTACCTGCGGCTGTTCATGAAGACCGAGACCTACTTTAATCTTGAAGCAGGCATTGATCGCCTGGGAGAGCGCACCTTTACGGATATATTCACCGCCTTTCCCGATCAGAGTGCTCTCATGTTCGCCACGGTCCTCCGCATCCGAGGTGCAATCCTGCTCCGTACAGAGGCCCGGTATACCTTTGAGCCGATAAATTCCGTACCTCACTATCTGGTCCAGCGGCGCTTCGAACCCACACTGGGGGTTCGCGTGAATTTTTAGCGGCTTAACATATCCCGCATTGACCATCATCGGGGGACATCAAGACATGTTCAATCCGGGTATGTTCAATCCTTTTGTCTAGCGTCAGTAACTTTTACTCATGATGACATTTTAATTTCTCTATCAGGGGACAAATGGTCGATTGCTGATCCGCAGGGAGATAACGCGGAACTGATGCTCTGCCTGACCAATCTGGATAAGGGTGAACCACGAGTTGGGCAGTCTGCAGGTGTATGTGATCCCGCTGAACCAGCGTGAATACTGCCATCGGAGTGTTCTGCCAGCAACGTTCGCCGCAGTCCGAGTGACCCAGGACCGCATTCGCCCCGCTCAATCATAACATCTGTGCCCACCATATAGCCGATATGAAAACCATCAAGGGAATCCGTTTCCGTCCAGACAAAACTTCTTCCTGCGTCTCAATACTAAAATGCCTCCGCCTTCCAAATTGCTCTGGATCAAAGAGCGTGGCGGCGGAGGACAGGTAAAGCGTTAATCCTGCACTTTCCCATTCCATGTCCGTATCCGTCCGAAAATCCATATAGACTGACGATGTTCGTGGGGGATGCGCCATTGTTCGTTGTTATTTGGGAATGTAGTTATATTCACTCAAAATCCGCGCACCTCGGAGCACTGTTTCAGGATAAAGATCTATCTTTCTCTTTGGTCACCACGTACGAACCAGATTCGTCATTCATCCGTTCACATTCCGAATTCTCTTCCATTCCATCCGATCCGGCATCTCCATGAACTCTATGCGGACGATCCCGCGTCCTGTTCGGTGTCCACAAACCGCTGTGCAAGTCTTATCTTGACGGAACCACTGATGGAATCCATGCCGACGAACACGGAGAAGACGGTCAACGCCAAACTCGCCGAATGCCTGCGCAGCAAGCATCCAGGCTGGACGATTGGTGCAGAACAGACTGGCGTATTTGTGGAAAAACTGAAGCAGCCGGATATCGTCATCTCGCATGAGAATGGATTGACGGTGATTGTCGAAACGGAGTATGCTCCCGCGCGGACGGTTGGAACGGACGCAAAGTCGCGGCTGGGCAAGAAAATTCAACGGACCGGAGAAGAAGTCGAGGTGTGCCTAGCGGTCCGGCTTCCGACCTTCCTTCGTCAGACCGCGCAAAAAGATCTGGATACGGCAATTCAGACGGCCACCTATTCCTTTGTTCTGTTTCTGTATGGGGGCGAAGAGGGGGTATTAGACCGCATAGAGCAATGGCCGGGGG
>JAJECV010000131.1 GCA_022821875.1 Rhodothermales bacterium
GGGGCATTAAAATTTACAATGGGGAATTGGTGCATTGAGGCGAAGCAGCTAGCTGCGAAGCCGAGATGCACCAATTTGTTTCCACGATTTTCAGCTCATGTCTGATTTCTCTGTCGGCCTGCCGGACATGAGCAACAGCAGGCAGAGCGACTTGACGGCATGTATGCAATCCGTTCCAGTGTGAAGGAGGGGCCGGAACCGGAAGAATTGGTGGAGAATTACAAGCGTTTATCCATGGTTGAGTTTGCCTCCCGTACGATGAATCGTCTCTCGCACCATGCATGTCCGACGTATCATCGAAACAAAGACCGGATTATTGTGCATGTTTTTCTGTGTATGCTGGCTTATTACGTAGAGTATCATCTGCGCCGGGAACTGGCACCGATGCTGTATGCAGAGGATGATCCCGCGGAAAAAAAGGTGCAGCGTGAAAATATGGCAGAGTGGGCCGGATATTTGCCTAGGGCGAAAGGGGAAGTTCTGACCAAACAAGGGAAAGAGGACGAAAAGGTGATGGATTTTTCGAGTCTGATGAACGAACTTGCGGGACTTTGCCGACTGGTTCTGCGTCCGAAAACAGGGACGAACACAGAGAAAGAAGTGATCATGCTGGAGACGGTCAGCAAGACGCAACAGAAGGCTTTCGAGATTCTGGGAGTTGATGCTCAGAAACCATTCATGTCGAAAAAGTGAAGTCCTCTAATTCCCGTTTCGGACGGCATCAATTTGCTCAGAAGAAATTTCCAACTACCTGAGAATATCGTATACTGAGGCGGCAAAAAGAGAGGAAGATTCGTCCATATGGACGAATCAGGTAATTAACCAGACTACGGATCTCGGCCCGGCAGGCCTCAGGTCTTGCCTCTCTTTGGGAAAACGTTTATTCTCTGATTCATATTCGCTGCCCCCAAGTTTGGTGGAGACGAGATGGACTTTATACTGGGTCTGGAGCGGGTAGAGGTGGAACGGGGTTCTGGATCAATGGAGGGCGGTTACGATTTTGGTTTTGTCTTTCTACGATGATTCCTTCCTGCCCAAGATAGCCCACGATCCTCTGCATCTGCCCATTCATTGTATACATTTCGTAGGCAATATTATCAATTCGTTTATTTGCCTGTTTCAGTCCAGATTTGAGTTCGCCCAGGGCCTCCATTTGCCGGGCCTCACTCTGTTTTCGTTCTTCGGTTTGCCGGGCCTCACTCTGTTTTCGTTCTTCGGTTTGCCGGGCCTCACTCTGTTTTCGTTCTTCGGTTTGCCGGGCTTCACTCTGTTTTCGTTCTTCGGTTTGCCGGGCCTCACTCTGTTTTAAAGTCTCCGTAAACCGGGCCTCCATTTGTTTTCGTTCTTCGGTTTGCCGGGCTTCTATTTGTTTTAAAGCCTCCGTAAACCGGGCCTCCATTTGTTTTCGTTCTTCGGTTTGCCGGGCTTCTATTTGTTTTCGCTCTTCGGTTTGCCGGGCCTCACTCTGTTTTAAGGCCTCCGTTTGCCGGGCCTCACTCTGTTTTAAAGCCTCCGTAAACCTATCATCAAGTCGATCTATTCTGGTACTAAGTTCGTCTAAACTGCGCATAATGGGCCGAATGAGCCTCCACACAATAAGAAAAATGCCCCCGGTAATGCTTATAGACCAAGTTATGGTGGTGAAAATAGATGTATCCATGAGTAGATTGCATTGAGTTCTAAACGCAATATACGGAACAGAGAATGTTTGGTTCCCTGTACATAATGTCGCAGAGGGACAGGAATGGGGAAATCTATTTTGCCTGCCGAAAGGAGGCTTCTAAGTGTAAGAATGCACCGAGGTTTGAGGTGCCCAGCACCCCGCTATACTGAAATGGCTCCCCATAGGTACAACCTGCCAATTGCCCGTATGTGCGGGCGCGTGCCTCAATCCACTCAAAAAACTGAAGGTTCGAAATATAGGTTTCCGGCTCCTCGTTCTGCTCCTTGTACGTGGGACTGTGAATCTGGGAACCATAGCAGCGGAGTGCTTCGGTGCGTTGGTCCCAGACACTGGTCACATCAACAACAAAATCTGGCTCAAAATGCCGGACCTCCGCAAAATGCAGCAAGTGATGGGGGCGCCATGGTGCAGCATCCGCGCTTTGATCCAGTTTCTGTAATCCCGAGTAAAAGCATGCATTCCGAACCAGATGATGTGCGGCTGTGTGATCTGGGTGCCTGCAGTCGGCGGGATGTGTCATTACGATGCGGGGGCACCATCTGCGCAGCACGCGTACAAGAGCATTCAGTCCATCGGATGTAATATCACCATCCGGGAGACCAAGGTTTTCACGCATGGAAAGTCCGAGGAAGGTGGATGCGTTACTTGCCTCCTGATCTCTTCGTTCGGGAGTTCCTCTGGTGCCCAATTCTCCACGGGTCAAATCCACTACACCAACACGAAGTCCCTGCCGTCCCGACAAAATTAATGTGCCCCCCACCGCTAGTTCAACATCATCCGGATGGGCGCCAATTGCCAGCAGGTCAAGTTGCTCCGACATTACTTTGCGGCGACAAGGTTCAGGATCCGTCCAGGCACATAAATCTCCCGGCGTGGCGGAGCATCGCCCAGGAATCGTTTTACATTGGGTTCCTGTATTGCCACACGAAGAACCTCCTGCTTATCGGCCCCCGGGGCAACACGAATCGTTGTCCGAACCCGGCCATTGACCTGCACTGGCAAATCAATTAACTCCTCGGCAAGGTATTCCAGATTCAACTCCGGCCAGGGAGCATAGGCCAATGAGTCTTCGTAGCCAAAGTGAGACCATAACTCTTCTGCAATATGCGGTGCAAACGGGGCAAGCAAAAGGACAAACGGCTCGGCAATCGTGCGGGGAACTTCCTTCCATTTGAACGCTGCATTCACGAACTCCATCAATGCAGCGATGGCGGTATTCATACGCAGATTTTCAATGTCATTGGTCACGCGCTCAATCGTCTGATGCAGGATACGTAACTGTTTCCGATCAGGTTCTTTTTCACTGAGCGGATTTTCTGTGATCAGTCGCCAGGTACGGCTAAGAAACCGAAATGTCCCGTGTACCCCCCGAGTACTCCACGGCTTCACCTGTTCCAGAGGCCCCATAAACATCTCATAGAGACGGAAAGCATCTGCTCCATACTGCTCAATGATCTCATCGGGATTGATAACATTTCCACGGCTTTTACTCATTTTGAATGCACGTACATCCAACTGGATATCGGGCGCATCTTTCAGTACAAAGCGTTCCCTGTCTTTTGCAACAGCCTCGACATCAATCTGAACCGGTTCCAGAATTATTCCCGTATGGACTTCTTTTCCGTCGCTGACCTTTTCGGCGCTGACCCATTGTCCGGTTGCGCTGCTGCGCCAGGCAGTATATTCCAGTTCGCCCAGGATCATTCCCTGATGAACGAGTTTTGCAAACGGTTCCGGCGTTGAAACCACCCCTGCATCGTAAAGCACCATATGCCAGAAACGGGCATAGAGCAGATGAAGGACCGCATGTTCTGCGCCACCGATATAGAGATCCACCGGCATCCAGTACTTTTCCAGTTGGGGATCTACCAGTCGTTCTGGGTTGCGCGGGTCAATGTAGCGCAGGAAGTACCAGCAGGATCCTGCCCATTGCGGCATGGTATTGGTCTCCCGTCTGGCAACCTCGCCGGTATCAGGGTTGGTAACTGTGAGCCATTCGGTGGCTAAAGCAAGCGGTCCCTCCGGGGTTCCGCTTGGTTTGAACTCATCCAGTTCAGGTAAATTGATCGGAAGCACATTCTCGGGTAACGAGTGTACCTCTTCGCTCTGAAAAACAACCGGAATGGGTTCGCCCCAGTAGCGCTGCCTGGAAAACAGCCAATCCCGCAATTTATAATTCACTTTACGGCATCCCACCTTCTGCTCCTCAAGCCAATCCAAGATGCGTATTTTGGCATCTTCAATGTGAAGACCATCCAGGAATTCACTGTTCATTGCCGGACCATCTCCTGGGTAGGCCAGTCCAGTAAAATCCGGAGGCGGCTGAACCGTACGGCGAATGGGGAGATCATACTTTGCAGCGAACGCCCAGTCGCGTTCATCCTGACCCGGAACCGCCATGATCGCCCCGGTCCCATAGGAGTACAGCACATAGTCTGCGATCCAGACAGGGATGGATTCCCTGTTGACAGGATTGATGGCGTATGCTCCCGTGAATACCCCTGTCTTCTCTTTCTGGAGTTCGGTTCGCTCCAGATCGCTTTTACGGGATGCGAGATCCTTGTAGTTTTGAACTTCATCCCGCTGGGCTTCGGCAGAGATTTGGTCTACCATCGGATGCTCCGGAGCAAGCACCATGTAGGTTGCCCCAAAGATCGTGTCCGGGCGTGTGGTATAAACACGGATGCTGGCGGCATCCATATCCTGAACAGGGAATTCAATGTCCGCTCCTTCACTGCGCCCGATCCAGTTGCGCTGCATTTCCTTGGTGCTGACGGGCCAGTCCGTCTCCTCCAACCCATCCAGCAGCCGTTCCGCATACTCTGTAATTCGCAGCACCCACTGCCGCAGCATCCGCCTCTCACAGGGATAGTTGCCAATGTCACTCTTTCCATCCACCACCTCCTCATTTGCGAGGGTTGTGCCTAATTCTTCACACCACCACACGGGCACCTTGGCCTCATATGCCAGCCCGCGTTCAAACAGTTTTAGAAAAATCCATTGGGTCCATTTGAAATAACCGGGATCAGTCGTATCAATCTCACGATCCCAGTCGTAGGAGAAACCCAGGGATTTGAGCTGCTTTCGGAACCGGCCAATATTTTGTTCGGTTGTAACGCGCGGATGCGTTCCTGTCCGCAGTGCATACTGTTCGGCAGGGAGTCCGAAGGCATCCCATCCAATTGGATGCAAGACATTGAACCCGCGCATCCGCTTGTAGCGTGCCACAATGTCGGTCGCCGTGTACCCTTCGGGATGCCCGACATGGAGCCCTGCCCCGCTGGGATAGGGAAACATGTCCAGCACATAGTATTTGGGTTTGGTCGTATCGACCTTGGTGGGGGTACGGAAGGTTTTATTTTCCTCCCAGTATGCCTGCCACTGGCTTTCAATTTCCCGAAAAGGATATACCGCCATTTTTTAATTGAAACTTAGAAATTAGTTTTCCACGAACAAGGTTGGAGTCGCCGAACGGGAAACGAGTATTTTCAGGATCGGAAGCGTGAATTACGGGGTCCAGGATTACAAAACTGAATTTTCGCAATGACGTGAGATTGGCGGTGTCCATACAGAAATCGGGAATGTATCTGAGGATGCGGAATCTCACTCCACTGGGAGTATGGTTTCTGGACGGGATGGTCGGGGATGTTTTTTAGACAAGGAGATCTGCCGTTTCCTCCTGATTATCGAAAAATATTAGAAAAAGAGTCCCTCGGCAAACAAAGCACCTGTGACCGCTATCCCCATTCCAACAATCCAGCGTACAATCCAGTTTTTTTGAGCACACATGTGGCCATGCCAGGCATTTATTCTGCTCTGCACAACTTTGCACGCATCATACACAGATTCTCGGGTTGCGAGATTTTCATTTTTCTGAGCAACGGGATCTATAATCACATCCGCCATGGCCACAACTTGTTCTGGCCTGACTCCTGCTTTGAAGTGCTGGTGAGAGGCGGAAAGCGTATTTGTCATCATCACATAAATCTGATTGGGGTGCTATGCGCTTTCAGGGAAGTGGTTCCCACTTTGTCTGCGGCCAACCTCACTCCCGTATACATCATGGCAGCACGACCGTGTCCGGCTGAACTACGCATTGACAGGATCTTCCCCATGCCGCACAATAACGCGGACAGAAAGGAATTTTCCAGCGAGGCTCCCGCTCTCCAGGCAGGTAAGAAGAATGCCGCCGGTTCTAAAGTACGATCAGGAGGTCAGCGGGCCCCGTTCATTCGCCTGCTCTGCTTATTCCGCTACACAAAGGCATCCTTTACTTTTGAAAAGAACGATTTATTTTTCTCTGTCCGCTCCGGCTGAAATGTCTCGGATTCGCGTAATTTTTCCAATGCCTTTTTGTCGGACGCGGAGAGATTCTGCGGGGTCCATACCCGAATACGGACGAGTTGATCCCCTTTTCGGTTGCTTCGGAGTTGCCCCAGTCCCCGTCCCTGCATCCGCAGGACCTTTCCAGACTGGGTTCCTGGCGCGATTGTGATGCTTGCCCGCCCTGTGAGAGTGGGTATCTCAATGTCTGTCCCCAGTGCTGCATCAGGAAAAGAAATCTCCATATTGTAAATCAAATCACTGCCTCTGCGGATAAAGTACTCATGTGCCTTCTCACGGATCTCAATCCGCAGATCGCCTGGCCGGCCTCCTCGCGCCCCGGCATGTCCCTGTCCGCGCAGGTTGATGACCATCCCGTCCTCTACACCGGCCGGCACTTTCACCTTGATAGAGGATTCTCCATCAAGGCGCCCCTGCCCCCGGCATTCTGGGCATTTATTCTCAATCAGCCGCCCTTCGCCCCGGCACCTGCCACACTCGGACACGCTCATGAACTGTCCCATTGGGGTCTGTCGTACATGACGCTCTTCCCCAGACCCATTACAGGTGGTGCATGTTTTTAATTGACTAGCACCCCCTTTTGCCCCACTCCCCTCACAGGTCCGGCATGCAGTCATTCGGTGCACTTTGACGCGCTTTTCGGTTCCGTCTGCGATTTCTTCTAGTGTCAGAGGCAGTTGCTGTGCAATGGTTCCCCCCGGCTGTCCCCGTTCTCGGGTTCGCTGCCGTCTTCCGCCAAAGAAACTGTCAAATGCTCCTCCCGCCGAGTTTCCAAAGATGTCACTGAATGCACTGAAAATATCGTTTACGTCGGTAAACCCGGATTGCCCCCCTCCCCCGGCTCCGCGCAGGCCTGCTTCGCCGTAGCGATCATAAATTTCACGCTTCTTTTCATCACTCAGCACCTCGTACGCAACCGCGGCCTCTTTAAAGCGGGATTCAGCCGCCTTATCTCCCGGATTTCGGTCCGGATGATTCTTGAGTGCTTTCTTGCGATAGGCTTTCTTTATTTCTTCTGCGGATGCGTCGCGGCTTATCCCCAGGACTTCGTAGTAGTCACTCATTGTACATCCGCTTCCGCGGGAACCGTGGATGCAGGAGCAATCCCCACAATCACCTTTGCATGCCGGAGCACCAGTTCTCTCAGACAATATCCTGCCTGGCTTTCATACAGGATGTGTCCATCTTCTTCGCCTTCGGGGGCAGGCGCCTGTCCGACCGCCTCATGCAGATGCTCATCAAAAACTGCCCCCGCGGTCTGGATGCGCTTGAGTCCTAACTTCTCCAGTTCGCTGACAAAATTCTCACGTACGAGGTGAACACCGGACTGCAGAGATCGAAATGCAATGTCTTCGGATTTGGCTTCCTCCGCCACAGTCAGAGACCGCTCCAGATCATCCAGAATGGGCAGCAGGGTCCGGAGTACGCCGGCCTGTGCACGGAGTGACCAGTCGGTACGCTGATTCTCTATACGTCGGCGGTAGTTCGCAAACTCGGCCGCAATCCGGAGCCTCTGATCTTTCTCCGCCGCCAATTCTTCGGCGCACTGTGCGAGGGGATCCTGTGGGGATTCCGTTTCCGGGATCGATTCATTTCCATTCTGAGACGCATCTTCAACGGTCTCTGTAGATTGGGATCCTCCAAGGGATTCGTCTTGTTCCTCTGAAATTTTTTCAGACATTCGTATGTACTTGTTGTCTTGAACCTGTGATGGCGGGTCGATCCAGCAGTGAAGCCATCGTTTCTACGAGAGAGATTGCACGACCATAATCCATGCGCATCGGGCCAAGTAATCCAACCGTTCCCGTGCTCTGGCCTACGTTATACCGTGCAGTTACAATTGAGTAGGGACTTACCGTCTCATCCTGAATCTCACTGCCAATCCCCACGGAGACCCAGTGATTGGTCTGCAGTTGACTGCCGGGTGCCTGATCAAAGAGTTGGACCACATATCCCTCATTCTCAATGAGATTCATGAGTTGTCGTACTTTACTGGTGCTCTGAAATTCCGGCTGTGCGAGGAGCCCAGGTGTTCCAGAGTGCGTGAGCCTTCCCCTGACGGGGTCACTGAACAGTACTGCGGATTCATTGAGGATCAACTGCACAATCCCGGTTGGGTCATGGTCAAGGTCTCGGGTCCGTGTCCCATAGTTTTGCCTGATTTCTTCCAGACGCAACCCTGCTAATCGTTCATTCAAAATTGAGACAACCCGATCCAGATCTTCACGCTGGATCTCCATATTCGTCTCATAAACAATCGTCTTCACCAGGAGGCTTCGCACGCTGATGACGATCATGATGTTGGATTCGGACAACTGCACAACATCCAGCCGCTCCAATACACCCGTTGAAATTTTCGGGCTGAGCACAACCCCTAGAAGGTTGGACATCACCCCGAGCAGGCGGGATGTCTCCTGGAAGAGGGTATCGGCATCTCCCATGAGCCGATCCAGTCGTTCATTGAGTAATTGCTGCTCCTCTGCGGACAGTTCTGGAGTCTCCATCAACTCATTGACAAATGCACGGTACCCCTGTTCGGTCGGCATACGCCCGGAGGAGCGGTGCCGGTGTCTGAGATATCCCAGTTCTTCCAGATCTGACATGGTATTGCGAACGGTGGCAGCACTCAGGCCGAGGGAGGATTGCCGGGCCAGTTTACGGGATCCCACCGGCCCTGCGGTCGCAATAAAATTACGCACGACCAAACGCAGAATCGCACGCTCACGATCTGTCAATGCGGGGGATTCGATCCCCTGATATGTAGGTCTGCGTTGACGCATCAGTGGTCTCAGTCACAAAATTCTTGCCGCACTCACAAAGTGCAAACAAGTTGGAGAATAACGGTCATTATGACCGATTAAACTCATTTGGGGACCGTCTGGTTCGTACGAAGTTTCCGGGGTGCGCAACCGTTAGTCGTTTACGGCGTATCTCCCCCTCTACCTTCCTAAATCCCATGCGTTTCTTTTCGACTCTCATTGCCAGTATTCTTGGTTCGCTCATCGCCGTTGGGGTACTGATTTTTCTTGGATTCCTGATTATGGCGGGAATCTTCGCATCGGCCGTATCCACGAGCGAGGCACCGATTGGATCCGAATCGGTATTGATGCTGCAGTTATCAGGCCCTATCCAGGAGACGGCGGTAACGGATCCGATCTATGACCTCTTTGATCTTCCCCAGCCCCAGAGCCTAAATCAGATTCGGGACGGACTCAAGCGTGCGGCAACCGATGATCGGGTTGAAGCGGTGTGGTTGAAGCCACAGGGAATCATTGCAGGATGGCCAACTCTTCTGGAGATTCGACAGTCCCTGCTTGAATTTAAAGGGAGTGGAAAACCGGTTATAGCCTCTGCATCGGGAGATTTTACAATGCGCGAATCGGACTACTTTCTTGCAACAGCTGCGGACAGCATCTATGCCTCACCAAGGGCCTTCTTTGAATTTAACGGCTTTTATCTGGGTGTATCCTTTTATAAAGGGCTTCTGGACAAGTTAAATATTGAACCGACGGTCTTACGGGCCGGGGCCTACAAGGGAGGGATTGAGCCCTATACGCGTGAAAATATGTCCAGTGAAAATCGTGAGCAGCTAGCCGCAGTACTTGAAAACTGGAATAACCTTATGACCGCGACCATCGCACAGGCGCGGGATATGAGAGTGGACGAAGTGGAAAACCTGATGGAGGCGGGCGAACTGCTGACGACCGAAGATGCGCATGCATCCGGACTTCTTGACGGATTATTGCAAAATGAAGAGGTGGAGTCTCGCATCCGTGCATTGACGGGACTTGAGGGCAAATTGAATACCCGCAACCTGTCCCGCTATGCTCCCTCGATGGCAGGCCAGTCGTCCGGCCATGACGACATGATTGGCATCATAAGTGCATCGGGTACGATTATGAGCGGTAACAGCAGCGAGTTGAATGGGATTCTAGGGGCCACCAGTTTTGTGAAAATGATGAAAAAATTTCGGGAGGATGATCGGGTGAAGGCGGTGGTCCTGCGGATTGACTCGCCTGGCGGCAGTGCGACGGCCAGCGAGTCCATGTGGCAGGCAGTCAAGGAGACGACAGAACAAAAGCCGGTGGTGATTTCCATGGGAGATCTTGCTGCATCCGGGGGGTACTGGCTCGCAACGGCAGGCGATACGATCATCGCGTCGCCCCATACGCTGACCGGATCCATCGGGGTCTACGGCATGCACTTCAGTATTGGCCGGATGCTGGACACGAAATTGGGAATCACCTCCGATCAGGTGGCCACGAGTGCCTATGCGGATATGTTTTCCGGGATGCGTCCGCTCCGCCCTTCGGAGCGCGCACTGTTTGAGCGCTCTCTGAACGAAACCTACGCGATGTTTCTTGAGCGCGTGTCAGGAAATCGGGACATGTCGGTGGAAGAGGTTCATGAAGTTGCGCAGGGCCGGATCTGGACGGGGGAGGCAGCCCTGGAAGCCGGACTGGTGGATCAGCTTGGCAGCCTTGATGATGCCATTGCACTTGCGGCTGAGATGGTGAATCTGGAGGAAGATTCCTACGGGATCCAGCGATTGCCCGCCCCTGAGACCCTGATGGATCAGTATCTGGATCTCTTTCTGGTACAGATCCGGTCCTTTATGGAGTCCCCGCTTGAAGCGCAGCTTCGTGCGGAAGCCCGTCTGATTGAGGAGGCGGTGCAGTTACAGGGAGTTCCGATTGCCCGCCTGCCGCTGGATTTGAAAGACTACAACTGATTTACACGGATCCCGCTATTTTGCGTCTGGTTGCGTGGGCTCTTCCCTGAAATGAAACTTTTGGGAATTATATCCATAAGTAACAATGAGGGGGAACCTTTCCCATTCAGGTGGATAAAATGGATACAATCGGGAAGGGTAGTGCCTCCCCGATTGCCTACACAATATCATCCGCTTGATGCTATGCCCGTTAAAGATTGTAAGACAAAGTCCCCCGCTGGTTCAAGGACACGGCAGCATGTGACGATCCGCTTTCGTCTGCGAGGCGACAAAAAGACCTGCCGGTTCCTGAATGAACTGGCGGGTGTCAACCGGTATCTCTGGAATGCGGCGCTGGCGAAAGCTAAAGAGGATTACGCGGAAACCGGGCAATCCCAGACCTCTCAGTTTGATTTCTACAAGTGGTATAAAGTACACAAGGATACGGTCGCACCATGGCTAAGAGAGTATCCCGTAAACGCGACTCGCACTGGACTGAAGGATCTGGCGGATGCCTACAAGCAGTTTTTCAAGAAAAAGCGGGGGTTCCCCAGGTTCAAGAAAAGGGGCAAGGCGAAAAAAAGCTTCACCGTAGATGTATC
>JAJECV010000040.1 GCA_022821875.1 Rhodothermales bacterium
CGATTGCCGATGCCATCCTGGACCGACTTGTTCAGCCCGCCTATCGCATCGAACTCAGCGGAGATTCCATGCGAAAATCGGTCGCTGAATCCGAAGAATCCAAGCCATGAAACATTCACGAAACGTACTCATTCCAACTCCAAAACAGACGTAAAAAATCGCTCCAAAAATGAAACCTGCCAGGTGGGCAACATCAATCTGAATAGGTGGGCAACTTCATCTGAATACACAAACCGTATTGCAGCCGTAATCCGAGACTCCACTGAAAGGGAATAATAACAACGAGCAACCTGTCTATCCCAGATTCTCAACCAGTTGATCAAATGCATCAATTCAATTTCGCTATCCTTTGCACTAAAAAGGGATCAACTCGCAAGAGGAGAATAGAGTCGGAACTGACCGACGTAGAAATTCAACGTTGATATTTGGCAAAAAATCTAATTGACAACAGACACTCCCATTACTTGGAAAATCCCCACTCAATTCACCCAGCGCCGCCCCCATCTCACCTATTCATTATTCTGCTCAAACGGCCGATACTCCAAGAGTGCTGACTGACCTGTGATATCAATGAACGTCGCCGTCATTTCAACTCCATACGAATCCGTCAGCCTCATTGGCTTATTCAGCAGGAGGGTAACCGGCTGTTGTTTTTCCTCATCAATTGCGACATTATCCCCATACAGATAGGCGCGATCTGTATTATCTCGGATCGGATTCAGCCGTCCATATAGTCCTGGAATGTTCCCGGTAGACTTAGGAAAAATAACCGAACCGCCTGCTTTAAGCGAATTAAGTTCAAGAACCAATCCCCCCTGATACGGAATCCATTCCTGCGCAAAACCCGCAGCATAACCGGACATTGCGGCATATACTTTCATCGGCAGATGTGTCGTATACAAATTGAAATCCACCTCCCCCCTCTCGTCAGTTGTCGCCCGTTGCCACGTTTTGTTCGGAAAGAGCACCAGAACATCTGCCCCCACGATTGGGGCTCCCGCAGCATGAACGGTGATGATCGCATCCGATGGTGTGATTTCAAATTTTGCGGCCGGAATCGTCAGAACCAAATTCGTCCCATCCGCAATCCTGTAACTTGGCCGAACACCAACGAGTTCTTGAGTCTTATTGAAGATGATTGATACACCATCTCCCCGCTTCTCCATCATATGTACGCGGTGTTCGGATCCAGGTATATTGCCTACCGGTATTCGTCCAAACACATCAGTCAGGACATTATTCCGGGCTGCCTGACTGGAATCCATTTCGTCTATCGTCATCCCGTTGGGAAGCAGACCGGGCGAGTCAATCTCCACCCGGTCCTGAAACATGGAAATCCTGATTCGTCTGGCGAACATAGAATAGTCACGGTGAACAACTGCATTCACGATTGCCTCAAATACGGCCGCCAAACTATACTGGGGATTTTCTTCGCGGGCAGGTGTCTTCCGTGCCGGGACGCGCATATTTCGGCCTACGAATTGCACTGCATCGGCAATCTGTACTGGGAGCGATCCTTGAATCTCTTTGGCATCCAATTGCGCCGAAGCACGATCCTTACCACGATACATCGTGGCCATTATGGTAGCGTTTGGAATCCAATCCTGCGGAGAATCCGTACATAGTAGCACGCCGGCAACAGTCGCCCGGTCAACTCCATTTTCATCCGATGTCAATAACTTTAGTTTTTTCAGAGCCCGACGTGGGTTCGTCCCTCCCGTCAGACTGAGTAATGGTGCCCATAGTCGCTCAAGAAGGGTTTCAAATCCAGTATTGTCAATCATCTGCCGATCATACCAAAGATATCGGCTCTGAACGCGTGACTGGGCCAAGCGCAGGCGTTCATCTCCTCCCATTCGGCACTTGCTTGAACCAACTCTCACATATGCACGGCCGGCACACTCATGCATAGAATTTCCTCGGGGCACCTCTGCGACTACCAAAAGTTTCCCGTCTAACTTTCTGTGATGGATATGAATGCGAAGGGATGGCTCTATCGCATCACTGCTTACTTCGGCCAATAACAGGTTAAGCGCAGCAGCCTGCTCCGGAGACATTCCCTGAAGTTCTCCACTGTCTGAGACACCACAAAGAATGACTCCCCCTTCCGCATTCGCAAACGCAGTCATCTCATCAGCAAGAGCATCTCTCGGTGGACTCTTCGGGCGGTCACCTGAGAATTCAATTTGTTTGAATTCCCATCGACTGTCCTCGCCCAGACTTAAACGATTGCGAATATCTGTATCCGTCAAATCCATATGAAAATACCGAGATTCATTCAACGGTTGCAAGAAGGCCTTTGAACTGAGAACCTCCCTAAAGGTACGAAATCAAGCATCATCATAGAGATTTTTCGGCCTTATGCTACGAATAACAACGTCTAATACCCATCTTCAATCCGAATGTACTCGCAATCTTCAGCCCCCCGTATCTTAACACTGGAGCACATCTAAAAGTCCAAGTTACCCAAACCGGGTGACCTTCAAGAAAAAAGTGCAACACTCCTCCCTCTATCCATTGATGCCGCCTGAGTTTCACTTGAACGAGTCCCTACGCAGCGGAACGACAGCATCAATCCCTGCAATTCGTGACTCTGCTGAATGGTCATAAAACCTGCGATTCGGTCGGGATGTACCAGATTATATACACGTCCACACGGGAGTATGCTCATTCAAAATCGTAGATCACATCTGATCGGTTTGCCGGGATTTCGCATTTGCAGAAAAAGAGGACGGCTCCGTTGGATATTCGTCTTGAATTATGTGCACCGACACTCACACAGATTTTTTTCGGTGAGAAAATCCGTCCAGACATCCATAATGCCCAATCGGACTGAGTTCGGCAAATTGACCATCCAGAATGCCATGCAGCAGGTATGCGATCTCGTTGATTGGTGTCCGACGAAAGGATCCCACCTGAACTCTTGAAAATTCGAAGTCCAACTCCCCTATTGCTTAAGAGAGCATCCAATTGATAGCCGACCAATGAACCGGTCTGCAGAATAGATGCTCTCAATCGTCAATAATGTTGCTTCAGCCATTCGAAGACTTCCCTCCGCACAAACCGATCCAATCAATCTCTCCGAAAAAAAATCTGAGAAGGTTGCGAGAATTCTGGAGCGAAATGTAAACGATCCTGAGAAGACCGAGTATGACCCCGACCGAGAAATTATCATCCGTGATGACGGATCAAGAATTACACGAGCCTAGCCATAAACAGTTACGATCATCTGGAAAATTGGATTTGCCCGTACCTTTTGCGGTACAGGGATATGGTTCAATCACTGGTTCCTTAATCCAACTGGGAGCATACTCCAGCAAGCCCTCCATTCAGGTTAAGGAATTCTTTACCGGACAAAATGTATGGTGTCAAGTTAATGAGTCTGTACTCTCAGATGTGGGTAAAATGATCTGTGTCAAGCACGTCTGGGATGGTCAGGAGGTGCGAGTAACAGGCATGATCAATTTTGATGACACGGGGAAGATGACACATCTGTTTGATAGCAGTATCTCGTTTTTCTATCGCAGACAGGTGTCTCTTGAAGAATTACACGATACTTACTTTTCCGAAGGGCTTCCATCTGAGGAGTACCTGGAACGGTTAAGGAATGACTAAACTGATTTCTATGACAGACAACAAGAAGAATGATTTCTGATCCACAGGTGCTCCGTTTATTTGATTTGGTTCGTCGTCAGGGGGTATCCATCACAAAGGCCGCGGTAGAGTCACGCATGAGTACGCCTACAGCTCGAAAATACCTTCGTTTAAATAAACTTCCCAGCGAAATCAAGAAAGAACATGGCCCCCGCACCTATCTTACACGCCCCGATGCGTTTGCCAGAGTATGGCTTGAAGTTGAGGATCAACTGGAGGCCAACCCTAAAATTCAAGCTAAAGAGCTTTTCTTGAAACTGCAGAAAAAATATCCAGGGCGCTTTAAGCCCAGTCAATTACGGACGTTTCAGCGGCGGGTAAGGAAATGGAAAGACAATCCGCCAAAAGAGGTTTTCTTTGAACAGGTAAGACAGCCAGGGCAAACGGATTACGTGAAGTACATCTGATCTGGACAGTTGGAGATTTCAGAAATCCAAATCGCATGTTTGCCTCCAAACGTATCCTAGATGCCGTTGATATCAAGAGATATACGGGCTCCCTTTGCTCATCGTAACAACGATAAATCCCCGCAGCATTGACACCATTCCCAGTTGCGTCTAGCAGCCCGTGGATAAAGTTCGGAAAAATCTGAGCAACGCTTTTCGGGTTTGTTTTTGAGAATTAGACTGCTCAAAATAGTCATGGAAGAGAGATTTTTCGCCCTTTAGAGACTCAAAAAGGGCGAAAAATAGATGATTGTGCCATCTACGATACGCAGTTGTATTGCCTAACTCTGTGATCATACTTTATCCACAGGCTACTGGACACCATCACATCTGTACTTCCCCGATGATCCCCCCTGAAGTTCACTGTTCAGTAACCGGGGCTGTTAGAGGTGGTGGGAAAGATATTCCGGCACAATAAACTGAATCCGTTCGGAATCTTGTCTCCGTGTCGCACGAATTGTCGCTAGACACAAATCATATCAACTGATCATCCAAGCCGTGCAACACTGCTGTCTGAAAGTGGCTGGATCAGGCTATGATGTATCCCGGATGGCAGCCGCAAGGGCAGGCACGACTTCAAACAAATCCCCAACAATGCCATAGTCGGCAACCTTGAAAATCGGAGCATCCGGGTCCTTGTTGATCGCAAGAATACACTTTGACCTTGCAATACCTGCCACATGCTGCGTCGCCCCCGAAATCCCAACAGCAATGTACAGATCAGGAGCAATTGCACGACCGGTTTGCCCTACATGCTCGCTGTGAGGCCGCCAGTTATCATCACTCACCGGGCGTGAGCAGGCCAAAGCAGCATCTGGGCCAAGTGCATCTAGAAGATCTTCCAGTATATGCCAGTTCTCCGGCCCCCGTAAGCCCCTGCCCCCACTCACAACAATGGATGCTTCGGTGACATCCGGGCGCTCACTTACAGCCTTGGCCTGAAGATGAACACTCGTTTTGGGGGTAACTCTGTTGACTGTACATGTGACGGCTTTGACAAAACCGCCTGATGATGCAATCGGTGTGAAGGATCTGGGACGAAAACTCGCCATCATAGGTCTACCGGATAATTTTACCCTGACGACCACCTTGCCTCCGTACAATGCACGCTTAAACTTAATCTCACCCGAAACCACCTCAAACCCCGTACAATCCTGTGCCAAAGGAACCGAAAGATGTTGAGCTAATCGCCCCATTACATCTTTACCGGTGCTTGTTGCCGCCATAATGACTATATCCGTTGATTCTACCACCTGGGCTATCATAGAAGCAACTTGGCCTGCCCCCGGATAACGATCCTCGCCTACCCCCAATGACATGACATCAGGAGCCACCTTGCCCGCCGCCTCCGTTGCATGGTCAGGAACAAGCATCCCCCAACTTTCCCCCAGAGAACTGGAAAGCACAGCGGCCGCTTCACACACTTCCAGCGTTGAAGTCGTCAAATCCTCTCCTGCTGTTTCCGCAATAACCAGAATTTTGAACATGACTTCCTCTCAAATTACCTTTGATGTATCACGTAAAAGGGTCACGACCTCGGCTGCCACTCCCTCTTTGTATATCAGAATCTTGCCTTCTGACCGTGGTGTGGACAATTCCAACGAATCTGTCTGGAGTTGAGGCGATGCCGGCGACACGGCCTTCTTCTCAATTGGTTTGCGTTTTGCTTTCATGATCCCCTTGAACGATGGATACCTCGGCTCGCCGATCCGCCGGTTGACCCCGATGACTGCAGGAAACTTGCAGTTATGAATCTCGTCCCCCTGTTCAATCGGATGTCTCGCTGTCAATTCTCCAGACTCAACAGAGAGTTCCTCTACCCCTGTTATACACGGCCAGTCAAGTAATACTCCCAATCTCTGAGGTACCTGCCCCCCTGCTCCATCAATTGCTACCTCCCCCGTCAAAACCAAATCATAATCATCTGTCTGGATACTGGTTGCAAGCACATCCGACACAATAAATGAATCTTCCGGCATTATCTCACAATGAAGATGGATCGCCTGATCCGCTCCCATTGCCAACCCCTGTCTCAGGGAACTTTCAACGCGATCAGGTCCGAGGGCAATGAGTGTGACAGTTCCCCCATGTTGGTCCCTTAGTTTGATCGCTATTTCAATAGCTGACTCATCGTGAGGATTAATAATCCAGACTAGCCCCTTGTCCGTTACATGAGACTGGTCATTTCCCAGTACGGGTCTGGACTCGGTGTCGGCAGTCTGTTTCACACAAACGGCAATGTTCATATCTGTTTCCAGAAAATATGGTTGGGTTTTAGCTTTCAGAAATTCCAGGAAGGCAAGACAAAACCAGAAAGACTTGTCGGCAGGCCTTGTTTCCCGATCAAATATCTCCAAAGTGAACGGTTATACCTGCAATGCTGCTGCTTTATCCCATTTTCGGATTGCAGATTACTTGATTGACCATTGGAGAACGACCCAGAATGTACTCAACCAGACCCTAAACGAGCAATATGTGCCAGTATTTGGGGATAGGGAGATGCGTTATCATTAGTTGAATTTCATGAAGCCTTGCAGGGGTATAAGGATAGTCGACAAAATAAGGGGCTGGGATCACATCTATACTATCTCAGTCAAATTGGGGTTCTGTGCTCATAATTGCAGAGTTTATTTCTCAAACTGAGCAGCACATTGCAAAGTGACCGATTACCGGGAACTTTTCATTGGACATACGTATAAGTCGTGTTGTCCGCATGAATCCGATGCATTGGGCAATACGAAATCGGGCCTCACTATAACCGGAGGCCCACCAGAAAATCGGGCCTCACTGTAACCGGAGGCCCACCAGAAAATCGGGCCTCACTATAACCAGAGGCCCGCATGAAATCAGACTTCTGGATAGGAGTCAATAAAGAGGGAGCATTTTCTAGGCTCCCTCTTTTATTATTTTAGAACCACCGTCAGATTGGGGTGTTATGCTGGACACCCAGAATTTATTGCCCCAATAGATGCGAAAATTTTGGATTAATTAATTTTCGGGAACTTTTTATTGGACGGACATGTAAACTACATTGTCCGGCATCAATACAATGTTGGACAGCACAAACAGGGGGCCTCATTATAGGGGGCCCGACAAACAGGGGGCCCCATTATAGGGGGCCCGACAAACAGGGGGCCTCTTACAGGGGGCCCGACAAACAGGGGGCCTCATTATAGGGGGGCCCGACAAACAGGGGGCCTCATTATAGGGGACCCGACAAACAGGGGGCCTTATTATAGGGGGCCCGACAAACAGGGGCGGGGGTCTTTTCTAGGCCCCCGCCTTGATTATTCCGTCATATGGGTCGCGTTGCCGTCTTTGTTGATGCGGGTTATTTCTTTGCTCAAGGATCCAAGGAAGTATTTCATAAGAAGTTACCTCGTAGCCGGTTAAGACTTGACTCCCTAACTGTTACGGCAAAGCTGAAAAAATTTGCTGAAGATAATACGGGGCTTGAACTGCTCAGAATCTACTGGTATGATGGCACAAAAGGGAGGCCAACGCAACAGCAAATTGAGTTGGCCCAACTTCCAAATGTCAAGGTTCGACTCGGATTCGTCAATTCTTTTAAGCAGCAAAAGGGAGTTGACTCCCTCATTGTGACGGATATGGTTACGCTCGCACAGAATGGAGCGATGGCCTCGTGTATCTTGCTTGCGGGGGATGAGGACCTTAGAGTCGGTGTCCAGTTAACGCAGATGCAGGGAGTCCGAGTTCATCTCTTGGGAATTAGACCAGCAGAAGCAAGTCAGTCAAATCTTCTTCGTCAAGAAGCTGACACCACGCACGAGTGGATCTCTTCAGATGTAAAACCATTTCTTTCCAGAATTCAGACGTTTCCCAAAAAACTTCCCGCTACCATTATATCTCTCACTGATGTTGGTGCAGAAGTAGCCAACCGAATTCCCAAAAATGAAATCTTAGATATTCTCAAGAATTTAGGCTCAGATCAGCGCGTTCCACCTGAATATTTCGGGCAACTCATGTACTGGGGGCGTTTGGTTACAGCGAAAAATGTACTGGACGGGAGTCGGAAAAAGGAAGTGATTGATGCATTCATCTCCCGCCTCAAGGCCAGAAAATCTAGAGAATCCTGATATGTCAGGCGATGGAATCCACTCTATTGAATCGTACAAGCCGATTCTGTTTTGCATCGTAACTGGGTACAAGGGGGAAACACAGAACTAAAGAATCTATACGATGCTGTGATTGATTGTCCTGCCCCCAGAAGTCCCCTGTACGGGCATTTTATCCATATCTGGTTCCGATGAGTCAGGATCGCTACGGCGGAATCCCGTTTCCGAAGAAGTATCTGGCGTACGGCCAGTGATGCTCGGAAAAAATATGTAGACCACGAAATCCCCGCTCCCCCGGCAATCGTCGCACCAGCCAGCAGTCGTTATTCAGTCCAGAGACTCCATCTGAGACGAACAACCAGACCAGAAATCACTGGATACATCCGTCCGGTCAAGTTCCCCAGTAAGGTTAATTCCAATAAACTTGTTAAATTAACCGTGCTCATAAACGATCCGAGACTGAACCATGATCAACTGGGGAATTATAGGTGCAAGCACCATTGCAAAAGAATGGATGATCCATGCGGTCAATGCCTGTCCAAATAGTCAGGTAATTGCACTTCTTAGCCGGTCACAGCAGCGTGGAGATCGTTTTCGGAATCAGTTTGGGATTCCGCACACCTATACCGAACTCGATACATTTCTTGCAAACCCCGACATTGATGTGGTCTATGTCGGCACAACGAACGAATTGCATAAGCCGCAGACGCTTGCAGCCGCCGCTGCCCGGAAACATGTTCTCTGCGAAAAGCCGCTTGCCCTCACACTCAGAGATGCACACCAAATGGTACAGGCCTGCTCCGAGGCAGGCCTTGTCATGGGGACCAATCATCATCTGCGGAATGCGGTCACACACCGCACACTTCGTGATCTGATTCAGGAGGGCGCAATCGGTAATCCCCTTGCAGTGCGGGTATTTCATGCTGTCCTCCTTCCTCCGCATCTGCAAACCTGGCGCATCAAAGATCCATCCGCCGGAGCCGGCGTAGTTCTGGATATTACCGTTCATGATACGGACACACTACGCTTTATCCTCAGCGATGAAGTCGAGTCGGTCATGGCATGTACTTCGTCGCAGGGGCTTGGGGAACATGGGATTGATGATACCGTGATGGGGGTGATGCGCTTCGAGCGCGGCACCCTTGCACAATTTCACGATTCATTTGTCATCGGACACGCCGGAACCGGACTTGAAGTCCATGGCACCGATGGATCCCTGATTGCCAGAGATGTTATGACGCAGCACCCCATCGGAGAAATCTTCCTCCGCAAAGGGAATCAGCTAAAACAAGTGCAACTCCCTGCCCCTGTGAATCTGTACGAACGAGCGGTTGAACACTTTAACGCTGCGGTTCAGGGGGAGGGAGAACCCGCAGTCACTGCTGATGACGGGCTTCGCTCTCTTGCCGTTGCACTGGCAGTTCAGCGGTCAGCCCAGACAGGCAAACAAATTCCTGTGACCTATGCCTGAATTTTGTTCGCTGATCACCGCTGCAGAAAAGATTCCTGACCAGGCGGTCGTGACCGTAAGCGCTTCCAGTGGTCTAGGCTGCCCTGATGCAGTGCTGTCTGCAATTGGTCAGCGCTTTAGAACAACCGGCCATCCATGCCAATTGACCACGGTTCATCCCATTGCCGCCGGCGACATGTACGGCATTGATGGGATTGATCACCTGGCATACGACGGGCTTCTGAAACGAGTCATTGCCGGCTCTTTACCCAGCGGCCCCTCATCCATGCCCTCCCCCAGAATCTGGCAAATGATCGGGGAGAACCGCGTGGAAGCCTACAATCTGCCCAGCGGAATCCTGTATCACATGCACCGCGAAGCAGCAGCACACCGGCCGGGAATCCTGACAAAAGTTGGCATGGATACGTTTGTAGATCCGAATCTTTTGGGTGGATGTATGAATGACTGCAGCCCCCCGGATGTCGTGAAGCGGATTCTGTTTGAAGGAGAGGAGTGGCTGTTCTATCCATCAATCGTAATTGATGTTGCACTCATCCGTGGAACGACCGCCGATGCGCATGGCAATATCACGACCGAGCATGAAGGCAGCAGCCTCGGGATTTATGATCAGGCACTGGCCGCGCATAATCATGGCGGAATCGTGATTGCACAGGTCAAACGTGTCGTAAAATCCGGTGCAATCAAACCACAGGATGTCCGAGTCCCCGGTGTCGTTGTTGACTATGTGGTCACTGCACCCGACCAAATGCAGACCACCAACACCGTATATGATCCGAGTATCAGCGGAGAAAGTGCTCCCGAAGGAAAAGTGTATGATCTGATGCCCTGGGGACCTGCAAAGCCCATGGCCCGTCGTGCAGCCATGGAATTAAATCGGCAGGATGCGGTAAACCTGGGATTTGGTGTATCCGCACAGGTACCCCGCATCCTCTTAGAAGAAGGATTATCCGATGCAGTGACCTGGGTGATTGAGCAGGGAGCAGTGGGCGGAATGCCACTTCTGGATTTTCAATTTGGCTGCGCGTCCGGTGCACAGGCCATCATGGGATCCCCCGATCAATTCACGTATTTTCAGGGAGGCGGGTTTGATCGAAGCTTCCTGTCGTTTATGCAGATTGATCGACACGGATGTGTGAATGTCTCCCGCCTTGCCACCCGCCCGCATGTTACCGCAGGTGTCGGGGGGTTTATTGATATCACCGCCAATGCACGACATCTTGTGTTTATCGGAACCTATACCACCGGCGGACTTCGACTCACCATTGAAGAAGGGCAGGTAACGATTCTCCAGGAAGGCAAAGTGCAAAAACTGGTTCCTGAAGTGGAACACGTTTCCTTTAGTGGAAGCCGAGCCCTTCGTTTGGGGCAGCAGATCACCTATATTACAGAGCGATGCGTGCTGCGACTGCTGCCCGAAGGACTCACAGTGGTCGAAATTGCACCCGGAATCCATCTGGAACGTGACATACTAGGTCAAACCCGTCTTAATCTTCAGGTGAGCCCCTCCCTGAAAATAATGGATCGGCGACTCTTTGATCCCGCCCCCATGAATCTTAAACTTCCCTCAAAAAAATGAACCGGGTTGAACTTGAAATTCGAAGGCATCTGGCAGTATTGAGACTCAATCGCCCGGAAAAGCGCAACGCAATTGATCCGCCAATGCTCGAAACCCTTGATGCGCATCTTGCGACCATTGAGTCAACCCGTGATCTTCGTGCAGTGATTCTCACAGGTACGGGCGATAAAGCCTTCTGTGCGGGGGCAGATATTAAAGCATGGGCTGCATTGGATGCCCTCGGAATGTGGAAACAGTGGATCCCGAGAGGGCAGCGAATTCTGCAACGGCTGGCCAGCCTGCGGCCACCCGTCATTGCAATCCTCAATGGCTATGCATTCGGCGGTGGACTTGAACTTGCACTGGCATGCGATTTCCGGATTGCCGCCAATCATGCATCTTTTGCGATGCCGGAAGTGAAGATTGGAACGGTACCCGGATGGGGAGGCACCGCACGGTTATCAAAAATTGTCGGACTTGCCCGGTCGAAGGTGATGGTCCTGACAGGAAATCCCGTTGATGCGCAAACCGCCCTCAATTGGGGACTGGTGACCGAGATGCATCCAGCCGGTCAACTTTATGATGCAGGGGAGAAATTAGCATCCACGATTGCCGGAAATGCACCGGTTGCAGTTCAAATTGCAAAGCAGATGCTGGATGAGGATTGCGCTCCACTTGAATCCATCGCCGGTTCACTGAGCGCCTATACCAATGATGGACAGGAAGGTGTAAACAGTTTCCTGGAACGCAGAAAACCGGAGTACAAAGGAGATTGATGAAGACATCAGCCAAGTCATTTGATTACGTGATTGTGGGGGCGGGAGCAGCTGGATGTGTGGTTGCGCATCGTTTAGCAGAAGATCCGAATGTACAGGTACTACTGCTCGAAGCCGGTCCCCCGGATAAGTTTCCCCTGATCCATATGCCGGCGGGCTTCGCTAAATTGACGGGGAAAAATGTAAACTGGTGCTTCAAAACCGTCCCGCAGAAACATCTGAATCATCGTGAGATGCATTATCCGCAGGGACGAACGCTTGGCGGAAGCACCTCCATCAATGCCATGATCTATATCCGCGGTCACCGCCTTGATTATGAAGAGTGGCGTGATCTGGGCTGTCAGGGATGGGGATATGAGGATGTCCTGCCCTATTTCAGGAAATCCGAAAATAACGAGCGATTCGTAGACAAGTATCATGGCCGTGGCGGCCCGCTCAATGTGGCCGACCAGATACAGTCCAATCCATTATCCCGTGCATTTGTCCGATCTGCACAGGAAGTGGGAATCCCTTATAATCCCGATCTAAATGGTGCACGCCAGTCCGGGGTAAGCTATTATCAGGTAACGCAAAGAAATGTACGTAGAGAGAGTGCAGCGACCGCATTCCTGCGCCCCAAAAAGCCCAATCTCACGGTTTTAACCCGAGCCGTTGCGACACGCATTCTTCTTCAAAATGGACGGGCAACCGGTATTGAATATGTCAAAAACAAAGTTCCGTCCCAGGTCCATGCGGAACGGGAAGTCATCCTGAGCGGAGGGGCTGTGAATTCTCCCAAACTTCTGCTGCTGTCCGGGATTGGGCCGGCAGATGAACTCAACCCCCTCGGTATTCAGGTTCAACACAATCTGCCGGGAGTGGGAAAAAATTTTCAGGACCACATGGATGTGTATCTGGCAGCAGAATCCGGTAAGCCCGTCAGCTACAATGGACATGACCGGTGGAATCGTGCAATTCTGCATGGCATCCAGTATCTGCTCTATAAAACCGGACCGGTCACTGCATCGGTATGTGAGGCCGGATGCTTCCTGAGAAGTTCCCCCGATGTTCGCTCTTCAGATATCCAGATCCATTGCCTGCCCGCCTATGTGGTGGATCACGGGCGTATGTCCATCAAAGGCCACGGTCTGACGATCAATACTTGTAACCTGCGTCCACGCAGTATTGGATCGCTCACGTTACGCAGCAGCGATCCGTTGGAGGATCCTGCCATTGATCCCAATTTCCTTGATGATCCCGGTGATCTCAAAGTATCTATGGAAGGCTTTAAATGGGGACGACGCATATTGTCTGCCCCTTCTTTCCGAGAATATATCTCCCGGGAAATACTTCCCGGCCCTGAAGCGCAGAGTGATGAAGACATCAAGGCCTATATTCGCAAATGGGCAAAGAATGACTATCACCCGGTTGGATCCTGCAAAATGGGCACGGATGAGCGGGCAGTGGTGAACCTGCAACTCTCGGTTCGCGGCATCGAATCTCTGCGCGTGATTGACGCATCCGTCATGCCCCGCTTAATCAGCGGGAATACACAGGCGACCTCCATCATGATCGGGGAAAAAGGAGCGGCAATGATTAAAGGTGAAGTCTGATGGAAAAACACTGGATTGGCGGCAAATATGTTCGTGGAGCAAAGGGAGATCTCTTTACCACCGTCAGCCCCGCACATGACACAACGATTGGCAACTATGCACTTGGATCCGAACAGGATGTGCATACGGCCGTGCAGTCTGCACGCACAGCATTTGACTCCGGCCCCTGGCCACACATGTCTGGACAGGAGCGTGCACAGGTTCTCTGTGCAACCGCAGATCTGATTCACATCCACTGTGAGGAACTGGCCAGACTGGAAACCCTCGAAAGTGGAAAGCCCATCACACAGGCAAAAGCAGAGATGGAGACGGCCGCGGACCTGTGGCGCTATGCAGCGACACTCGCCCGGCACACCGTCGGAGAAGCATATAACAGCCTCGGCGAAAACAAACTCGGATTGGTGCTGCGTGAACCTGCCGGGGTTGCGGGATTGATTACGCCGTGGAATTTTCCACTGCTGATCATCAGCCAGAAGTTGCCCTTCGCGCTTGCTGTCGGGTGCACAGCAGTCATCAAACCCAGTGAACTGACTCCCGGCACAACCCTCAAACTGGCGGCTTTAGCCCATGAAGCCGGGGTCCCTCCAGGTGTCATAAATGTGGTCACCGGGTTTGGGAATCCCGTGGGAGCCTGCATTGCAGAACACGAGGATATTGATGTAATTTCGTTCACCGGCTCCACCGCCGTTGGGCGCAGGGTTGCTGCCGCTGCCGGGAGAAATCTCAAACGCTGCTCGCTGGAACTGGGCGGAAAGAATCCCCATATCATCTTTGCCGATGCAGATCTAGACGCGGCACTGGATCCCGTCGTCTTTGGGGTATACTTTAACATGGGGGAATGCTGCAACAGCGGCAGCCGTCTCCTTTTGCAGGAGAGCATTGCAGAAGAATTTACTGCACGCGTTCTGGAATTAGCCCGTACCGTGCCTGTTGGAGACCCGCTTGCGGAAGACACGAAAGTCGGAGCAATCATTAATGAACCGCAACTGGCAAAGATTAACGAATATGTCCAAAGTGGTAAGGACCTCGGTGCACGGCTTCGGACCGGTGGACGGCAAATCCCAACTCTGAACGGGCGGTTCTTTGAACCGACTGTCTTTGATGGTGTAACCCCGCAGATGCCGATTGCAAAAGAAGAAATTTTTGGCCCGGTCCTCTCCATACTGACCTTCCGAACATTGGATGAAGCCATACAGATTGCGAATGACACAATTTATGGACTAAGCGCCGGTCTGTGGACATCAAATGTCGATACCGCCTTTGAAGTGAGTCGCCGGGTTCGTGCAGGGACAATCTGGATCAACTGTTTCATGGAGGGGCATGCCGAATTACCCTTTGGCGGTTATCGCGACAGCGGCCTTGGACGTGAACTGGGGCGCTTTTCTACCGACGAATTTACCGAACTCAAAACCGTTCAGCTACATATCGGCGAGCAGCGAAGCTCGTGGTTGTAGTTCTTTACATGATGCGTACTTCATTGCTACTTCTCATTATTCTGCTTCTTTCTTCCTGTCAAAGCGGCGATCCGACCCGTTCCGAAAAACAAATTGAGGTCTTTACCTGGTGGACCTCAGGAAGCGAAGCATCTGCACTGGAAACAGTACTTGAAGTCTATCAAAACCGCTATCCCGATGTGGAGGTCGTCAATGCATCCATTGCCGGTGGAGGCGGATCCGCCGCCCGTCCTGTGCTTCAAACCCGACTTGTAGGCGGAAACCCGCCCGATACATGGCAAACCCATCATGGAGCAGAACTTATGGGACAATATGTTATGCCGGGGTTTGCTGCATCCGTCAATGACCTTTATGATGCCGAAGGATGGTATGAATTGTTTTCTCCCTCTTTGATTGAGATGGTCAGCAAAGATGGCGAGCCCTATCTGGTTGTCTTGAATCTCCATCGAAGTAATACGCTCTGGTATAATAAGCATGTACTTGCAGAGCACGGCATTCCGATGGGAGATGCACTGAGCATAGAGGAACTGTTCCGCATTGCCGAGGAATTCCAGAATACAGAAATTGCTCCGCTCTGCATGGGGGATACAGGGATCTGGGCCACAGGCATTATGTTTGAAAATACCCTCGCAGGCACCATCGGAGCAGAACGCTATCAGGGACTCTGGAATGGAAGCACCAGGTTCACCGACTCCGATGTGATGGAAGCGGTGCGCACATATGGCCGACTGCTTAATTACCAAAATGACGATCACGCGGCACTCTCATGGGATCAGGCCGCCGATAAGATGGCAGATGGGGCTTGCGTGTTCTATTCAATGGGAGACTGGGTCTATGGGGAGCTAATCCGTGATGGATTACAGGAAAATATAGACTTTGGCTGGGTTGCACATCCTGGAACAGAGGGCATTCATATTCTGGTCACCGACGGCTTCACGCTTGCCAGAAACGCCCCTCATCCAGAAGAGACTCTCAATATGCTCCGTATCATGGGAGAACGCGTGGTTCAGGAGGACTTCAATCTCATCAAGGGATCTATCTGTGCACGAAATGACTGCGACCGTTCCCGCTTCGGCCCCTACCTGCAATGGGCCATGGATGAGTATGCCAAGAGTGTGGCGGTGCCTACGGTGATTCACGGTTCTGCTGCACCGGCGGATTTTCAGCAGTCCCTCAATGATGCACTAACGGACTTTGTAGTTCGGCGTGATGCGGAGGCGTTTACCAAAATGCTTGCACGCGAAGCAAGGGCATCCGGGTTTGGCATGTAACACATGGTCAATGCGCACTGGCTATCCCGGCACAAAGGATTTCTGATCCTGCTGCCCTCCCTTATCCTGACGGCCATCTTTATCTATGGGTTTATCGGGACAAGTTTCTTTTTCTCGCTCACAAACTGGCGTACCCTTGCTGTAGACCTGTCGCTTCGTGATCCAATGTGGCAAACCTATGCGGACATGCTGGCGATGCCACGCTTTCAGGCGGATCTAAGAAATACCGTTGTATTCACCGTGCTATTTATTGGGTTGGCCGTCAGTGTCGGTCTCGGACTTGCAATCCTGCTAGACCGGCAGATTGCAGGCAAGGGATTCTTTCGGAATACCTTTCTATTTCCCTATGCTCTGTCCTTTATCGTGACCGGGGTCGTATGGCGGTGGATTTTTAATCCGGAGACCGGCATTAACCTGTTCTTCAATTTTCTTGGAATTAACCGCGCCCTGGAAGCGGCCGGCATGAATCCACTAGAGCCTGGATGGACGACAGATCCGGCAGTCGTGTTTTCCGTCAACCAGCTGCTGTCACAGATTTGGCCGGGCGGTATGAGTTTTCAGATTGAATGGGGAATTCCGGTTGCATTGATCCCGGTCGCTATTGCGGCGACCTGGCAGCTGTCTGGCTTTGTCATGGCCATGTATCTTGGAGGCCTTGGCGGCATCAGTCCGCAAATCAGAGATGCTGCCCGTATTGATGGTGCGGGAGACTTGCGGCTGTACCGGTCGGTCATCATTCCCATGCTGAATCCTATCACGATCTCCACCGTTATTATCCTCCTTCATGTCTCATTGAAGATTTTTGACCTGGTGTTCGCAATGTCGGGCGTTGGGCCTGGATTTGCAACGGATGTTCCGGCAATTTTCGTATTTGAGATGATGTTCAAGGCCGCCCGTTATAACCTTGGGGCGGCGGCCTCCATCGTGATGCTGATTGCGTCCTCTCTGGTTATTGTCCCCTACCTCGTCCATACCTTCAAGCACCGGGAATCATGAGTCTGAAACGCGGACTGCTCTGGTTTGGGCTGGGATTAATGGTGCTCCTTTACCTGCTGCCAATTTATGTAATGCTGATCAACAGTGTCCGGGATGCATCCAGCGTCAGTCTGGCAGCGATGTGGCAGTTTCCCTCCAGAATATCTGTCGAGGGATTTGCAGAGGCATGGAGAATGCTTTCTCCCAACCTGAAGAACAGCCTTGTCATGGTGATTCCTGCCGCTTTCTTATCATCAATCCTCGGCGCACTGAACGGGTACATTTTCTCGAAATGGCGCTTTCGTGGATCCGAGATTCTCTTTGCGCTCCTGTTGTTCGGATTCTTCATTCCCTATCAGGCCATTCTGCTCCCTCTGGTACGTTTCCTGCAGTGGATTAACCTGTATGGCACGCTCCCCGGGCTCATCCTTACGCATGTCGTTTACGGCGTTTCGGTAACAACACTCATTTTCAGGAATTTTTACGTCAACATCCCCGGCTCCATCGTGGAGGCAGCAACAGTTGACGGTGCGGGGATCATCGAAGTCTTCTGGCGTGTCATCCTCCCCCTGTCCCTGCCGGCATTTGCGGTTGCACTGATCTTTCAGTTCACCAACATCTGGAATGACTTTCTTTTCGGAATCACCGTGGTCCCGAACCCGCAGTCGCAGCCGGTAACCATTGCATTGAACAATCTATCGGGATCTTTTTCTGTGGACTGGAACGTCGTCATGGCGGGGGCAATTGTAGCGGCCCTGCCTACTGCCCTTGTGTATCTTGGACTAGGGAAGTTCTTTGTGCGGGGGTTGGTTTCGGGCGCAGTGAAGGCATAAGATATTTGATTCCAATATGCAACAAAGCTCTCATGTATAAGTACTATTACATCCGATGTGCTCCTGAGAACAGACCGAGAAAATTCCTGCCTTGGAATTTTCTCTGAACGCAGGCTTATTTGACAGATTGAATTACCATCAACCATATTTTATGCCTTTATGGATTTTAACGAAAGACGCAAAGCTTATCAAGCGATAGAAGACTATCGTGGGCGGCCATTAATCCTCTATGTCACCAGCACACGCGAAGGTATTGGGGCGCAAATGTACGGAGGTGCAGTCAGGGAGTTTATTGATCAGATTGATTCAATCACAGAATTCTCAGAAGTGGATGTCATGATACATAGTACTGGAGGGGATGCCCTTGCCGCTTGGAAATTGATGTCTATCTTACGGGAACGGTTTGAAAAAGTACATGTGCTTGTACCCTATATGGCCTTTAGCGCTGCAACATTGTTTGCTCTTGGAGCCGATGAAATTGTAATGCATCCTTATGCTTCATTAGGGCCGATTGATCCGCAGATTACGATTCTTCAACCGAATGTAGGATACAGAGGCTTTGCATATGAAGATGTGGGGGCATTTCTACGCTTCCTGGCCAATGATGTTAAGATTAGTGAACAAGTGCACATCTCTGCGGTCATCAAGAGTTTATTCTCGGCTGTAGATCCCATAGATGTTGGTGGTGCCAAGCGTGCAAGTGAACTATCATCTGCTATTGGCGAGAGACTGCTACTCTTTCATATGACAGATGTTGAGGACAAGCCTAAAGCCAAAGAAATAGCTGAAAACTTAAACAAGAGTTTCTTTGCTCATGGTGATGCAGTTTCTCGTTCACGGGCACGAGAATTAAATCTGCGAATAGCAGACGAAGATAAACAATTGGAAAACCTCGTTTGGGACGCTTATCTTAAAATAGAAGATTACTTGAAATTCCGCGAACCATTTGACCCGCACCAGGAATTTTTGAAGGATCCTGCCGGTGCTAAAGCTTTAGAACCGATTCCCCCACTTCAACTACCTCCAAATACACCCCCAGAAGTTATGCAGAGTGCCTGGGAGAATGTCTTGCAGATGGCAATTGCAAATCTAAACAAGCAAGCGATTGAGGTAGATTTTGAGGTTATTGATTCCTTGATTGAGAGTGTACGAGTTGCATCCGAACTCAAAATAACTGGAAAACTGCAGTTGATTTGGGATCAAAATGGTTCAATAGACGTTCTCCCTGTCATAAACGGTCATAGCTGGAGGAAAATAGGCAATAATGCTGTTTAGTATCATAATCAGAAAATACGGGAACAAATCAGGGTTCCGAACTTTTACATGATGCAAGAATTCCATTTTATCATGAAACAACGGTTAGCATCTGTGGTCATGTCCATCGGACAACGATCACCATACGAGAAAACGTTTCTCCCTTATTTGCCTGGACCATCTATGTCGCCTGCAATTAGACCCTCACCGTCTGATAATGGATCCCCTAGAAAAGAGTCTCCGTTTATTTATCCCGATCCTCATAGGTCACCGTACGAGAGATTTTTTCCTCCTTATCAACCCGTCCCAAACATACCATCCGCACTCAGACCGGCCCCATCTGATGGTAAACACCGGAGGCAACAATCACCATTTATTGCTCCAGATCCTCATCGGTCGCCATACGAGAAGTATTTTCCGCCATATCAGTCCGGCCCAACTTTGCCGCCTTCTCTGAGACCACCCCAACCTAAGAAGTTCCTCAGACGATCCTCATCGATTGCCATTCGCCGATTTCGCTAAGTATAAGCCCATTTGAGATTAAAAAAAACGCTACCATGGAGCCAGATATCTCAAAGAGACTCTAAAGTCAGATTGACCACCATGCCTTAGAATGTCTGGGTTTATTCTCAGATCACGAAGCAGCGATCATTCATTGATGGCTTTTATCCTTGCGAGTCTTCGCGGTTTTTCTCAAAAATGTTCCCCCAGTACGCCTGCATTATCTACTCTTAAGTTTTACCACTTGATGACAATCTTCAAAAACGTCCCTCTATCTGAGAAAATTCCCTCAGGACAAGATTCGCCGTTTATTTATCCGGACCCTCACCGATCCCCATATGAGAGATTTTTTCCTCCGTATCAGCCTGGACCATCCAGATCACCTGCCACCAAACCCTCACCGTTGAGGGGGAAAGCCACAGAGCAAGATTCGCCGTTTATTTATCCGGACCCTCACCGGTCCCCATATGAGAGATTTTTTCCTCCGTATCAGCCTGGACCATCCAGATCACCCGCCACCAAACCCTCACCGTTGAGGGATGGAGTCCCGGGACTAGATTCGCCGTTTATTTATCCGGACCCACACCGATCCCCTTACGAGAGATTTTTCCCTCCATATCAGCCTGGCCCCTCCAGATCACCTCTCATTAAACCCTCACCGATGAGGAATAAGGCATCAGGACAATATTCGCCATTTGATGGTGCCTAGATCCTCGTAAGTCATCGTACCAGAGTTTTTTCCTTCCATGTTATCCTCTACTGACCTCAACAGTAGACGTGGATGTTCAAAAACGGTGCTAGTTGAAAGATATGTGCCCCCGACAGTGGTTGATGAACTGATTAAAAAATTCAATTCAAGCTTTCATATCTCTATTGATCAAGAAGAATCCCATAGCTGAGATATGTAAAGAGGGTGCAGCGTAGATCAGTAGTAATTTCATTGAATGGCCAAATGACTGTTTTTAAAGTTCTGCGAATGAGTATGACTCGTATAGAGCGATTATTCCCTCCTCTTATCTGTCTTTGCGATGACCGACTATGATCTTGTAATTGTCGGAACGGGAATCGGTGGAGGTACACTGGCATGGGCACTACGTGACTGTGGGGCAAGGATTCTGCTGATCGAACGCGGCGATTTTCTACCCCGGGAGCCGGAAAACTGGAACCCCACAGCCGTATTCAGCGACCATCGCTACAAGGCCCGTGAAACCTGGGAAACTCCCAGCGGCCGATGCTTCAAGCCTGGACTGCATTATTGCGTTGGGGGGAACTCAAAAGTCTATGGCGCGGCCCTGACTCGATTTCGAGAGGAAGATTTTAACACGCTGGAGCACAAAGACGGAAGCAGTCCGAACTGGCCCGTCTCTTACGATGAATTGGAACCCTATTACTGCCGCGCTGAAAAACTGTACCGCGTCCATGGAAACACCGGTGATGACCCAACCGAAGCTCCGCGCTCGCAAGGCTATCCACATAATGCAGTCCCGCATGAACCGCAAATTGATCGCCTCGCCGATTCCTTCCGAAAGCAGGGGCTGAACCCGTTTCATCTGCCACTGGGCATTGATCTGGGGAATCAATGCCTGCGATGCCATACATGTGATGGATTTCCCTGCCGGGTTCATGCAAAGTCCGATGCCGAGATCTGTGCCGTTCGGCCGGCAATAGACAGCCCAAATGTCTCTCTGTGGACAAATTCACGGGCACAGCGCGTAGTGGTGCATAATGATGCGGTGCATGCATTAGAGGTAGACTGTGGAGGCGAGCGAAAAACTATTCAAGCAGGCACCTATGTGCTCAGCTGCGGTGCAGTGAATTCAGCAGCACTACTTCTTAGATCTGACGGGATCCCGAATGCCTCCGGTATGATTGGACGCAACTACATGGTGCACAATAACAGTGCGCTGATGGCAGTTCGCCCATGGGAACTCAATACAACGACCTTCCAGAAAACACTTTCGATCAATGATTGGTATCTTGGTGAAAATGAATGGCCCTGGCCAATGGGAAATCTCCAGATGATTGGAAAGGTGCAGGCATCCATGCTCAAATCCGCCCGCCCAAATACCCCCCTGCCCATGCTGAAGTATCTAGCAAACCGAAGTATTGAGTGGTGGGTCATGAGCGAGGATCTGCCAGACCCGAAGAACCATGTTTCACTGACCTCCGAAGGCCGGATACGAATTCACTGGCAGCCCAATAATCCTGCTGCCCACCGGCAGTTACTCAAACGGGCACGCCGCATGCTGCACCGGGCCGGATATCCGGTCATATTCAGCCAGCCGATGGGCATAGAAACCAATTCGCACCAGTGCGGCACACTGAAAATGGGCAATGACCCGGCGACCAGCGTATTAGATCCCTATTGCAAAATGCACGGACTCTCAAACCTGCGGGTGGTGGATGCATCCTTTTTCCCATCTTCCGGAGCCATGAACCCGGCACTTACCATCGCAGCCCAGGCACTTCGGGTTGCCGAACAAATGATTAAATCATTCCCATGACTAGATATTTTCTCATGCTCATCCTCGTTGGGGGGATCCCCGTACCCGGTGCAGGCGCACAGCAGTCTGATATTGAAGCCGTACTTGATGACTTCCACCTTGCTGCATCCGAGGCGGATTCTGAGCGATATTTTGGATACCTCGCCGAAGAAAGCATCTTCCTGGGAACTGATATGACCGAGCGGTGGACAAAGGCGGAATTTCAGGGATATGCAGAACCTCATTTCAGCGCGGGACGCGGATGGACGTATGTTCCACAGGAACGCCATGTTTATGTGGGCGCTGATGGGCGGGCCGCATGGTTTGATGAGATCCTGCTCAACGAAAAATACGGTGAAGTTCGCGGAACCGGAGCACTTATCCTGGAAGAAGATACATGGAGAATCGTTCAATATCATCTAACCGTACCGGTGCCCAATGATCTTCTGGGTACGGTGGTGGAAATGATCCGTGCACAGTCACCCTAATCCCCCGCGCAGGGCCGATCCATATTCAATCCATTGCGCTTAAGCCACCGTGACTTCCGGGTTCAGGTAGACATCCTGGATGGCATGCAGAAGCCGGACTCCTTCGGCCAGAGGCCTCTGAAATACCTTGCGCCCTGCCAGAAGCCCGCCCCCTCCGCCCCGCTTATTAATCACCGCGGCCCGCACCGACTGCACCAGATCATTTTCGCTCCTGGCCCCTCCCGAATGGATTAATCCGATCCCCCCGGCATAACAGGCCAGAACCTGATATCTCGTCAGATCAATGAGGTGAGAGGAGGACAGCGCGTCTGATGCCCGCATATCCTGATGTCCAGCACCTGTGCGGAACGCGTTCGCGCCTCCTGTCCATAATGGTTGCTTCTGCTTAATCAGATCGGCCTGTACGGTTGCAGCCTGATGATTTGCTTCCGCCGTAAGGTCCGCCGAATAAATCACATCCCCCCCGCCCTCCTGAAATGCCGCAGGGTGCAGATAACTGAACAATATCGTCGCCATTCCCTGTTCGTGTGCTTCGGCAAACAACGCGGACACCAACTGCAGTTCGGATCGTGCCTGAGGGCCGCCAAAGTATACTGTGGCTGCAACCGCGACACAGCCCATTTTCGCCGCTTTCTGAACACGACTGAACAACACATTCTCGTAACGCGCAGGCCAGGTAAACTGATTGTCATGATTCAGCTTCAGGATGAGCGGCAAATCCCTGCGAGCCGCCCGGGCCATCATTCCAAGAACGCCGTAGGTGGTCACCAGCCCGCTGCTCCCTCCCTGCACGGCCAGATCAACGATTGCGGCCGGATCAAAATAAACCGGATTCGGGGCAAAGACCATCCCCGCGGTATGGGCAACCCCGTGATCCACCGGGAGCAGACTCAGATATCCCGTCCCCCCTAAACGCCCCGCGCCATATAATCTCCGGAGCGCCCCGAGTACGCGCGGAGGGCGATCCGAAACCGCCGCCGCCGTCTCACAAAAACCGGGGCCGGGAATACGGATGAGCGACGTTGGTATACGCCGACACCGGTGCTGAAGCAGATCATCTGCCTCGGTGCCAAGGATGGCTGCAACGTCGGTCATCTCGGCGTAACGGGAATCTCCGAAAGGCTTATGGATCCAATACACATACTCGCCTGACCCGAACCATCCTCTCCCGCATCAGAAACAATCCCACAATCCAATCCTTGTGCTCAGGGCAATCCCAATCCTCCTACAGTTCATCCAGTTGCCGGATAATTTCAGCCAGATCATTCTGCAACTGCGCAAGGCGCTCATAGGCATCCTGCCCAGGCCGGAAATCTCCCTGAGATGTAAAGCCTGCAAGGTATCTCAATTGATCAATGAGCATGGGTTGAGGATAACTGTCTCCGACCGCGGTCACCAGCAGTGCCCGCAATTTTTCTGCCATTGCAATTACAGATTCATCTTCGGAATTTTCAAAAATACCATCAATCCGCTGGACGGCGGCCGCAGCATCGCCGCGGACCTGCATAAGCTCCATTCCAAATTCAAACTGTGCCTCCAGATCACTCTGTTTCACATGATCTGCTGCGACACGCGGATCCATTTTGATCACGCTTTCCTGCAAAAAGATTTCTCCATTCACATTCAGCCGCAACTGATACGTGCCGGGCGGCATCAGCGGCCCCTGCAGGGTCCACACCCCAGGCTCGCTGAGGCCTTCATGGCGCATGTCCCATGTATATCGGCTGATGCCGGCGCTACGCTCAATCATGGGCGCAGAAGCACGCCGCCGGGCCGGAGTGCGCATTCCCTGTACTGCGGCCAGTTCCGGCTGGAACTCCTCTGCCGCAATCGTACGAATAATCGTTCCCGCATCATCTAAAATCTCCAGAATTACATCTCCCGTCTTCTCCTCCTTGAAATAATAATCAATGACCACACCGGATCGGGGATACGCCGGGGCCGCACCCCCACCGGAACTTGAAGTGTACCGCATCCGATATGCATCACGCACTGGAAACAGATACACATCCGAATTCATGAGGTCTTCGGTAACGTGATGCAGTGCGGTGATATTATCCAGGATCCAAAATCCCCGCCCCATTGTTGACAGTACCAGATCCTCACGATGGACTTTCAGGTCGGTGATCGGCGTGACCGGCAGACCCTGCTGAAAATTTTTCCAGGTCTCGCCATCATCAAATGAGAGAAACAGCCCAAACTCCGTCCCGGCATAGAGCAACCCTTCACGCCCTGGATCCTCCCGAATCACACGTGTCGGATAATCCTCCGGAATCCCGTTTATCCCATCTGTCAGCTGCGTCCAGGTGGCTCCAAAATCATTCGTCCGATAAATATAGGGTTGAAAATCTCCAAGTAAATACCGGTATCCCGCCACATAGGCCTTCCCCGCCGCATGCGGAGAGGGGTCAATGGTCTGGATCCGCCCCTCGGGGGGCATATCCGGTGGGGTGACCTCAATCCATGTCTTACCGCCGTCCCGCGTCACATGCACCGGACCGTCATTAGCACCTGTCCAGATCACATCCTCCTCCAATGGAGAAACCTCAATCACATAAAGCGCACTGTAATGCTCCTCCCCTGTAATATCTCTCGTAATTGGACCGCCGCTGATGACCTGACGCTCGGGCCGGAACGCCGTCAGGTCCCCGCTGATCGTCTCCCATGTGCGTCCCTCATCCGTTGTGCGGTGCACAAACTGGGATCCATGATAAATAACGCCGGGATCATGTGGGGAGATTTCGATGGGAACCACACGCTGAAAGCGATATGGCAGTTCCCGTGGATTCACGCCATACATGTTCACACCCCCGACATAATAGGACTGCTGCTGCCCGGTAGTTCGGCTGTAGCGTCGAAACGTGCCTTTACAATTGCTGTAGATGATCATTGGATCCACCGGATGCGGAACCGATGGCCCCGTTTCGCATCCTCCAATCGCCTCCCAGTAGGCAGTAACTCCTCCCGGACGAAAATCTGGCGGCAAACTTGGAACAGCAATCGTTGAATTGTCCTGCTGGCCTGCATATGCCCAGTAGGGAAAGCGTTCATCCACATCAACCTGGTAAAGTTCGGCAGTAGGTTGATTATGCTGCGTAGACCATGTCCGCCCACCGTCCCGTGTTACATTGGCACCACCATCATTCGACTGAACGATGAGGTGCGGATCATCGGGGTTGATCCACATATCATGATTATCTCCATGCGGAGTCCCGATCCGGTCCCATTCCTCGCCTCCGTTTCTGGAGCGCCAAAGGGCAAGATTATTGACCCAGACTATATCCGCATTGGTCGGGTCCGCGTCTACATTCGTGTAATAAAAGGGACGGGTCATCAAATAGCCCTCCGTGCTGACCACCTGCCAACTTGCCCCCATATCATTGGATCGGTAAAGACCTTCTTCCTCCGGCACCGCTTCCACTAATGCATATACTCGGCTGGGATCTGCAGGACTGACAGCAAAATCAATTTTACCGATCAATCCCCGGGGCAATCCCTCGGTACTCCTTGACCATGTTTCACCTGCATCATGCGAAACATAAATTCCATTTTCACTGCCGTCATCTCCGCTAATGATCGTCCATGGCTTGCGTTCTGCCCGCCATAATGCAGCATAGATCACATCTGGATCCTCCGGTGCAAGTTCAAGATCCACTGCCCCCGTCCTTTCCGAAACAAACAGTACATGTTCCCAGGTCTCTCCCCCGTCAACCGACTTGAATACCCCACGCTCCGGGTTTGGAGCAAATGGATTTCCCAATGCCGCTGCATACACGACCTGAGGGTTTGTGGGATGAACAACAACCGAACCAATCTGGCCGGCATCCCGAAGCCCGATATGCATCCATGACTCTCCTCCATTCACGGATTTGTACATCCCTCGACCAATAATCACATTACTGCGAAGTCCTTCGGAGCCCGTCCCTACATAAATGATCCGGGGATTACTGTCCGCAACATCAATGGAACCAATAGATCCCGTTTCAAAGTATCCGTCGGATATATTCTCCCAGCTTGTCCCGTAATTGACGGTCTTCCAGACTCCTCCGCCCGTTGCCCCCATATAAAATGTTTCGGGGGTATCCCGATGCCCGGCGACCGTGGTCACCCTCCCGCCGCGTGAGGGGCCAATGTAGCGAAACTCCAAATCGTTGAAAACCTCGGCAGTCTGCGCTTCAACGGTCGAATTGAAATGTAAGCCGCCAAGTCCGAAGAGCAGAATGGTAATGTATCTGTTGATGAACATGTTTTGGTTCTTGTGTAGATGCGCCCCCTAAACTACGCAGTAACGCGGATATCTGAACACTGTGAGCGGCGGCTCATGATTGTAATTAATCAAACTGCCCCCTAAAATAGAAGAAGTTGCCGTAATGGATGCCTGTGAATCCCATGGATATCGTTACACCTTTATCGTTCGTATACTTCCCTGTGGGATCCTTGCATCCAGGTTCAAATAATTTCTGGCGAGGATATTGGGCCAATAATTTCCCGTGTGCCCGCCATCCTTGGTTGTACGCTTGGTATCCTTGAGCAGATCAAACGGTCTTCTGTCATTATGTGTGAGATCGGATTCCAGAGAATCCTGTGCAATATGATCGGTTAAAATTTCCGGCTCCATATACTCGGCCAGCGCTCTATGACGACCTTGGTCTGAGTATAGAATTCCACTCCGTGTTTGCCCTGGGCATGCAGGGATCCAAAGAAACTGTCTTTCCAGCCACTGAACGGATAAAAAGGCATTGGCGCAGCAACCCCTAGATTAATTCCGATATTGCCGGCATTCGCCTCATAGCGGAACTGCCGAGCGGCAGCACCGCTCCGGGTAAACAGGCATGCCATATTGCCGTAGGTTCCCGAGTTAATGAGCGCAATCGCATGGTCCAGATCCGCCGTGTGAATTAACCCAAGTACTGGTCCGAATACTTCGGTCTTTGCAAGGGTGCTGTCAGGATCTACATGATCCATCAGCGTAGGGAAAACCCAGTTCCCATTCCGAAATCCATCTACCGTTTTCCCCCGTCCATCCACCAGAATACGCGCCCCCTCCTTTTCGCTCACCCCCACCATCTTTTCAATCATTGCCTGACTTTCCGGCGTAATGACGGGCCCCATCTCTGAGTCCTCCTTCAGTCCGTGTCCCACCTTCCGGGTACGGGACGCTTCCGCCATTGCCTCGGTAAACGGATCCCGCGCCCCTCCAACGGTTACCGCCAGACTGTTGGCCAGACACCGCTGACCTGCACACCCGAACGCCGAGTCGGCAAGGATTTCTGATGTCATCTCCATCTCGGCATCCTCCAGAATTACCGCCACATTGTTCGCCCCTCCCTGACACTGAACCCGCTTCCCATGCTTTGCCGCTTTGGCATACACATAGCGGGCAATCCTGGTGGATCCAACAAAGCTGACCGCCCGTGTACCGGGATGCTCAATGAGTGCATCCACGGCTTCTTTTCCGCCATGAACCATTTGCACGACCCCTCTCGGCAATGCCGCCACTTCCAGCAGCTGCATCAGCCAGGTGCTGGTCTGGGGTACTTTTTCGCTCGGCTTCAGGATAAAACAATTGCCTGCAGCGATGGCATAGGGCAGAAACCATAACGGGATCATCCCGGGAAAATTGAACGGCGTAATGGCAGCGACCACCCCCAGCGGCTGCCGGATCATGTGCTCATCAATTCCGCTGGCGACATCTTCATTGTTATAGCCCTGTATCAGACTTGGCATACCGCATGCCACCTCAACATTTTCTATACCACGCCGCAGTTCTCCCCTGCTTTCCACGATGGTTTTGCCGCATTCCCGGGTGATCGTCCTTGCGATCTCCTCAAAATTCTCCTCCAGCAGTTCGCGGAATATAAAAAGATACTGCATCCGCTCCGTTACAGGGGTACGCCGCCACTCCTGAAAGGCATCCAGCCCTTTGCGCACCGCCAGATCTACTTCCACCGAGGATGCCATCGGGACAGTGCTCATTGCGTTGCCGGTTGCGGGGTTGATGACGCGCAGGGTCTCCCCCGCCTGTGAGGAATCCCATGTTCCCCCGATAAAATGTTTCAATTCAGTTGTACTGCTCATTCTTTCAGGAATACTTACGGTTAAACTGGCAGCCCTGATGGTCCTGCCTGCGGGCTGCCAGACAGGATACAAAATTAGTACAACTACCGCAAGATGCAAAATTCCACCGCGATTGACGGAAGAAAATCCTGACACCAGACACTTCGGCACTTTCAGATATAATTCCCGGATCCTTCTGCCTGCCTGCAAGGGCGGGTACGAAAGAGGAGTTGAAGGATCAGCGTGGGAGCCGGCAATGGCCCTGATCGGTCAGGTGGGCTGCTTCATACGGGCAAAGATGCTGTAGAGCACCGGGACAACAAAGAGGGTCAGCACAGATGCACTGGTCAACCCGCCCACAATCGCAATGGCCAGCGGTGTACGCAGTTCCGCTCCCTGGCCAAATCCCATCGCCAGCGGCAACAGCCCCAGAACCGTTGTGATAGTCGTCATGAGAATCGGACGCACACGGTCATGTCCGGCCGCCATAATGGCCTCACGGATCGGGATCCCCGCCGCCCGCCGCTGATTAATAAAATCGGTCTTGATGATCGCATCATTCACCACAATTCCAACCAGCACCACCGTTCCCATTAGACTCATCAGGTTCACGGATTGTCCAGTGAGCCCAAGTACAAAGGCCACCCCCGCCATCGCCAGAGGTACCGAGATCAGGATAATGAGCGGCTGCACCAGATTCTCAAACTGTGCTGCAAGAATCAGATAGACAAGTACTAAACTCAGCACCAGACTCAATACGACACCAAACAGGCTCTGCTGAAACACCTCCACAGAACCGCCCACACGGCTGCGCACCGTAATCGGCAATGTCCGACCGGTCACCTCGGTCACCGCATTCATTGCCCTCCCGAGATCGTATCCATGTCCAATATCCGCAGTGAGCCGTACCACAGAGGCCTGTTCCACCCGTACAAGTGCGGCAGGCAGGGGAATCGACGCTGCGGTAACGAAGGCGCCAATCGGCATCAGCCCGTCCCGTGCAGGAATTTGCTCGGCCAACAGACGGTCAATAGAATCAATGTGACGGGAGCGCAAGACAATCGGGACCTCCTCATTCACGGTTTTCAGGGTTGTCGCTTCACTCCCCCGGGCACCTGCCTCAAGATAGGCGGTTAATGTTCTGGCATGCACCCCGTAGCGATTCATTACATCCCGGTTGAACGTCAACTGATAGGTCGGTACGGAGGCGGCATCCGCACGTCGCACATTTGCCAGTTCCGGCCTCGCCTCCAGCAGTGGTTGCACGCGCCCCACCACCCTTTCTGCATCCCGGCGATCTTCGCTTACCAGGTCAATCAGCAGATCCGCATCGCTGACTGTCAATAACTGCTCTAACTGGGTTTCTACACGCTGGACCTTGACAGAGACATCCTCCGGCAGATCCAGAGACTGCAGCGCCAGCAGTACTTCATCCGCATTTTTGTCTGGCGGCAATAACAATGTAATATCCCCCTCGTACGGGGGGCGGGGATCCAAATCCAGACGCGCCTGGTCACGTTCGCCCAAGTCCGCAAGCACCCGATCTGCCCAGCCTCTGGCTTTGACCTGTGATTCAATCTCGGATGCACGCAGGGCAACCATGGTCAGATCGGCATCGGTCGGCAATGTAATCCGCACATCTACACGTCCCTGTTCCGTCTCCGGAATTACTTCACGGGGCAGGTTCGCAATGAGTACACCTGCCCCCATGAGCAAAAGCGCACAGAACATCATGACAGTCCATCGATGATCCAGGCTCCAGGAGAGTGCCCGTTCATAGCGGGCAAGCAGCCCTGCGCCCGCACCTGGCTTGTCGGCTGGCGGATCCTGAGTCTGCTTTTCGCGGGATACGATGAGAGGAACTACCGTTAATGCAACAAGCAGTGAGGCGAAAAGTGAACAGACCACGGCCAGTGACTGATCCCTGAAGAGCCTGCCCGCCAGCCCCTCCACCAGTGTGATGGGCAGAAATACCGCAATCGTCGTTAAGGTACTCGCCGTAATTGCGCCCGCCACCTCGGATGCACCATTGCGTGCCGCCTGCAGCGCGGTCTGCCCCTGTTCGCGCAATCGGGCAATATTTTCAATGACCACAATAGCATTATCAACCAGCATCCCCGCCCCCAATGCCAGGCCGCTGAGTGAAATCAGATTAAAGGTGACCTCCAGCGGCTCAAAGAACACCATCGTGACCGCTAGAGAAAGCGGAACGGCCACCGCAGCGGCCAGAAGCGCCCGCAGCCGCCTCAGGAACGCAAACAGAACCAGGATCGCCAAGAGTCCGCCCAGGATTACGGCCTGCGTTACCCCTCCGATGGCCGCCTGAATAAACTCGCTCTCATCGACCACCACATCCAGAGAAATCCGCTCATACTCCTCTTCCAGTGCAGACAGGACCGTACGGATTTCTTCCACAGCCCGAACAATGTTCGCATCGGCCCTGCGTTCCACAAGCAACAGTAAGGTTTCTGCACCGTCCAGCCGTACCAGTCCGCGCCGGTCTGCAACCCCGTCCCGCACCTCTGCGACATCCCGAAGCCGGATGGGGGTATTGTTTCGCGTCGAGATCACTGTCTCCGCAATATCGTCCGTATCCTTGAACTCGCCGCTGATCTCCACCGGATACCGAAACGGCCCGCGCCGGATTACGCCCCCCTGCAAAGCGACATTTGACCCCTCAAGTTCATTGGCAATCTGGTTGAGACTGATCCCATAGGCAAGTTTCTGGTCCGGATCAATCTCCACCTCAATCCGCCGCTCAAACCCTCCGGTCACCTGAACACGGGCGACATCACGGAGCTGTTCCAAACGGCGTGCAATCAGGTCCCGGCCAACCCGTTTGAGTTCCACCAGATCCTCGGGGCGCTCCCCCGCCTCTGTTTCGGACCGGTTTCGGAGTGCAATCACCATAATGGGGCGATCTCCAGGGTCAAGATGAAGAACGGCAGGCCTGGATGCTTCACGCGGAAATGCGTCTCCGAGCCGATCCAGATTCTCCCGTACATCCAGCAGTGCCAGATCCAGGTCTGCATTCCACCCGAACTGCATGTGTACCAGACTTCCCCCAAGCAGCGTACGTGAGGTGACCCGTGTGAGGCCTGCCGTCCCGGCAACCGCCTGCTCAATCCGCTCCGTGACCGCCCGCTCAACCCTGTCCGGGGGCACATCAGGATAACTCGTCCACACAACCAGACCGGGATAACGCAAATCAGGAAGCAGTGCCACCGGCAATCGCACATATGCAATGATCGCCAGAATCAGGAGCAGAATATAGAATGCCGTCACAGCAACCGGGCGGTTCAGGCAGGAAGAAATGAATGTTTTCATCCCTGATCAGAGATAGACCAGCGGGTGGGAATGTTAACGAAGTCCTAATTCAACCACATTGGTGACTTCCACCGGGACATCATGCGCCAGTGCATAGTTCCCCTGAACGACCAGTGTATCTCCCGGCTCAATGACACTGGGGGAAACCCCGCCAATGATTTCTGTAAAGTTGCCGGAGCGCTCTCCAATCCGTGCGTACATCCAGTAGGACCTGCGTCCTTTCACTAGAAAAACCACCTCCCTGCCCTGCCGCACAATCACGGCTTCGGACGGCACAACCATCCGGTCCTGCAGGCGGTTCTTTTCCAGTGCGACATCCGCATAGAGGCCGGAAACCAGCCGCCCACCTGGATTCTGAAGTGCGACCGTAATGCGCCCGGAACCGGTCTTGGGATCTACGGAAGGATTCACGGCATGAACGTAGCCCTGAAAAACTTCATCACTATAACTTGGCACAATGACATTTGCCGTCACTCCAGGGCGAATATGCACGAGATCCCCCTCAAGCACATCCACCGACACTTTCATCCGGTGATCCTGAAGCAGGGTAAGCAGGTGGGTGCCCGCACCCACATGCTGCCCCTCTTCTACCTGGAGATCTGCAATGCGGCCGCTGAAAGGGGCCACCACCCGGGTCCGCTCCAATTGCAGGCGGGCCTGCTCAACCTGTTGTTCCTGCTGCGTCAGATTGGTATATACGGCCGTCACCGCTTCACGCTGATTTCCAGCCAGCACATCCATTGCTTCAAAATGGCGACGCACAGTTCCTAGTTCCGCCTGTGTAATGGAGCCCGCGGCAAACGCCTCTTCGGCTGTGTTCAACCGGATTCTGGCCTCTGCAAGCTTGGTCGTATCGGTCACAGCCAGTTCACCTGCATTGCTGATTTGGACGGCATAATCCGCCCGTGCTTTCAGCAGGACTGCTTCCGCTTCGTTCAGGCGGATTCGCGTTTCACGGTCATCCAGACGCATCAATACCTGCCCCGCCTGCACGCGCTGCCCTTCTTCGACCGGCCGGTCAAGGATCAACCCACTGACCTCTGCACTGATTCTGGATTTGCGCCACGGTGCCAGATGCCCGGTCGCCTCTGCGCGGAGCGGGAATTCTCCCCGCTCCAGCACCAGCACCTCCACGGAGGCACGCGCAGGCTCGGGTTCCTCGGTCAGTTCCCGCTCACCATCCACCGCCTCGCCAACCACTGCCGGCCATACCCCATACAATACCAGTCCGATGATCGAAAATGCCAGAATCGAGCCAAAAATATGCCATGGCTTAATCTTGCGAAATGAACTTGATCTGTCCGTCATAGGCTAAAATGATTCCTGATTCAACAAGATGACTTAAGACAATAAACGTGCCAGCAATTCCAGATTGATTGATCTTAAGAGAATTTATACTGCAATCTTGGAACTCTACTATCTTTCGCGCAGTTGGTTCGACTTTCCGGACTACTGCTCCTTGAATCCCCCATGCTCAGCAAAAGTACCGCAGGTCTTCTGAAACGGCCGATTGCGGTAATTTCCTGGTGTACTGCGATTGTCCTTGCCGGGATCTGGGCGGCACTGGATATTCCGATTGAATACTCGCCCAATACGGAACTGTCCCGGGTGAGTATTTCGGCAATTTGGCCGGGTGCATCTCCGAGACAGGTGGAACGGTACGTCACTGCCCCCATTGAACGTGAGATCCAGACCGTCCCCGGGATCGCTGAAATCAACAGCATTTCCTCTGAAGGCCATTCGCACATCCAGATCCAGGTGGACGAAGAGATGGATCTGGGCACATTCAGCACACAGATTGGAGAAAACCTCACGCTGCTCAGGGATCGACTGCCCCAGGATGTCTCCCCCCGGCTGACCAAGGAAATCCCGGAGGCATTTCGGGATGTGCAGGGATTCATGACCTTGCGGCTTATTGGCCCCTACAGCCCCGATGAACTCAGAAAAACTGCCGATGAACTCCTGAAACCCAAATTTGAGAGCTTATCCGGTATTGACCTCGTTGAGGTAACCGGCGGGAGTGAGCGGGAACTTCTGATTACGCTGGACCCGGACCGGCTTGATGCGCATGGGATTGAGTACGGATATGTGATGGAGCAGATCAGTTCCTCCCTGCGTGATCATGTCTTTGGACGGATGGATGCTCAGGGCAGAGGATATCTGATGGTCAATAAGCCCGAACTGGATCTGAGCCGCCTGTCGGAGATTATTGTCAGCCAAAGCAGGCCCGGCGAACTCCCGGTACGCCTTGATCAGGTGGCCAATCTGGAACTGGGCCCCGCCCCCCGGCTCAGTATCCGGCGCATTGACGGACTCAATGCAGTGGCGCTGGATTTGGAGCGCACCCGCGGCTCTCATATCATCGATGTCGCCGGAGCAGTCCATGACCGCATTGATGATCTGCGAGATGCACTGCCGGAAGGGGGCAGACTGCTGGTCGTTCTGGATCGTACTGAAGACGTACGGGAATTGTTGAACGACTTGACGCTGCGGGGCGGGATCGGACTCATTCTGGTGACCCTTGTGCTCCTCTTTATGCTGAAAAGCGTGCGGGCAACCGTCATTGTATTATTCAGCGTTGCGGTGGCCCTTGCCCCGTCTCTTGCACTCTTCAGGTTCTTTGATCTTTCCCTCAATATCATCACACTCGCCGGGCTGGTGCTGGTCTTCGGCCTCCTCATTGATAACAGTGTGGTCGTGGTTGAGCAACTGCTTTTGCAACAGCAGAAATTCCTCGCACGCGGAATGCGAGGGATTGACTTGCACGTCGCACGTACGCAGGCGGCCCTGAAAGCGGTCTGGTTACCGTTATTGGGAGGTACCTTGAGCACCATGGCGGTCATGCTCCCGCTGGTCTACCTGAGCGGGGATTTGCGTGAACTGTTTTTGCCGTTTGGGGTGCTGGTGAGTATTACGCTTCTGATTTCGTTAATCAGTGCGGTCGCCTTTGTGCCGGTCGTCGTGCGCTTTTTGCCGCACAAAGTTGAAAAACCCCAATGGAAGTGGCTCCGGCGTACCATTGCCCTGCCCTATCGACTGGTTGCCCGCTTCCCGAAAAGCACACTGATTGGATTGATCCTGCTACTTGGGATTCCAATCTGGAAGCTTCCCGTACAGATTAACGAGCCTCGAAATGGATGGTCCAATGAGGTGAAAGAGCGGTTTGCCAATCTATATAACACAACCCTGGGCGCTTCCATCGTCCAGTCGGGCAGACAATACATTGATCCGTTGACGGGGGGCGTTCTGCGTCCTTTCTTCCGAAACGCATCCTTCTATAAACCCTGGAGTTATCCGGAGCGCAAAAGCATTTATGTACGCTTAGGATTCCCCAAGGGCAATACCATTGAGCGGAGCGACTCACTCATTGCAAATTTTGAGCAGATGGCGCTGGCCGAAGAGAGTGTCTATCAAACCGATGTGAGAATCACGGAAGACTATGCCTACTTAAATATTGAGTTCAAAAAAGGCTCCCTTACCACCCCCGGCCCCTATATCCTTCAGCGCAGGCTGGTCGGACGCGCAATTCTGCTCGGAGGAATGTCGGTGTCTGTGGGCGAGATTATTCCCCAGACGGGATATTTTAGCGGCGGTGGAGGCGGAATCAGTGGTGCCAGCGTGCGTCTGTACGGCCCCAATTATGAAGATCTTGACCTGCTTGTTCATCAATTTGGAGACTTTCTCAAACAAAGGAGCCGCCGGGTTCAGGGGATTGATCTGAATGCAATGCGGAGGAATTCCTGGATTCGGAATCAGGCCCGTCAGGTGCTTCAATTTGAATGGACCGCAGATGCGACCGCACGGACGGGAGCAGATGCCTACTGGATCAATCACCGCATGATGCCCTACTTCGAAACAACCCGTCCCCGCTGGCGGGCGGATATTGCAGGAGACTCCCGCATCCCCATTCGCCTGATCATCAATGACGCGGCGAACCTGGATGTGGACCGCATTACCCAGCGCCCCTTAGTGGTCCAGGACAGCACACTCCTCCGGCTTGCGGGAGTCGCAGACTACAAAATTGTGCAGATGGCCGCAGAAATCGAACGGGAGAATCAGCAGTATGTACGGCGGATCAGCGTAGACTTTCGCGGCCCGTTCCAGATGAGACAAAAATTCATGGAGAATGCACTGGCTGCATTCTCCATCCCTCCCGGCTATCGGATTGAGAGCGGGTATGACTTTTTTTTCACCGAAGAGACCAAGCGTGCATTCGGCTGGGTCTTTGCGGCAACGATTCTGCTTGTATTTCTGGTGACTGCGTCGGTATTTGAATCGTGGTGCCTGCCGCTGGTAGTGATGCTGAGTGTTCCGCTTGCCGCGGTGGGAGTCTGTATCGGTTTTCTGATCACAAGTGCCAGTTTCGTGGAGGGGGCCTTCATTGGGACCGTCCTCCTGATCGGGATTGCCGTCAACGACAGTATTCTTTTGACGGACCGCTTCCGACAGTTACGGTTCGCCCGCCCTCATGGCAGGCCCTCGGTGCTGGCCCGTTTAGCGATTCGTGAACGATTGCGTCCGATGTGGACGACGACACTGACCAGTGGAGCCGCCATGTTACCGCTGTTGGTCTTTCCGAACAGTGATGATTTCTGGGTTGGTCTGGCCGTCACGGTCACGGCCGGACTTCTGGCATCAACATGCCTGTCACCGCTTGCTTCGGTTGCCATGCTGTCACTCTTCAAACGGAAACCACTGCCGGATCGCAACTGACCTGTCTGGATTGAACTCCGAAAAGCGGAACCGGTAATCACCCCGATGTCTGCTACAGGCCCCCGTACGGTGCCATCATTGCCTGCACTTCTTCAAGCGTCGGCATAAAGTTTGCACATCCGTGCCGGGTCACCACGATTGCCCCGCAGGCATTGCCCAGACGAACCGAACGGGGCAAAGGCCAGCCTTTCACCAGCCCATAGATAAACCCTGATGCAAATGCATCTCCTGCGCCAAGAATGTTCTGGACTTTAACCGGAAAGCCCGGCACAGCAACCGGTGCCGCTGCCCGCTCATGAATTCGTGCACCTTCTGCGCCGCATTTTTCAATCACGAGCCGGGGACCGAGGGCTAACAGCGCGGTGACCGCACGGTCCACATTCCCCGCCACACGCGCATCGGATATCTGTTGGTCTGTAAGTTGAACCTGATCTGCATCTTCCATGACGGCCGCCTTGATTTCGTCCTGCGTACCGATAAGGATCTCAACATTTTTTAGCGCGGTCCGGATTGCCACACCATAGGCCCGGGTATCGTGCCACTGATCGGGGCGAAAATCCAGATCAAGAATGACCGTGCCCCCGGCTGCACCGGCCTGCTCGGCCGCATACAGGGTTGCACTTCGGCTGGATTCCCGGGCAAGGTTTGTGCCTGCAAATCCAAACACATGCGTCTCTGTGATGGGGGCCGCCCTGACATCATCAATGCTGAGCGCATTATCTGCACAGTTGTCCCTGTAGTAGACCAGCGGAAACCGGTCCGGCGGCTCAATCCCTAAGATGACCGCGCTGGTACGCCGATTCGGCTTTCGGGGGATGTAACATGTTTCCACCCCTTCGGCGCTTAGAAAATCCACGATAAATTCTCCCACCGGATCCTCGCCCACCGCGGTGAGCAGCGCGACCTTCAAGCCGAGTCGGCGCGTACCTACGGAAATATTCGTTGGCGAGCCGCCCACATAAGCGGCGAAACTTGATATCTGTGAGAATGGTACGCCAATATTCTGCGAATACAGATCAATGGAGGAGCGCCCCATCATAATTACATCATGCTGCATCCAAATAGCTCATTTAATTTATCTGACCGCGCAAAACAGAAAATCGGGCGTGCGAATGCCGGCAGTCACTGGGCAGGCTGAATCTATTTCCTGGGCTCAGACCGCTTCCATATTCTGGTACTTCTCGGCAATCTGAAGGGCCATCTCCAGGGATTGGCTCACATTCAGCCGAGGATCCACGGTCGAGAAGTAGCGCTGATTCAGATGCTCTTCTTCAACCCCGCTTGCTCCCCCGACACATTCCGTCACATCCTCGCCGGTCAGTTCAAAATGCACCCCTCCCAGAACGGTCCCCATACGGGCATGCATGTCGATCACCGCTTCCAGTTCCGCCAGAATATTCACAAATTTACGGGTTTTGATACCACTGGATGCCTTTTCTGTATTTCCATGCATCGGATCACAGCACCATAATACATTCATCCCTGTACGCTGCACGGCTTCAATCAGCCGCGGGAGAGAATCCTCAACTTTGGCAACTCCCATTCGTGTGATGATGACCAGGCGGCCTGGGTCATTGAGCGGATTCAGAAACTGTATCAGGGAGATGAGATCACCAGGGGGTATATCATGACCCACTTTGATCCCGATCGGGTTACGTATTCCCCGCATATACTCCACATGCGCACTGTCCTCAAAGAGCGTCCGCTTACCGATCCAGGGCAGATGCGTGGACAAATTATAGACCGCATTGGCATGTACCACCTCTCTGGTAAATGCTTCCTCATACGGAAGGTGGAGTGCCTCGTGACTCGTATAGAATGTGACGCGCCCGAGTCCCTCGATGGGATGATCGGACACCGTCTTGGCAAAATCCAGTGCTTGATGAATCTTGCTGATAATCGTTTGATAGCTTTGAATGTAAGGGGCTTCCTGTGCGAAACTCAGATTCCAGTTATCTGCATTATGCAGATCAGCAAACCCGGCATCTGCCAGTGCACGTACAAGATTGAGCTGCGCTGCAGAGCAGTAATAGGCCTGCATGAGACGCCGCGGATCCGGGATTCGCGCCTCTGCCGTAAACTCAGGTGCGTTAATATTATCGCCCCGATAGGAAGGAAGTGAAATCCCGTTGCGGGTTTCGTTTGGATCGCTGCGGGGTTTGGCATACTGGCCGGCAAAGCGTCCAACCCGGATAACCGGCATCTTCAAGCCGTAGATCAGGATCACGCTCATCTGAAGCAGAATCTTGAGGCGATTCTTAATTAATTCCACCGTGCAATCCTCAAATCGTTCTGCGCAGTCTCCGCCCTGAAGCAGAAATTTACGTCCGGCCGCCGCCTCTGCGAGATGCTTTCGAAGGGCTTCAATCTCCCATGATGTCACCAAAGCGGGCTGCTTTCTTAGTTGATTCAGAACCCTGATAAGCTGTGCTTCATCCGTATAGGTCACCTGCTGAACGGCCTTCTTTTTTCGCCAGGACGCGGGTGACCAATTGGACGCGGAATATTTCATCAGGTTTAATATTCTAAAAAGGGAAACACGGAAATTCAGAGAATGTCATCATAAAAAAAGCCACCCATATCCCTCTGGATAGGTGACTTCCGATTTAGTTTACACGGGCACTGCGATGACGGTCACGCATGCGTTCGCGTTGTTCACGAATCTGGCGCTCAACTGCCTCAAGTGCTTCGCTCACAGCGGATCGAACAGAATCATGGGTACGGGATGCTGCAATATTCGCCGGCTTACAGTATACCACTAGACGGGCCTTGTACTCGGCATGCTTGTTCGCACCGCTGATACATTCTACGGCCACCGAAGCACCGGAGATATCCCGATGACCTCGTGCCAATTTATGAATACGCGCTTCGATTGAATCCTTGTCTCGCCGGCTGAGATGTGCGCTCCCCGCGTAATATTCAATTGCAAAGTTAGACGAAGCACTCGCTTCGTGAACGATCTTGGATGCCATGTAAGCAGATAAATGGTGATGAATAATGAAACCTAAGGCAGATTCCCATAAATTGCACTATACTTTTGGCGTATATACGCAAGCCAGGGCTCTGCACTGACGGCTCCGTTGGTGAGCCAGTCAATAATTTCAGCGGCGGACAGTTTCCTCCCCCAATGGTACACATTGGTTTGCAACCACTCCAGGAGCGGCTTAAACTCCCCGCGTGAAATTTGATCATCGAGGTCCGTCAGCGCGGACTGTGCACAGGAAAAAATTTGAGCAGAGATCAGATTCCCAATTGTATACGTGGGAAAATAGCCGATGGCTCCCAGTGCCCAGTGGATATCCTGAAGTACACCCTGCGCATCTGATTCCGGCTGCACCCCCAGATACCCCTGCATCCGGTCCATCCAGAGCCCTGGCAGTTCATGTACCGATGCTTTTTCTTCAAGAAGCATCATCTCCAGTTCAAACCGGAGCATAATGTGCAGATTATAGGTGACTTCATCCGCTTCAACACGAATGGCAGAGGGGCGGACCTGATTCATGGCCTGATAGAATCGCTCCATGGGGATATTGCCCAGTTGATCTTTGAAGCGCTGCTGTAAATCACGATAGTAGCATCTCCAGAAGGCCTCACTGCGGCCCACCTGATTTTCCCAGAGCCGGGATTGCGATTCATGGATCCCCAGCGAGGTCCCCTGGGCAAGAAAGGTCCCCTCCAGTTCGGGATCAATCCCCTGTTCGTACATGCCGTGTCCCGCTTCGTGCAGGGAGCCGAACAGCCCCGACACCAGACTGCGTTCGCGAATCCGTGTCGTTAAACGTACATCGTTGATTGAGAACGAGGTACTGAATGGATGTGCGGACAGATCCTGACGCCCCCGCTGAAAATCAAACCCGATATCCCGCAGGATCTCCATCCCGAAGTCCCATTGAATCTCTGCATCATACGAATAATGGAGAAATGCATACTCCATTTGTGGTGCTTCGGCAATTGCCTGCACAATCGGCACCAGTGCACTGCGCAGATCATCAAAAATATATTTGATCTGCGCCGAGGTCGATTCTGGCTCATATTCATCGAGGAGCGCATCATACGGATGGTCTGCGTAACCAATTGCCTCCGCCTTTTCTCTACAGAGTCCAACGACCCGCTCCAGATCCCCTGCAAACCTTTCGAAATTATTTTCACGGTAGGCCTGCGCCCAGGATGCCTTGGCTTTAGAGGTTACCTCTGCAATCTTGCCCACCAGTTCCGGAGACAATTTACATGCACGGGAATAGTCACGCTGCGTCACCCGAACGAGGCTTGTCAGGAACTCCATCGGATCATCCTCTATCCCATTGAGGCGCTCAAGCAACTCACCGGTACGATCCCGGATAAATAACTCATGCGATGTTGCATAGAGTGTGGCGACCTGACGAGAGCGGGCCTCTGTGGCGCCGGTCGGCATATACGTCTCTTGATCCCACTCCAGCAATCCTGCTGCAGCGCGGAGATCACATACTGTACGAATAATTTTGAGCAGTTCCTCAAAATCAGATTCGCGTGTTGAACTCATATCGTGGTATGAACTGTATCAGGAATTCCCCAAAGATATTACATTCTCTGCGTATCCTTCACATCTTCTGCAGAGTCTCCATCCTCCCGGAACGCATCTTGCCCTCCAGATTAAGTTTTTATCCCGACTAGGATGTCTGCATGGTAACTTGGGGTTGGCGAAAAAATAACGTATCCTTAAACATTCTTTAGTTGCTGCTACTGTTTTGTCTAGGGACAACTAAGCTGGCATCAATGAAGATAGAGACCTGGAATTTTGATCTGTGGACGGTGCATTCAGAAACCAGATTGTCCAATGCGCGTGAAACCCGTCCTGCGCCAACGTAGCTCAGTTGGTAGAGCAGCTCACTCGTAATGAGCAGGTCACCGGTTCAAGTCCGGTCGTTGGCTCCATTTTATCTGTTTGCGCATCCTGAAGAGTTCCAGACGAGCGTTGGGATTCCATCTTGGTTTCCGGCCTGTCCTGCCTCTGAAAGCCTGTCAGGTTATGCGGATTCCATGTTTCTCTCACGAGTTGACGGGGCTGTCCCTGATCATGTATCCTTTCCTGCTATCCCGTAAATGCTCCCTTCCATGAATCATCCATGGCCGCTTCCTGATGCATTTCCCCGGAAAACCTTTCTGAACCGTTCCAGTCACTTCTGCATCGGACAGGATGCTTACAATTTCCCGGCGGATTCATGACTCTAAATTTTCGTGCAGTGAATGACTGGCAGCCCGATGGACTCCGCATCCAGTGCATTGACGCCCATACCGAGGGAGAGCCATTACGCGTAATCCTGTCTGGATATCCGCATCCTGCAGGAGAGACCATTCTGGCACGCCGGCGAGATCTTCAGATTCACCATGATGCACTTCGTACCGCTTTGATGTGGGAACCCAGAGGACATGCAGACATGTATGGATGCATTGTGACCGAACCGGTGAGCGAAAACGCCGATTTTGGGGTGATCTTTCTGCACAACGACGGATATAGTACGATGTGCGGCCACGGGATTATTGCCGTAACCAAAGTCGTCATCGAAACGGGAATGTTTCCAACATCAGAGGCTGAACCGCACATAGTAATTGATACACCGGCAGGATTGGTAACTGCGTATGCACACATAAAATCAGGGCGTGTCCAGTCCGTTCGCTTCCGGAATGTCCCCTCCTATGCACACAGGGTCAATCAATTCGTAGATGTACCTGATATCGGCAACGTCCGGTACGATGTCGGATTTGGCGGTGCATATTATGCATACGTACATGCACATGAGGTCGGTCTGGAAACTAATCCCGAACATTATCGTGATCTGATGCATGCGGGGAGGCGAATCAAAGAATGTATTGCTGCAAATATGCGCATTGAGCATCCATTTGAACCGGATATGGGGTTTTTGTACGGGGTCATATTTCTTGGTGCTGCCAAATCGCCGGATGCGCACAGCCGCCATGTCTGCGTGTTTGCGGATGGGGAGGTGGACCGGAGCCCAACGGGAACTGGAGTGAGCGGTCGGCTCGCACTGCTCCATGCAAAGGGAGAACTTGCACCGGGTGAACGGATCCGCATTGAAAGCATCCTCGGCAGTTCCTTTACAGGAAGGGTCAGAGAAGAGCTTCGGTTTGGCCCCTACAAAGCCGTCATACCCGAGATTGAAGGCCGCGCATTTATTACCGGCCAACATTCTTTTATCTTAGACCCCAACGACCCCTTTCAAAACGGTTTTCTTCTTCGATAATTCGGATGCCTGTACTCCAAGTCCTGTCCAGAACCGACATCGCTTCCGCCATCTCCATGCGGGAAGCAATTGATCTGATGCGCGAAGGTTTTTGTACTCTCGCCACCGGGAATGCGAATGTGCCTATACGTATGAGTATGCCATTTGGGGAGAGCGGAGGTCGGGCATTATTCATGCCGGTCTACTCCTCAGATCATGCACAGGTTGGCTTAAAGGTGGTCCACGCAAGTCCACAAAATGCAGAACGAGGTCTCCCGCTCATTCACGCAATCGTGATGCTTCACGATGCAGAAACCGGTATCCCTCTTGCCCTCATGGACGGGGAATATATTACTTCACTTCGGACCGGTGCGGGCGCAGGCTTAGCAACCGAGGTTCTGGCACGCCCTGAATCCTCTGTTCTGGCAATCATTGGTACGGGAGTTCAGGCAGTTACGCAGGTAGAAGCCGTCTGTACGGTACGCCCGATTCAAAAGGTGATGGTCTTTGGACGCTCTCCGAAACACACACAGCGGTTCATTGAAACCATTGAACAACGCCTGGAGATTACGACCCTGAAAGCCAGCGAACCTGCAGAACTAAGAGAGGCCGACATTGTCTGCACGGCGACCACTTCGCTAACTCCCGTATTCTCGGCCGAGCATCTGTCTCCGGGAACCCACATTAACGGGATTGGATCCTATCGACCGGATATGTCAGAGATCCCGGCCGAGGTTGTGGCAAATGCGAAAGTCATTGTGGATCAACGTGACGCATGCCTGCACGAAGCGGGGGATCTGATTCTGCCGATTCAAAAGGGAGTTTTTGATGAGTCCCATATTCATGCAGAACTGGGCGAGATCCTGACCGGTCAGGCGCACGGCCGGTCAAATGATTCAGAAATCACGTTCTTTAAGTCAGTGGGCAATGCCATCCAGGATCTTGTGGTGGCCAGTTTTCTGGAAAAGAAGGCAAGAGGTCTGAAACTCGGTACAGAGGTGACCTTGTAGTATTGGCCTCCTGAAAACCGCTCAGGGACTGATTTTCTCCATACTGACGACCGACACCGGGGTCCCCCACATTACGGTCGTCATGACACCGGGCTTCATTTGCAGTTCAAACCGTACCTGCAGGCCATCTACCCGGAATTCTTCTTCAAGTGAGCCCAGGGGATAGTACCGTATCCCTCCCTGTGCTTCAATTCCGTAGAATCCCCCCTCAAAATCATTCCACACAATCTTCCCGCTCCCGCGAATTAGATGGTTCATGGGTGTTTTTGTCTCCATAGTTTCTGTCTGTTGTTCGGGTACCTGGGTCGTCTGGCAGGACGCTCCCAGTGTAATCAAAACGATTAGAATGGCAATTCGCATATGACTCAGGGTTCAGATACCAGCGGCTGTTCCACGTTTTCTCCGACACGCTGAATCCAGCCCCCGGCTAGTACATCCTCTCCTTCGTAAACGACCACGGACTGGCCCGGCGTGATTGCTGCCCGCGATTCCATGAACGATACCTGAAGTTCATTCGCCGCTGTCTGCTGCACTAGGCAGGGTGCTCCAGGATCCTTATAACGAATCTTGGCCATCGCAGGTAACTCATCCCGGAGTGCAGGATATTTTACCATATTAATCTTATTCGCAATCAACGTCTGTTGCAATAACTCTTCACGCGGCCCGACAGTAATCGTATTTTTCTCTGGATCAATTGCAGAAACATAGACAGGATAGCCTAAGGCAAGGTTTAATCCATGCCGCTGCCCAATTGTATAGAACGGATAACCGTTGTGGCGGCCGACTTCGGTTCCGTCCGAAAGCACAATCGCCCCGTTACTTACTTGTTGATTCAATTCCGGGACACGATCACGCAGGAAACGCCGGTAATCGTTGTCCGGGATGAAGCAGATTTCATAGGAATCTGGTTTATTGGCAACGCCGGTCAGCCCGAATTCGGCCGCCAATTCACGGATTTTCGGTTTTTCATAGTGACCAAGTGGAAAGATGGTACGTGCAAGTTGATCCTGAGGGAGTCCCCAGAGGGCGTAACTCTGATCTTTGTTTTGATCTAAACCGCAGGACAATATGTATCTCCCCCCCTCTTCACGAACTCTGGCATAATGGCCGGTCGCAATTCGTGCACACTCAAGGTCATCTGCCCGCCGCAGTAGCGCATCCCATTTAATATGTGTATTGCAAAGCACACACGGATTGGGGGTCCGGCCTGCCAGATATTCGTCCGTAAACCGCTCAATCACCCAATCTCCGAACTCCTCCCTGATATCTACGATAAAATGTGTAAATCCATGCTTTAGGGAAATCTGTCGCGCATCGTTCATGGACTCCAGTGTACAGCAGCCGACTTCCTTCCCGCTTCGGCGCGGGGCGCTTTCGCTGTAGTCCCAGGTTTTCATCGTGATCCCAATCACTTCATACCCCTGTTTATGCAGAAGCACGGCGGCGACCGAGGAATCCACTCCGCCGCTCATGGCCACAAGAACTCTGGACTTCATCCTACAGTACGTGTTTGGAGTACCCGCCATCAACGGGCAGTGCAATCCCCGTAATAAACCCTGCCTGCTTACTGGCTAAAAACGTCGCCGCGGCCGCAAACTCCCACGGCTCGCCCAGGCGCTGCAGGGATGCCTGCTGCGCCCACCCTGCTTCGACTTCCTCCTTTGTCTTCCCTTCCTGATCCATCAGGTAATCGACTAAATGCTGCAAACGCTCGGTGCGTGTAAAGCCCGGCAGAAGCGTATTGACGGTGATCCCCTCCCTGCCAACTTCTTCGGATAGCGTTTTGGCAAACCCCTGGACCCCCGCTCTGGATGTATTAGAGAGATAAAGCGAACCAATCGGCTGTTTTGCAGCAATGGAGGTAAGCATCAAAATCCGGGCATGCTGATCCTCGTGTGCCGCCCTTCGCAGATGCGGAAGCGCATAGCGGCACAAATTGATTGTGCTGAGCAGATTCAGTTCCATACCGTCTTTCCAATCCTTTTCTGTAAAATCATCAATCAACCCCGTCTTTGGCCCGCCGGCATTCGTAAACAGAATATGCAGGTGGCCAAATTTTTGCACGGACTGCTGGATGGCACGGCGAATCTGTGCAGTTTGCGTGACATCACACACGGCTGGGAGGATTTTTTCAGCATCCGCCCAGTCATGTTTGATGATTTGCCCGGCGGCGTGATTGATCCTCTCCTGATCACGGGAGCAGATCGTTACATTGCATCCCTCACGTGCCAGTGCAATTGCAGTAGCGAGTCCCAGCCCGCTACTGGCACCCGCAACAAAGGCCGCCTTTCCTTTAAGTCCAAGGTTCATGACGTTCGATGATTATTGTAGAATTCATTTATAACGCATCTCCCGGCAGAATGGCCCAATTATAAACGGAGAATTAATCTCTGTTCTTCCTGTTTCCGCGGAGGATCCCATGGCCGTCACTCACATCCCCGATTCACATCTGGAACAAGGTTCTGGCAGCTCCGTTGACGGGATGCGGTTTGCATTGATTCCGTACGGTTCCCGGATCTAATTGTGCCCGCGACAGCAAGATATGTTCCCGTTTATGATCTTGGGGATCGTTTTTCATTGGTTCGCAGTGTTCCGTTTAGCCGATAGATTCATGGCATTTATTTTCTTGCATTTGTTTTCCCGCGCTGATTTCCCAAGTACTGCAAATAAGACTTTATTTTAGATTCCATGAGTACCCGTGATTTTGTTCGTCATAGAAAAGCGATTACCACTCCGCTCGCTCCCGGCTCTATCGGACCTTACAATCAGGCGATCCTTGTAGAGAACACACTCTACTGCTCAGGGCAAATTGCGCTTGACCCTGAAACCGAGCGCGTGGTTAAGGGAGGAATTGTTGAACAGACAGAGCGTGTTTTAGAGAATCTTGGGATGATCCTGCGCTGTGCAGGCATGACGTATACCAATATTGTACGATGCACCATCTTCCTGCGAGATATGGATGATTATGCGCACATGAATGAGGTTTACTCCCGCTACTTTACGATCATGCCCCCTAGCAGAGAGGCCGCAGCGGTCATCGGATTACCCCGGGGAGCACTGATTGAGATCTCCTGTATTGCCATTCGATAGTCTGCAGCCCTCAATTTGAATTTCGGACATGTCTGTGGACGCAGACTCTCTACGTCTGGATCACCGAGCGTACTTTATCTCTGTGCCGCAATTTTGCCCGGCCATTCAATTCGGACAGTTCTATCAGGAATGAGAGGCCGACAATCTCTCCTGCACTTCGTTCGAGCAGGTCTTCTACGGCTGCTGCTGTACCGCCGGTGGCAAGGACATCATCGTGGATCAGCACCCGGTCACTCGGCCGTATGGAATCCTGATGCATTTCCAGCGTATCGGAGCCGTATTCAAGGTCATAGGATACACTGTAGGTCTCACGGGGCAGTTTCCCCTCCTTCCGAACCGGGATAAAGCCGGCCCCTAACTCAAGTGCAATCATGGGTGCCATCACAAACCCCCGTGATTCGACTCCAACCACTTTCGTGATATTCTCCTCCCTGAAGGGCCGTACCAACTGCTCAACCGCCAATTTCAGGAGGGACATTCTGGACAAGATGGGGGTAATGTCCTTGAAATCAATCCCGGGCTTAGGGAAATCCGGAACGGTCCGAACTGCCTGTCTGAGTATGTCTACCGTATGCATAACCATCTGAGTTTTAAGCCTTTTATGTACATGAACAGGACAAGAATCCATCATTTGGTCATCTCCCTGCCGGAAAGTAAGAAAATATCTTCAGGTAAACGGCATTTTCCTGGATCTGTGCGGAGATTTACGGAGAATCATGTGCATCAGATCCTCCGCAAGTCCAGAATCGAATAAGCATCCCATCCCCTGGATCATGGTCGACAAGAATATATCTCACACCACCTTTCCCTACCTGTTGCATTATTTGAGGACTTGACATTGATAAAAGCGTTTTTTACCTTGGTGGTATGGAGTCATTTCAGCCACCGATATTGTCATGTTTCCGTGCGGATCTTGCGCGTGTGAAGGAGGTTTTGGCCTCCCATCCG
>JAJECV010000113.1 GCA_022821875.1 Rhodothermales bacterium
TTCCAATTTATGAATCAATAGATGATTATCCCACACTAAATGCAAATAGTGTCTTATATCTTCTTGCCAATGGAGGGGGGATCAATTACATTTGGAATATTTTCAATTCCACTCCCAAGCCACCGGTCTGCTCAAGGGGCAATGTTTTAGCATCGGATAATAGATGTCCGAATATTTCCCCCTGGTGTGATGCAGGAAAATTCCTGATTGGGAAACCAAAAGGGCCTAAAGAGGAAGAATGGAAAGCACTCTGTGAATGGGAGATCATCGGAGAATTTTAATCTGGATTCCCATCAATAAAATCGAAGATTACTTTTAAGCGAGTCCAATCCGGGAAATTTTGTAATTCAGCCAAGGGGTTCTGACTTGCACGGTCATCCCCCAAATCCTGAAGAAGAAGAATGGAAAGCCCTCTGTGAGTGGGATGTATAACGTTTTGCTGACAAACCAAAGTTCAGATCAACTTTGCAGAACAGGATTTATTTTCGTGGTGCTTCAATACAGGAACTGAGACTTCCCTCTGATCAGTCTGCTGATTCAGTTCGGATAGGTATGACCGCATGATTCCAGATAGATTGTATATTCGGACGGCAACGGTGATAGGGTACAATCTCTTTTTAAGAATTTCAGTAGATTCATGGCTCATTGTCAGGGCTTGGAGAAGCAGGCACTGGAACAGAATTTTGTGGAGGCGTGACCTGTACCGTAGATTGATGAGAGCAGATCCCCGCGAATCATGATGACTGAAACGATGATGCAGGTACATCAAGAGAAATCTGTGCCGGTGCGGGATGCATCCTTTTGTGTTCACGTACGGTCACCAGAACAATTTCTCGGCAGTGCACTCCTGATAGATAAGCCAGACGGCTGGACCTCCTACGATGTCATCCGGAGGCTGAAACGATACTTTCCAAGAAGGACCAAGATTGGGCATACGGGGACACTTGATCCGCTGGCTACGGGACTGTTGATCCTGCTGCTTGGTAAGGCGACAAAGGCGCAGCAGCAATTTTTGCGTCTTCCCAAGGTATATGAGGGTATCATGCGCCTCGGAGAGGTGACACCATCCATGGACGCAGATACCGAGGTGATGCTGCGCAAACCCATTGATCAGTTGACTGCTGCACAGATTGAATCTGTATGTTCGGCCCATACGGGGGAGATTCAACAGATTCCCCCCATGTATTCTGCCGTCAAGGTGGATGGGGAGCGGCTTTACAAAAAGGCAAGGCGGGGGGAATCAGTTCCACGCAGCCCGAATACTGTAACCATCCACAGTTTTGATGTGCTCCGTATCGTTGACGCAGAGGTTCACTTTCGGGTACAATGCAGTAAGGGAACCTACATCAGGGCACTAGCACATGATGTTGGTCAGCATTTAGATGTAGGAGCCCACCTGACGCAGTTACGCCGCACCGTGATAGGAAACTATCAGGTTGAATCGGCATGTACGCTGGAGCAGTTGATCACTTTCCTTGAAAAACTATGATCTTTGAACGAGGGCTGGATGCACTAACCTGTCGGCCAGACAGTATATTGACAGTAGGGATCTTTGACGGTGTACATTTAGGGCACCGGATGATCATTGCAGACCTTGTGCAGCGTGCCAGAGATACGGGTGGACTCAGTACCCTGGTTACATTTGACCCTCATCCACGTGAAGTGTTACTGCAGCAGCCCCAGTTCAAACTGACGACCATAGAAGAGCGTGCCGAAATTCTATCGTCCCTTGGATTGGGCCGGATGGTTGTATTGCCCTTTACGGAAGAGTTTTCCAGAGTGACTGCCGAGGACTTTATTCTGGAATTGCTGGTGAAGCAAGTAGGGCTTCAAGCGATCATTGTGGGACATGACCACCGGTTTGGAAAGGGACGAAAAGGAGATGTTGATCTACTTGCCTCCATGGGCAGGCAACACCGGTTTCATGTCGGTGTATTCCATCCCTACAAGGTTCATGATCTGGTGGTCTCTTCCAGGAAAGTGCGATCCCTGCTGCAGGAAGAGGGCGATGTATCCCTTGCCGCAACGCTTATGGCACGTCCGCATTCTCTGACCGGCAGGGTGGTTCGTGGAGACGGTCGGGGCCGGGAACTAGGCTACCCGACGGCAAATCTAGTTCTGTTGGAGCCCAGGAAGGTTGTGCCAGCGCACGGAATTTATGTTGTGCGTGTAGAATTTGAGGGGATGTTTATCGGGGGAATGATGAGTATTGGAACGCGTCCAGCGATCAAGGAAAGCAGAGGGGTGCATCTGGAAGTACATCTGTTGAATTTTAGCCGGTACATCTATGAAAAAGAACTTAACGTGCATTTTCTAGAAAGAATTCGTGGAGAGCGTAACTTCCCTTCAATGGGGGCGTTAAAAGCTGCCATGCAGCAGGATGAAATAATTTCCAGGAAGGTTTTGGAACAATCTCCATGGCCTAACGTAACAGCGGATTGATTCATCCTGGTCAGCCGGTTTATTTCAATCGTGACTAGTCTTGCACGTAGGCGTTTGGCGAGGATGTGATTGAACAAAGGCTAATGGATTAGACAAGATGATAACGAAGGAACAGACACGGCATTTTGCAGAAAAGTACGGCAGCGGCCCAGCGGACACGGGCAGGGCAGAGGTGCAGATCGCAATTTTTTCCGAACGGATTCGCCATCTGACCCAACATTTAAGGAACAACAAAAAAGATCATGCAACAAGGCGCGGACTATTGAAACTGGTGGGAAAGCGTCGCAGGATGCTCAATTACTTGATTGACAAGGATATTGAGAGATATCGAAATATCACCAAAGCGTTGGGCTTGCGCAAGTAAGCCAGTACAGTATCCGAACGAAATCAGATGTTCGGAACGCTTTATTATAAATAATTATGAGGTTCAATGACCCCTAAAGCAGTGATGGCGCAAACAGAGTATGCGCCAGGAAAAGTAATATCAATGGAAACCGGCCGGCTAGCCAAACAGGCAGGTGGTGCGGTCGTCGTACGAACGGGAGATACGATGGTAATGGCAACCGCGGTTGCCTCGGAAAATGCCCGACCTGGACAAAGTTTCTTTCCACTTACCGTGGATTATCGGGAAAAATTTTCTTCAGGAGGAAAGATCCCAGGTGGATATATTAAGCGCGAAGGACGCTTGAATGACAAGGAGATCCTCACATCCCGTCTAGTGGACCGGGCGGTTCGTCCACTGTTCCCCGAGGGCTATCGCAATGAAGTTCAGTTAATCGGTTCGGTCATCTCGGCAGACGGCGAGAATGATGGAGATATGCTCTTCGGAATCGGTGCATCCGCTGCACTATTGCTGTCAGGAGCGCCCTTTGATGGCCCCATCGCAGAGGTTCGTATTGGACGGGTTGATGGCGAATTTGTTGTGAATCCCACAAAAGAGGAACTGAAATTGAGCGACCTGAATCTTGTCGTGGCCGGTAAATTGGATTCGATCATGATGGTTGAGGGAGAAATGGAGGAGTGCTCGGAAGAAGATGTCGTTGAGGCGCTCGCAAGTGCCCATGAGGTCATCAAAGCACTTTGCCAGGCACAATTGAATCTATGTGCTGAATTTGAAGCGGTGCATGCTCCAGTTGAGCCGTTGGTATATGGAGTGGATTTGCCAAGTGATGAAATCGTAGACCGCGTACGTGAGGTGATTCAGAGCAAACTGGAAACCCATATTCGGGCCCCCTACGATAAGAAAACATTTTATGGCGGTCTGTCCGACTTGACCGATGAAGCAGTTGAAACGATTCTGATAGAGTTTCCTGATGAAGATGCTGAACTGATGGAAGGACAGATTCGTGCCGCCGCAGGAATTGTCTCCCGTGACGTGATGCGGGAAATGGTCATGGCAGAGCGGAGACGGATAGATGGGCGTGATCCTGAATCGGTGCGCCCAATCTGGTGTGAGGTAGGGTATCTGCCGCGGGTACATGGGTCGTCCATTTTCACAAGAGGTGAAACCCAGGTGATGGCATCTGTTACGCTTGGGACTACCCGTGATCAGCAGACAGTGGATCAGGTTTTTGATCAGGAAGACAAACATTTCTTCCTGCACTATGAATTCCCCCCGTTTTCAACCGGAGAAGCCAAGTTTTTGCGCGGAGCAAGCAGGCGCGAAATTGGACACGGATACCTTGCGGAGCGTGCACTGCAGGGGATGATTCTGGATCCAGAAGAGTTTCCGTACACCATTCGTGTGAATGCAGATGTGCTGGAATCCAATGGCTCTTCTTCTATGGCCAGTGTATGCTCAGGGAGTCTTGCACTCATGGATGCGGGAGTTCCGATCCGAAAAGCCGTTGCAGGTGTTGCGATGGGTATGATTGCAGATGAAACCCGCCATGTTGTTCTGACCGACATTCTTGGTACAGAGGACCATCTGGGGGATATGGATTTTAAAGTAACGGGGACACGTGACGGAATCACGGCATGCCAGATGGATATTAAGATCAGTGGGCTTTCAAGTGATCTGATGTTACAGGCATTGCTTCAGGCCCGTGAGGCCAGGCTGCACATTCTCGATATCATGGATGAAACGCTCCCCGAACCCCGTGATAACATGTCTCCATATGCTCCTAGACTGACCCAAATTACAATTGACAGTGAATTGATCGGTGCAGTGATTGGGCCGGGTGGAAAGGTTGTGAGAGGAATTCAGTCCGATACTGGGGTAGTGATTGAAGTGGAAGAGAAAGACAATCTTGGCTATATAACGATTGCAGGCTCGGATGAAAACTCGGTCAATCAGGCGATAGAAATCATTCAGACGTTAGTCGTTGCTCCAGAGGTGGGAGAGGAATACGAAGGTACTGTTCGCAATATTCTTGATGTAGGGGCAATCGTGGAAATACTTCCGGGGAAAGAGGGGATGGTGCACAAGAGTGAACTCTCCTGGGACTGGATCGACCATCCTCGGGATGTCGTTCAGGTTGGGGACAAACTCAAGGTGCGACTCATGGAGATCCGTGACCGCGGTCGACTTCGCCTCAGTCACAAGGTGACCCTGCCACGCCCCGCCCATATTAAGCGAGGGGGAGAGCGCTCCTCTCGTGGCGGAGGCAGACAGGATCGGGGCGGTTATCGCGGGGGAGGCAATCGTGGAGGCGGGAATCGGTACCGGGGACCACGTAGACATTAGTTGGAGCGAAAAAGTCGTGATTACCAAAACGACGCTCCCCAGTGGTATCCGTATTCTCAGTGAATCTGTCCCGTCGGTCAGGTCCATTGCCGTTGGAGTATGGGTTGATTCTGGAAGTCGGAATGACCCGGAACTCAAGGCAGGCATCAGCCACTTTGTGGAACACGCGGTCTTCAAGGGCACGAAGAGGCGCAGGATGCATCAGATTGCCAGCCGAATGGAATCGGTCGGCGGATACTTGAATGCATTTACGTCGAAAGAGCATACATGCTATTTTGCGCGTGCACTGGATGCTTACCTTGCTCGCGGGGTAGACTCGGTGTGTGATCTGGTTGCTTCACCGGTATTTCCAGAACGAGAGATTGAACGGGAGAAGTGTGTGGTGCTGGAGGAGATAAAAATGTACGATGATACACCGGAAGAATATATCACGGATCGCTTTGAGTCCGTTATTTATCCGTCGCAGGCGATTGGACGCCCCATTATCGGGTACCCCGAAACGGTCTCTGGACTGAAGCGTGAAGATCTATTTGAGCATGTCTCCAGACAGTATACTCCCGATCAGATTGTCGTCACTGCCTCAGGGAACCTCCGGCATGGAACTTTGGTCAAGAGTGTTGAGAAATCATTCAAGAACCTTCGGCCTGTCGGCCCGAAGCCTCCAAAAGAAATTACTCCCTCTCCGTATCAGGCCACTGAACTGTCTCTGACACGTCCCATTCAGCAGGGTCATCTGATCTTGGGGCGATCTGGGGTATCGGTGCATTCCAAAAAGAGAGCAGTATTGGAGATCCTCAATATTATCCTGGGCGGGGGGAGTTCCAGTCGATTGAATCAACGTATCCGGGAACGGTACGGGTTCTGTTATAACATTTATTCCTTCCTGAATGCATACTCTGATTGTGGAGACTTTGGGATTTACCTTGGACTGGATCCGTCAAAAATCAACCATGCTCTCCGTCTGATCTTTCGGGAGTTTGAGCAATTGACCCAAAAACCGGTCAGCAACCAGATCCTGACACGGGCGAAAGGTCAGGCTCGTGGCGGCATTGCGCTGGGGCTGGAGAGTATGTCCAACCGGATGACCCGGCTCGGGAAACAGGAACTGTATTTTGGGAGGGTGATCTCAATTGATGAAACGATAGAAGAGTTAGAGGCTGTCACCGCGGAGGATGTCCAGACATTTGCAGGTGATTTTTTGTCGCCAGAAATCTTTTCCAGAGTATTACTGATCCCCGCAGATCCGTGATCCCCGTATGCATCTGGACAGTGGAGAGTTCCGTAAGCAGGATTCCCGGCTTCCTGAATGATGAGATTTGAGGGGGCAAGTGTTTGTTCATAGTGGCGAATGTGCCTGTTCTTTTCATTTCGGGAACCATTGCCTGATCGGCGAATAGAACCCGTTGGTTGTCAGATCAGTTTTCATGGCTGATCTGGGCATGGTCTCAAAAAAACTGATGAGTCCTCCTGGCCAGTCAAATGGTCAGGGGTGGCTTGTTGGTTTGGGTGCTTTCGGATTTTTTGTCCCCCCGTGTAGCACTATTGTTAGCAAAATCAGCACCGTTCCGGTTCGGGAACCATTTCCTGGTTGGCGAATAGATTGGTAATTGTGTACTTAACTGCAACTTTCTTTGCTCTTGAGTCATGGAATCGGGGAAAATTCTACCAGATTTTTTTGGATGTGCAAGCTCCTGAAGAATTCGCAAAGATAAAGCGGTGTATCACATATGTCTACAACTGGAGATCATCCTAAACTTACAGTAAGCAACTTTGGACCAATACAGCAGGCAGAGGTTGAACTCCACCCGTTATCCGTGTTCATTGGTCCAAGCAACACAGGAAAGTCGTATTTGGCGATCCTGATCTATGCGTTGCATTGTTACTTTAACGATTATACACCAAACTTTTTTTTAGCACCTCACAGGGAATTGCATTCCTCGCGAGACTCCATTACACAGGACATTCTTCATGATTTGCAGAACATAGTGGATAACCTACGGGCTTTACATGAAAGAGATATCCTCAGGGGCCAAGAGGAAATTGTACTTCCAGAACAACTTGCAGCTACCTTACGGGAAAAGTTTCGCAATATATCTGGTACTGGGCTAGAAGACGAAATTGGCAGATGTTTTGGTCTTGAAGCAAAATCACTTCGCCGCTGGGATGTGAATGGTGATTCTCACATCGTCTTACGTGCAATGCCAACAACTGATGGCGGCCCCCCCTCCGAACATCGTTTGACCTTGGGATTCAGCGAAACAGCATTTCAGACGATCATCCCCGAGGGAATGGTGCTAAGGCTTCGAGCGGATTTTATCATTGCAATGTCTCGCAGTATGTGGTTGCGATCATTTTTATCCCAAGGAGAATTATTTGAAGACTCCCTGGAATCTGGTCGTACATATCGAAGAGAACGGCGTTTGCTAACCATCATAACAAAGTATCTTGCTAGTGATGTCTGCAAGCCATTTGCCCAATCTGCCTATTACCTCCCTGCAGACCGAACAGGAATCATGCATGCGCACAAGGCGGTCGTCAGTGCAGCCTTGGGCAATATTACAATGAATGGGATAGATCAGATACGAGATACGCCACTTCTTTCTGGAATCATTGTAGATTTTTTAAAGAAAATAATTACTATTGATGATCCTTCACTTTGGAGACGAAATACTGATTGGTACAAAGACATTCTCAAAATTTGCGAGGAAATTGAGGACGATATATTAAATGGCTCTATAAAAACTGAAAGATCGGGAACAACAGACTATCCTCAATTCGGTTACCGCCGGAGTGGGTGGCCCGAGACCTTGCCATTAAATAATGCATCGTCAATGGTATCGGAACTTGCCCCTGTTCTGTTGTATCTACGTCATCAAGTTAGTCCCGGTGATGTACTGATTATTGAGGAACCTGAATCTCATTTGCACCCTTCTATGCAAGTTCAATTCACGCGTCAACTCGCAGCAATGGTGAATGCGGGAATTCGCATCATCATTACCACTCATAGCGAATGGGTATTGGAAGAACTGGCCAACTTAGTCAGGCTGTCGTTTCTTCCAACACCTGACCGTGACAAGATTGCCGGGGGTGGAGTGGCCCTGCACCCGGATAAAGTAGGTGCTTGGCTGTTTCAGCAAGGAACCTTCCCTAGCGGCTCAACCGTGTCGCAGATAGATCTTGACGAATCAGGGCTTTACCCTACTGGTTTTGATGACGTTGCAACTATACTGCACAATAATTGGGCGCGGATTTCCCGCCAACTCGATAACTAATATGGATACAGTTGTTGGTCGTTTCAAGGAGCACGCTCCCAATGACGCTATCCACCGCTCTAGACTAGGGAAAAAGGGTTGCTTCCTCCGTAAGGACGGTCTTCCGACACCAAATGTGATCATTGACTTGGATAGAATCCCGAAAACAGATGATTCCCAAAATGCTGACTTCTTGTTTGCATCCAATGATTCTGGCGGTTGGATCGTACCAATAGAGATGAAGAAGGGTGCGCCGGATGCCAAAAAATCTGTACAACAACTTCAGGCGGCCACCAGAGTCGCTGAAGCGTGGATTTCGGCTGTGGATGCTCAAAATTTTCGGGCTGTTCTGGTATCGGGTAACTTGCCTAAAGCTGAAAGATTCTCCCTGAGAAAATGTACGGTCCGTTTTGGAGATAAGGATCACTCTATTGAGCGACTCAAATGCGGAACATCGTTAAGAAATGCACTCCGTTAGATCTTAATGAATCTGACTGAACTGGCTAGTTATGGTTGATCTGGGTAACTTCATTAGAGAACCGATGAGTCCCCTCGGCCTGTCAAATGGTCAGGGGGCTTATTGGTTTAGGGGCCTGTTTTTAGTCCCCCGTATGGAACCGTTTTCAGCAAAATCAGCACTGTTCAGGTTCGGGAACCATTGCCTGAATGGGCGAATAAAAGCACCTGCATTTTGCCAGATCAGTCACTTGTTTCTGATCTGGGGATTGTTGTTGAAGAAACCGATGAGTCCCCTCGGCCTGTCAAATGGTCAGGGGGCTTGTTGGTTTAGGAGCCTGGTTTTTTTGCCCACTCCTGTGGAACCGTTTTTGGCGAAATCAGCATCGTTCCGGTTCGGGAACCATTGCCTGATCAGCGAATAGAAACTCATGAATCTGACTGGATTGGCTAGTTATGGTTGATCTGGGTAACTTCATTTACAGCGACGAGTCCCCCTGGCCAGTCAAGCGGTCAGGGGGCTTGTTGATTTAGGGCCTGTTTTTTTGTCCCTCCGCGTGGAACCGTCTTTGGCGAAATCAGCATCGTTCCGGTTCGGGAACCATATCTGAATGGGCGAATAAAAGCACCTGCATTTTATCGGATCAGTTACTTGTTTCTGATCTGAATAGAATTGGTTAGAAAACTGATGAGTCCCCTTGGCCAGTCAAATGGTCAGGGGGCTTGTTGGTTAGGTGTCCTCGGATTTTTTTGTCCACTCCTGTGGAACCGTCTTTGGCGAAATCAGCACCGTTCCGGTTCGGAAACCATTTCATGATCGGCGAATAGAAGTTTTTAAGTTTGACTGGATTGGCTAGTTATGGTTGATCTGGGTAACTTCTTTGAAGCCGACGAGTCCCCCTGGCCAGTCAAGCGGTCAGGGGGCTTGTTGATTTAGGGCCTGTTTTTTGTCCCTCCGTGTGGAACCGTTTTCGGCAAAATCAGCACCGCTCCGGCTCGGGAACCATATCTGAATTGGCGAATAGAAGCACCTGCATTTTATCGGATCAGTTACTTGTTTCTGATCTGAACAGGTGTTTGTTGGAAAACTGATGAGTCCCCTTGGCCAGTCAAATAGTCAGGGGGCTTGTTGGTTTAGGGGCCTTCGAATTTTTTATCCCTGACTGGATTATGTTCAGTGAGTGCCCTCCAGAGAATGTCATTGCCCTGCCAACGGGGCTCCTTCTTTGACGGATTCATTTCTGCGCATCAACGGGTGGCCATAATTTTAGCAAAATCATTTTGCATATCCGATGAAGCAATCACGGGTGCAATCTCATAGTACTTCATGATATTACATGCATTGGTAGTATTTTGACCTTCGATAGGTTGGATCAATGCAGAGCACCGGAGTTGTTTGTTATTTTGAGCACCAGCGTCCAACCAGGCGAAAATAAACGCGTCCACACTTTGCTTGCTGATTGAAGCAAAGCACTGGATGACAATGATGTCATTTACCATAAAATTGAACTTGCGAGGGACCCCTGATTTACCGGTGAAGAGTGGGTCATCCGTCACCTTCCAGCCTTCAAATGACGAAAATTTCTTTTTCACCTGTTTACGGAAGGTGGCTTGTTTCGGAATTCTCTCAGATGTCGTCACATAGCCTAGATCATTAATTGCCAGGATCGCCTGGATTAGATTATGGGCAGTTACAGGGAAGTCTTCAAGGCTGCATTCTACCTTCAATGATTCGTTTTGATGATCTAGTGAAACCCCAAATCCATTCATGATTTCCTGGAAGGCAGGTGCGAGTCTGCCAGATGCATACGAATGCCCCGAAAGGACCATATCTTCCAGAGTTTCGCCAGCGTCAGAGATCAGTACTTTACCAACCCCCAACATTTTCGCGTGAATTTGAATACAATCATTGAAGCGATCCAGATAAGGGGTAGTGATCTCATAAACTCCTCCAAGATCACGAATAAATGTTTGTCCGCGAACCCAATCCCAATAGTGATTCTGTAAAGCCTGAAATGATTCGGTCATGGAAATAATTCTCCGATGAATTCTGGGGTTTCGGTAATGTTGCAATAAGTCAAGAAATCGGCAAAGATTCTACGGGGGGATCTATGTACATAAAATCATCATTCGGTACTTGAAGTGCCCATCTATCACCAAATCCCTCCCTGTAAATATGGATGTGATTGGGGCCAATTGTCGCACCGTCAGGGTTCCTGTGCGGACGTCCATTGATTTCTAATCTCACCAGCACTACGTTTCTAAATCTGTTTTGATATTTTTTCTGGTCAGGTTAAATTGACCGGATGAAATATCAAGATAGAATGATTCAGTCTCATCCAGCGAGATTAATGGAATCGTCACTCTACTCCCCCCAAAAGGATAGGTTAGAGGCTGATTCTTTGTAAGTCGCTTGGGCATTAGGATCAGCGAGTCCGCCCTGTTCTGTGATAGATTAGATATAATCTGTGTCTCCCTCTATACTGAACTTAAACTAATTCCGGTAGTGCATGGGTTCCAGAGAGACAGATAATCTGTCCCGATCCATAAAATTGCCTTGGAGTCAGCCAGCAATAATCTGCGTAGAACCTCTTTTTCTTAAGGCAGATTGCTGGGCAGACGCAAGGGTTACATCTCTGTTGTACAAGCATAGTACGAAAAATATCCGACATTAGGCCAGAATGATATGTGATGAATAGGATGACTATCTACTGTCCTCAGTCATAGATGAATTCGGGGATTGGATATGTTGGAATGTCATATTGCGAAAAGATTATTGGTCACAGTAGATATTGAGTTGGTATATTTTGAGCGGCTTATGTAAGGTGCATGCGCACCGCGGTGACCGGAGGCTCATTTCCGTGTGTTTAATTGCAGTCGGGTGGCACGCTCTACGGTAGCTCCAGATGTATTATCGGTGACCCTGATGGTGAGTTTGACCAGTTGGGATTGCTGCCATTCAGAAAGATCCAGTACGATGTGCTCCTTTATTGTGGAGGACTCCGAGTTATATGCGGTTGATGCCGAGATTTTTGGTTCTCCCACACCATCTGCATTCTGAATTTCATAGGATACCCGATAACTGGTCTGTTCCCGGTCATTAAAGCGCAGGAAATAGGCTTCAAAATAGACCCCAAGTGGATCGTCGCTATTCCAGTGCGCTTTGACTATCGGAGCGTTCCTGTTGGGCGTGCCTTTTTCGTCAAGTTTCGTCAGGAGGAGGTCACTCATCTCAATGGATTGTCCGTCACCGTTTAATGCAGCCATAGAATCCAGTGCCTGTACGTGAAAGCCAAGTTTGGCAGCGGGCAGAATATTGTTCAAACTGTCAAGTTGCGTCCAGGCGTACTCCCACTGCAGCGCAACATTGATGCTTCCATACAGCCATCGGGTAATCCATGTACGTGGATCAAAAGGAGAATTTACTCCCTCCTTCAGGTGATATTGGCGCAGCCGAAGGTTAGAGGGGGCAGAGAGCTCGTTACGCGTGACGAGATAGGCGGTCAGCAAAAAATCCTCGGTTGGCTGAGCACCGTTTTTGCGAAGGCTGCGTGTGACTCTGCGCCCCGGTCGCAGCGATTTTGGATCAATCATCCATGAAATATGCAGCCGCGTCGTTCCTTCCGGTTCCAGAAAGCGGGCCCACCGTATTTCGGGACGCAGGGAAACGGGAGAGCGCCCCACCTCTGTGTCGGAAATCGGAACATGCTCTGATCGGGACCTCTGGTGGAAATTATCCAGGATCCGTGCGTCCCGCAGTAGCTGCTTTGTAAAATAAAAAGGACGTGTCTCATCCGAGGATGCAATTGAAACATAGTCACTCACCGTATCAAACAGAGGGCCGTAATGCTCATGGTCTACAGAAAGCTGCTGATAGATGTCGTCCAGCCATTTCAGAAGCACCGGTGCATCCTCCTGCCGGGTACGGTATTTGTTGGGAATTAGGTCATCTACAGTACCAATTCTGTATCCGCGTCGCTTGGATTGATACACGAACAGGTAATGCGCATCCTGATGGATACGCCGATAGACCCAGAATTCATTGCGAGTCAGCGTGTATTCAACCGGGCGAAGATAAAGCCCGCTATTTTTGAGTTTGAGTTCTCTTTGAGTATCCGGCCAGCCCAATCGTATCAGAATCTCACCGCGGGCATCCACCCCGAATTCACTGCGCTGATGGCGATAGTGACGGAAGGCATAAGAGATACGGGATAAGTGTTCAATGATCCGCTCATTCGCGAAGGTGGAGGGAACGGGGTCCTGCCGGTTCCACCAACGTACAAGGGCGATAACATCTGCGGGCCCTCCCGTTCCTTGTAGAAGTGCATCTAGAGAGGAACGAATTTGATCGGTTGTTGGAGTAATCAGTTTCAGAAGCCGTAAGTGTTGATGCAGTTCCTCCGACAGCGGGGTTGTCGAAGCCTGTTGAAGCAGATCAAGATAGATGGATGCGCCCTCTTCGTAACGCAGGATATTTTGCTGATCAAAAATTTGGCGAAGTTCCGAGGAGGTCTGTGCGAATACAGGCGGCAAAAAAATCACGCATAGAATCGTGCAGGCCCTCAGGAAAGTGCGGCATTTCCTCTGAAGAGTGTAGATTCGATCTTCAAAATGTTGGTGCTCGTTGTAAGTGTATGGCATATTGATCAAGAATCCATGTTGCGTGCAGATGCCAAAGTGTAGACGTTCGTATGCAATAGCCCCAAACCGCTGATCAATCACTAACTTTGGGGGCAAAACAATGATTCAGATTGATCACTTTAAACAGCAGGTCGAGACGAATCGGTTCCGGCATACAAGAAACAATTTCAATCACGATGACCGGCGTGGACAGTATTTCCGTTATAAGCGTTAAAGATGCTCATACTCAGTCAGACCGGTTCCGAACGTCCGTTATATGAACATTCTTGTCACAGGTGGTGCAGGGTTTATTGGCTCCCATGTTACCAATCTACTCATTAACCAGGGGCATACCGTGGAGGTGCTGGATAATCTGTCCAGTGGTTTTCGGGAAAATGTACCACCGTCTGCAAAGCTCCATATAATGGATGTTCAGTCGCCAGAGGCATCTGCGCTGATTCAGGAGAAACGATATACTGCTTTGGTCCATCATGCTGCGCAGATGGATGTACGTCGCAGTGTATCGGATCCGGCTTTTGATGTTCAGGTCAATATTCTTGGACTGATTAATCTCATGGAGGCAGGACGAAAGAGTGGACTGCGCAAGGTGGTGTTTGCGTCAACGGGAGGGGCAATTTATGGTGAGCCGGAAGCAGGGCCGCAGAGCGAGATACATCCACAGCAACCACTCTCCCCCTATGGGATCAGTAAATTGACATCAGAGAAGTTGTTGCATTTCTATTATCATGAATATGGAATTCCCTACGTCGCATTACGATATGGGAATGTGTATGGACCCCGTCAGAATTCTCATGGGGAGGCGGGAGTCATTGCTATTTTTTCAGAGAGATTGCTGGCCAATCAGCCAACCATCATTCATGGTGATGGTCTTCAGACACGAGATTATGTCTATGTTGATGATGTAGCCCGTGCGAACCTTGCGGCGCTTAATTTTAATGAATCGCCAACTGCATTCAATATCGGTACGGGCGTTGAAACAGATGTGGTCACACTACACCGGAAACTTCAGGAAGCCCTAGGAATCCACCGGGCTGCAAAGCATGGTCCAGGGAAGCCGGGGGAGCAGCGACGTAGTGTGCTTGACTGCACAAAGGCAGACGATGGGCTTTCCTGGAAGCCGGAGGTCAGTCTTCACGAGGGAATCCAGCGGACGGCAGACTGGTTTGCCTCCCAAAAAATCGGGGATTGATGTACAGAGTCGAACTTGAAGATTTTGAAGGCCCCCTTGATCTTCTTCTGCTTCTCATTAATCGGCGGGAGATTGACATTTTTGATATCCCAATTGCCCAGATCACGAATGAGTACCTGGCATATGTCCAATTGATGGAATCCATCAATCTGGACGGTGTTGCAGATTATATTTACTTCGCTGCACTGCTGATCAGCATCAAGGCACGGATGCTACTCCCACAACCGGAAATGGATGCCGAGGACGATGAGATTGATCCGCGTCAACAGCTCGTTGATCAGCTCCTTGAGTATATTCGCTATAAGGATGCGGCCGAAACTCTGAATCAACAGTTGGAGCAGCGGTCCAGACTTTTTACCCGGGGGAAAGCATCCATGCCGCCCGAGGTGGAAACGCCAGAAAAAGAGGTGCTGGTGAAAGCCACAGTATTTGAACTGATGAATGCGTTGCGTCTTGTACTGGAAGATGCACCCGATGAAGAAACGATCACAATTGTCCCTCAGCAGTACTCAATTGAGGATCAATCTGAGCATATACGCAGGATTTTGTTTACAAAAAAACGGATCAGTTTCCATGATCTGGTGAGGGGGCAAACCAGAAGTTTCATTGTGGTCACCTTTTTGGCAATACTGGAGATGGCCTACGGGCATGAAATTTGTATTTTGAACACCTTTGAAGGGAATGCCTTTATGATTGAGCAGGGGGGGATCACGGATGTGTGAGATAAACCAGAAAGTTGTGAATACAGAGGTGACCATGGAAATGGTTTTGGAAGCACTGGCCTTTGCCGCAGAAACTCCCGTGAGTGTAGCCCAGATCCGCAGCGTTTATGCTGAAGTGGCTGCAAGTGATGACATCCCGACCGAGGAAGCGGTGCAGGAAGCCGTGGAACTGCTCAATGCATCCTTTGAACAGCAGGGGCATGCCCTGCGAATTCAAAAGTGGGCCGGAGGACTGCGTATGGCAACCACTGAAACTGTTGCACCATTTCTGGAGACTTTTTTCCAGCGCGAACGTGCACGTCGTTTAACTCGACCGCTAATGGAAACATTGGCGATTATTGCATACAGGCAGCCAACAACAAAAGTAGAGGTAGATGCGGTCCGCGGCGTAGATTCAGGGTATGCAATCCGAAAATTGCTGTCCCTGGATCTGCTCTCCATTACCGGACGTGCCGAAGTTGCCGGACGGCCGATCCTGTATCGGACTACAGACCGGTTTCTGGAAGAGTTTGGTTTAAATGATCTGGAAGGGTTACCAAATTTGCGACAGGCAGAGGAGTTACTTGGAGAGGCAAATTTTGATCAGGAACGTCTGAGGCTCCTGATGGCGAACGGGATTGATCACGGAGATCAGAAACCGGTGGAGCGCACATCCGATGAGGATACAACCATCTAAATAAAAATCTTCCTGTAGCTTTATTCAAACGATTCATGGCACAAAAGAAGGTGGAAAAGGCACAAGATCGGATAATGGAAGGTGGACGGCTTAACCGTTACATTGCACGTGCTGGAATCTGCTCACGACGAAATGCAGACGGGCTCATTGAAAATGGGCAGGTTCAGGTGAATGGGCAGGTCGTTCGTGAATACTGGTATCAGGTTAAAATAGGAGATAAGGTGAGTGTCAACGGGAAAATGATATCACCGAGGGAATTTGTATATATCCTGCTGAATAAACCCAAGGACACCATCACAACCGTGAAAGATCAAAAAAATCGTAAAACGGTACTAGACCTGATTAACATGGACGGAGGAACCAACGGGCTGTTTCCTGTGGGGCGACTTGACCGCAATACAACCGGGGCGCTCCTGTTAACATCGGATGGAGATCTAGGTCATCGGCTCATGCACCCCAGCTTTCAAATTCCGAAACATTACCGGGTGCGTACGTACGAGCCCATTCAACCGGAACAGCTGGATCAGCTCTGTCGCGGGATTCTTTTAAAGGACGGCTTAGCAACCTGTGACCGGGCGATCTACCTGCTGCCGGGCAATCCCTTTGAGATCGGTATTGAACTGCATGAAGGACGGAATCGTCAAATTCGGCGAATGTTGGAGGCAATAGGGAATAAAGTAGTCGCTTTGGAACGAGTATCCTATGCGGGATTAACGACACATCATTTACGACGTGGAGCATGGCGTGAACTCAAAGAAAGTGAGATTCGTAAATTATATCGCATGATAGGTCAATCGAAACGGTCATGAAACAATCTCGAATAAAAGACTCACCTGGAGCAGAGCAGATCCTTGCAGAGAAGGTGACGCGTGAGGGGCTGACCTATGATGATGTGCTTCTGGTTCCCGGCAGGTCAAGTGTGATGCCCAGAGAGGTAAAGATTAACACCTGGGTCACCCGCAAAATAAGACTCAATATTCCAGTACTCTCGGCGGCAATGGATACCGTTACGGAAGCAGGTCTGGCGATTGCCATGGCACGGGAGGGAGGGATTGGAGTACTGCACAAGAATATGTCCGTGGATGATCAGGCGGTGCAGGTGCGCAGGGTCAAGCGTTCCGAGAGTGGAATGATTCAGGATCCGATTACGCTTGCAGTGGAGAGTACAGTAGGAGATGCGCGTGCACTTATGGCACGTTATTCAATTGGAGGAATCCCTGTAGTCGATCAAACTAGGCACTTGGTTGGAATTATCACGAACCGGGATCTGAGATTCCAGGAAGATAACATGAAGCCGGTTCGCAGCGTGATGACTGCGACACCACTTCATACGACTCCTGCAGGAACAACCCTTGAACAGGCGGAGGAGATTCTTCAGAAGTATAAGATCGAGAAACTCCCCGTAGTGGATGAAGAAGGGCATCTGAAAGGACTGATCACTTTTAAGGATATCGAAAAGAAACGCCGCCATCCCCATGCGTGCAAGGATAATCTTGGCCGTCTGCGTGTCGGTGCAGCCGTGGGGGTGTTTGGGGATATGTTGGAGCGTGTAGATGCGCTTATTGATGCAGGGGTTGATTTTGTTGTTGTGGATACGGCGCATGGGCATTCTGAGGGAGTCCTTATGGCGGTAGAAAAATTAAAAGAACGGCATGATACACTTGAAATTCTTGCAGGGAATGTTGCGACCGGGAAGGGGACTGAGGATCTGATTGCGGCGGGTGCAGATGGCATCAAGGTTGGAATTGGCCCTGGATCAATCTGCACAACCAGAGTCGTTGCCGGGGTTGGGGTACCTCAATTTTCCGCAGTGCTTGAATGTGCAGCTGCTGCGAAGTCGCATGGAGTTCCGGTTGTGGCGGATGGCGGCATCAAACAGACAGGAGATATCCCCAAAGCTTTGGCGGCAGGTGCATCCTGTATCATGGTTGGGAGCCTGTTTGCGGCGGTAGAGGAGAGCCCGGGCGAGACCGTGATCTTTGAGGGGAGGAAATTTAAGTCCTATCGGGGAATGGGATCTTTGGGGGCCATGAAAGAGGGAAGTAAGGATCGGTATTTTCAGGATGCAGAGGATGATATCAAGAAACTGGTGCCGGAAGGGATTGAGGGGCGAGTGCCTTACAGCGGCTATCTGCATGAGGTGATCTATCAGATGGTCGGTGGGCTAAGAGCCGCAATGGGCTACTGCGGGTGTGAAGATCTGGAGGCATTTCGTGTTAAGTCTGAGTTCGTACGAATTACCGACAGCGGGCTGCGAGAAAGTCACCCGCACAGTGTGCACATCACGAAGGAGGCTCCGAACTACAGTTACCGCAGGTAAGAATGACCGATTACTTGTATTGGTCAACGCAGCATCGGCAGAAAAAATCGGCGGATCGCGCCGCGTCCTAGAAGGTGACCGTACGCCGTTCACGCGCAGCCTGGTCGGCTGCAAGCACGATCTTCAGGCTGCTGACAGCATCCTGCATATGGTCCGTCAGATTCAGATCTTCCTGAATTGCACGAAGCAGAAACTCCTGCTCCAGTGCACATAACTCATCATGCGAAGGTTCGTCGGATGTATCAATGAATTCATCCGGTTGATCAAAGTATCCGTCTTTGTTTCGGCTGCTATGATGAATTTTGAGTCCGCCGGTTTGTGTGTGTCCCTCTATGTCATCGGTTTGATCTTTGACTTCATCGACAATACTCACAGCGCCGAGGGGACCAACCACATCCTTTACAAATGATGCAGTTTCGCTCATCATGGGGCCCCAGCCAGCTTCATACCACCCCACCGAGCCATCGTCAAAGAAGACTTGGAGTTGTCCATAATTGTACATGTCGGGTGCGATCTCATCGGATAGTCTTGCTCCGATTGCGTTGACGGCTACCGGGCGGGCACGAGTCATCTGGCACATTACATCAACATAGTGGACCCCGCAGTCGACGATGGGTGACATGGAGTCCATCAGTTTCCGATGTGTATCCCATTGTTCTGCGCTACTTTGTTGGTTCAAGTTCATACGCATGACCAGGGGTTTGCCAAGCTGCTGCGCCAGAGAGATAAATTTTTTCCAGGCGGGGTGTACACGCAGAATATATCCGATTACAATCTTACGATTTGTTTTCCGGGCCAGATCAATGAGTGCCTGGGCTTCTTCAGCAGTTTCCGCAAGCGGCTTTTCCACAAATACATGACAATTGGCCTCAAGACTCATTTGGACGTATTTGGCATGGGTATCGGGGTAGGTATTCACGGATACAACATCCGGAACGGTCGTGGATAATGCGTGCTCAAATGACGCGTAGGCGGGCAGCCCGCCCAATTCTTCACTGAGTTGATTGCGGGAGGCGGGAGTACGGCTCACGAGCCCCACAATTTCAAAGGCATCCATAGAGTGGTAGGCCCGTGCATGAGACGTTCCCATATGTCCGCAACCCGCCACAAGTACTTTAAGTTTTTTCGTTGACACTTTGGAGAATGTAATTGATTCAAAGTCTTTTACGGATGGATCCAGACAGGGTTCAATGAAAACCACGAAAGCATTGCATTGTTTTCGGCTGAGCGTGGAGGCATTCCAGATTAGTGATTATCGAGTCCATCGTTGATTTGTCGAGAAGTTCGGTTCGTATACGAGTAGACAAAGGCAATCTTTTCGGGATGGGGCGGACACAAAGATGGTAAAATGTTCTACTCTGTAGCAGGCAAGAATGCATCCCCACGGCAGGGATTGAAGTGGCTGAATCTATCGGACTGATCAAAGCAGACCGCGGTGCAAGTGGACAAAGATCAATCCGTATCCATCTTATTCTGTAGCAGCATAGAAACAAAAAAGGATACCCAAGACAAGGTACCCTTTAATGCGGTTATCGGGAAGATAACCTATCCTATCAATGAACGCCTTATAAAAAAGCACCCCTTTTTACATGATCCGTAGTCATGGGTTCCCGGAATCCCGACAAGAGTGCTCAAATGATTCAGAGCGGATCGTAAAAATTCAACCGCAATCAACATTTTTCAAGACATGCAGGCAGGATGTACAGATAAAAAAAAACGCCATTCCTGCGGTTTGGATTACATATAACAGCGATCAAGTGTTTGTTGTCGCAGGTGAGAGCACAACTGGATTGTGGGGATCAAGGTGGGCCGAACCCATCGGACTGATTCAGGCAATCGGTTTTAGCAATGGTATAGCGGCCAACCTAGATCTAGTCTTATTCTGCGGTAGCATAAAACAAAAAAGAATGCCCCAGATTGCACCCTTTGATGCGGCGACCTGAGAGGCACCTACACTAAACTTATTTCAAACTATGAAAAAGCAACCCCTTCTACGTGATTCACAGGCGTAGGTTCCCAGAACTCCTGCAATAGTAGTCAAATTATCAGAGCGGATCGTGAAAATTCAACCGCAATCAACATTTTTAAGCGATCCAGACAGCAAAAAGCCATTCCTGTGGCTTGGAATGCATACAACGGCGATCAAGTATTCCGTCGCAGGCGGGAGTGCAACCGGACAGTCGGGATCAAGACGGGCCGAATTCATCGGGCAGATTCAAGCAATTGCTCTGGCAATGGTATGGCGACCAACCTAGATCCAGTCTTACTCTGCGGTAGTACAGAAACAAAAAAGGATGCCCAAGGGCACCCTTTAATGCGGCTACCAGAGGGGTAGCCTTTCCATTGCATAATGAATGCTTTACGAAAAAGCAACCCCTTCTACGTGATTTGCGGGCATGGGTTCCCAGAACTCCTGCAAGAGTAGTCAAATTATCAGAGCGGATCGTGAAAATTCAATCGCAATCAACATTTTTAGGTGATCCAGACAGAATATACAGACAGCAAAAAGCCATTCCTGTGGCTTGGAATGCATACAACGGCGATCAAGTGTTCCGTCGCAGGCGGGAGTGCAACCGGACAGTGGGGATCAAGACGGGCCGAATTCATCGGGTAGATTCAAGCAATTGCTCTGGCAATGGTATGGCGACCAACCTAGATCCAGTCTTACTCTGCGGTAGTACAGAAACAAAAAAGGATGCCCAAGGGCACCCTTTAATGTGGCTACCCCCCGGTAGCCTTCAACCAAAACTTTTTTCAAATCTATGAAAAAGTACCCCCTTCTACGTGATTCATAGGCACAGGTTCCCAGAACTCCTGCAAGAGTAGTCAAATGATTCAGAGCAAATCGTAAAAATTGAACCGCAATCAACATTTTTAAGCGATGCAGGCAGAATGTAAGATAGCATCCAGGCCATTCCTGCAGACTGGACTCATATAACTGCGATTAAATATTCGATATAGCAGGCGGGAATGCAATCGGACAGTGGGGATCAAGATGAACCGAATTCATCCGACTGATTAAAGAAACTCACCGTGCAAGCGTCACAGGATCCCAACCATGCCAGATTCTTGGTTCCTGATTATTCCGCAAACAAAAAAGGGCGCTCAAGAGCGCCCTTTGATGCGGTTGCATTACTAATGTAACAAAGTAATGAACCTATCCCAAAAATCTTCATCAAACTGTTGATGAGAACCGTGTGTACGTACATCCATTGGAGCAGGTTCCCCAAATTTCCATTTCTGGTCATGAGAAGGAAATTTTTGGCCATAGCCCCCGAAAACCCCAATTTTGACGGGAACGTTTTTCGGCAGATGTGCCACTGAGGTAACGTAAGGGGCTTATATACCTGAGTGCCCATACCTGGGGGAACTTTTCCCAGTCAGATGGATAGAATGGATACAATCAGGGAGGAGAGTTCCTCCCTGACTGCCTACACAACATCATCCGCTTGATGCCATGCCCGTTAAGGATTGTAAGATAACCCCCCCCCGTTGGTTCAGGGACACGCCAATACGTGACGATAAAATTTCGGTTACGGGGAGACCAGAAGGTATATCCGTTCCTACACGCATTGGCGGGAGCCAACCGGTATCTCTGGAATGCGGCGCTGGCAAAAGCCAAAGAGGATTACGAAGAAACCGGACAATCCCGGACCTCTCAGTTTGATTTCTACAAGTGGTATAAAGTACACAAGGATACGGTCGCACCATGGCTAAGAGAATATCCTGTAACCGCAACTCGCACTGGACTGAAGGATCTGGCGGATGCCTACAAGCAGTTCTTCAAGAAAAAGCGGGGGCTGCCCAGATTCAAGAAAAGAGGTAAGGCGGGCAAAAGCTTCGCCGTAGACGTATCTGGAGGACGCAGATTTTCAAAGAACGGGTATTTTCGGTTAAAGCCGGGCATGTATGTGAAGATGCTGCGATTTTATCGAGTGAACCGCTACACAAACCCCGTGCCCAAGACGGCCCGCATCTTTGAAGA
>JAJECV010000100.1 GCA_022821875.1 Rhodothermales bacterium
GCCATAGATACTCCAAGGCTACTCATCTGCACCTGCTCTTCAAGCCGGTCATCCTGGAGTGCCGTCACCTCCAGCGAATCCAGAACGAGAACGATAGGCTCCAGTTCAATCTGAAGCAACTCTTCAACGCCCCCCTGAAATATCATCGTTTGCGTTGCATAGCCCTGATAACTGAAGCGAACCACGGCCGTAGCAGCCGGCAGGGTCAGGCTGAAGAATCCGTAATTATTTGTGGTTGTACCAATCTGGAGTTCCGCCCCATAAATATTCGTTCCAATCAGAGCCTCACCCGTCGTTCCATCTGTCACGTAGCCACTGATGGTGAGCGTCTGGGCAGATGAATAGGATGAACTGCATACTGTAATTATGCAACTCATCAACGCCATGTAAGAATAAAATCCTCTCATTGGAGCACCGTCCGTTGCAACCCCATCAACAGATTAGATGGAGTAGCAGGTTTTAGATAAGTGAGTGAGATCAATCTGGAGCGCATCTGATCAAGAGCGCAAATTCAGCACACATCTTCCCATCACCCTAATCAAGCGGAGATAGGGAGAGAAACGAACTGGGGAAAATCCAACCAACTGAAAATAGTTTGAACTCAGATTCATGCAGAACATTTTCATTCACAAACATACGCGGCAAAATCCCCACATTAACGGAGGTAACGAGAGAAATCGCCCCAGTCGACAGATCTGTAAAACAGATAGAACTTTTCATACACAAATTCTAGATAAAAATACTCCTTAAATCCATGGTGATGTGTACTGGTGGCGCCTCTGCGGGCTCTTCTGTACGTAGTAGCCGTGACACTAGTGCATCTCTCGTATTCTAAAAATTGTGAATAAGGAGGATTTTTAGAATAATCTAGTGTGCCCATTTTCAACTGCCCATTACAATCATCTTTGGAACTCCAAGATCCCCCTTTAACCTCTAGTTCCAATCGCAATCGTGTCTCTAGGCCAGGGGGGGCTTTATAATCCAAATCATACCAGTCATTCTGAAAATAAACCCGTGACTCCGTTCCTGCGACAGCTCTCCGCCTAGAGCGGCTTCCAGTGGATTGATTCCAGTTGAAGAATCCGACAGAATAACATCGCCTTGACACATTTGCAACCACATGTTTGCTTGGCAGACAAACAGTGGTATTTCGAGTTCGGTAAACATCTACATATCTGCCAGTAGGAACGGGGCCAAGACTCTCACTGTTTTGAGACGGCGTAAAGGATTTTGCCGCCAGAACAAACTCATCTGCTTGAGATTGGACGAACGGATTCAAGAATGATTGCGTAGATAGGAGTTCCGGCATTCCGATCAGAGAATAGAACTTCGAAAGTTCCCGCTCCACTTCCTGACCATCCTCACCCCAGTATTCCTCCAGTTCTAGGGTACTATTCGGATCATTGACAGGATACCTGTAAGAGGCTTCTTCTGTCATCGAATATACGTATTCGCCGATCACAACCTTCCCCTCCATATCCAACAGGCGAATCTCCGCCGGGTATAGTGCATGAATTAATCGGTGGTACAACGGTCCACTCAAGGTTAGTTCGTCTTCCTCAAGCAATCGTTCCACCTCCTCATGATACTCATCCTCGCTACTGAACATCCGCCGTTCCTGGATAAGCCTCTCATCCAGGGTGACTTCCACCGCATGCTCCTCACCGCTATCAAGTGTCCCGTATACATAGCGAACCCTGTCGGTTGTCTCTCTACCGTCTGAGTCGCCATGCACGGGATCAATCCCCGTACCTGAATCACATCCCTGAGTGGCGAAGAGGATTATAAACATAAACCCCAGAATACACCATCCAAAAGTCCCAAGTCCTGCTTTTTCAAAATGTTTCATCTTCTATCGAATTTAAGTTGAAAAGAGGCACTGACAAAAATCAGTACTCGGTTTAGATCCTCACAATCCAATCTGCCGATGCAGAATTTGACCATGCTGATAACCATTTGAACGCCCCAACCGGGCGATGTTCCCGGCATTGTGTGAAGATTTGATGGATTATTAAAGGAGATTTGTTGAATTCAAATGCCGTTAATTCAACAAATTTCAAGATCAGTACACCAAAATGACACGCATCCCCCCTCTGTACGGCAAGAATCGTCCCCCTTCGTTGCTGCACGAACATCCTCTAAATGAAGATCAGCGCAGAGAGTCGTTTTCCTGCATAACCTGTGATCAGTTTTCCCCCGCACAGAATCGTGAGTTCGCATTTGGGAACTCACAATAAAGCGATTGCAGAACGTTTCCTGATGAGCGTCTCGTCCTTCTTGAGGATACGGCGGAACTTGTTGTTGAGGCAGCGGACATGCTCCAACTCCAGACGACGCCCAAGATTGGAATGCGGGAACTGGTCAAATTCAGTTTACGGGTAACGCCCAACCGGATTATTGTGGGTGAGGTGCGGGATGGCTCTGCAAAAGACCTTTTGGATGCATGGATTACCGGACATCCGGGTGGATGTGCAACCGTCCACGGAGAGGATGCGGATAAGGCGCTGGAGCGCCTGAGTGATCTTGCCCGTGAGGGGGCGGGCGGCATTGATCGGCGACATCTTGTACTTCGTGCTGTCCACAGGGTAGTCGTGATTGCCGGTTTTGGGAGATCCCGTCGAGTTCGTCAGATCGTAAAGGTCACCGGCTGGAATCCAAGCGGCTTCACTTTGCGGGAGATGGAATGACGGTAAAACGGGTCAGGATTCTACCCCTCGTCAATCACGACGATATCCCGGCCGGCTTTCTCCGGAAACGGCCGCCAGATCGTGGCATTCTTGATAGTATCAATGGAGATGATGGCACGATCAAAGCAGTGGAACGGGTTATGTCCGGCGGGGAGCTGCTCTCGCAGGCGGGCAATGCCGATGGAATCCAGACGTACGAGCGGGATCAAGAACCGGCTCCACAGTTCCTTCTGAAACTGCGTCAGCATACTGGCCATCGAAACGACCAGGATCCGCTTTCCGCGTCCTCACCGGATCAGTTCCGCAATCAGGATGCCGGCCTCCAGTGTCTTTCCAGGGCCGGTGCCGTCGGCAATCAGAATGCGGGGCCGCGGGCGCTTCAGGGCCGGCTCCCGCTGGTACAAAAGCACATCCATCGCTCCCCGGTGTCTGGGATAGAAATGATTACGGACCTATTTTTTGGCATTTTCGGTACAGAAAACGGAAGTCTATGCACGACCAAGGGGCTTCCCCGCATCTGTTCTTCTTTTTTATTTGGAACAAATTGCCATCAAAATCATTCTCCGTTCTGCTAACCGTCGAAGTCAGGATGATCGTGACGCTTTGCGGCAGTTCCCTTGAGATTACGCATGAAGTGAATGGTCGCAAGAGTACATCGTTACGAAGATGGATGGATCCGGCTTAACGATGGATCAGTGTTGTGGTGACGGAGGTGTTCTCGGACGATGCCCTGCATACATAAACACCCGGCGGGAGTGCGGCAGCATTCCAAACATAATCATAGGTTCCCGCCGCATGAAACTCATTGGTGAGTGCGGTCACCTTTTGTCCAAGTACATTGAAGACGGCCAGTTCAATGTGCATCGGCGCATCCACCTGGATGGATACGGTGGTCTGATTCTGGAATGGGTTGGGGTAGCCGGGGGAGAGCACAAAACGACTGTAGGGGATCTCGGCGGCAGTACTGAGTTCAATGAGACCGGAGGGCCGGAGAGTTCTGTCCGAAAAGCCTTCAAAGTCTGCCCCGTAGCGCAGTGCACGAAAGATTGCGTTCTGCTGGCGTACGGAGCCGGGAGGCCCGAAGGGAGGAATCGGATCCCCCTGGGATACAGGTCCCGTCAGTGTCACGGGGTTCACATATTCCCAGACCCGTTGATCCGATCCTGCAGAAAGTTCGAAAATGCGCCCCGTCATCCCCTCGACAATGAGCGTATTGCCGTTGGGAAGGCGTTGCTGGCCGGATACGAAGTCGCTGTAGAATTCACCGGGGGAAGCGTAGCTCCAGACGGTTTCCGGATCCTTAAAAGCTCCGTCCAGATCCTGAGCATACCAGATTGCATCTCCGTAGACCTCTTCCATGTAGGGCAGGGTAAGTTCGTGCACCGTAGAGTAGTTTCCTTCGGGCTGTCCGACACCATTCTCGAATACGAGCAGATTTCCCGCTCCAGGCAGGCCGTCTGGAATCCACATGGTGGAATGCAGGAAGTGGAGTGTCTGGTCCTGTTCGGTTCCTGCGCCATACATCCGGGGATTCCCCCAGCGGTATAATAATTGACCGCCGACCCCAAAATTCCCTCCTGCGTTTCCCTTTGCTTCCTCTGTGGACGTACTGTGATCAATGACCCAGAATTCATCCACGAAGGATGCGCTGACGACAATCACATCCAGTTCCTCATTGTAGTCCAATGCATTGAAGTGGAGCCAATCTCCACCGGTGGAGGTATTGATGTCAATACGGCCGGGATGATCGGAAATGCGTTCCGCGTAGGTATCCGACCGTAATGGGGCGTGATCCTGAACTAGGTGATCCCAGGAGTCCCATTGCCAGACAATTTCGATGGTGTCGGGCAATATCGGTTTGAATTCGACAATGCGCTCACTGAAGATCTCCACATGATCCTCCACAAGATGGTCCGGATCAAATCCGACGGCAGTGATGGCATCCATATCACGCCGGTCCCATACGGCTCCAAGGAGGTTTCCATTCGGCAGGGGGACAACGTCATGATGCAGCATATAGTCCCCGGTCACGAAGTCATACTGCCATCGGATGGTGCCATCCCATTCAATAATTTCGACCCGTCCTGAGAAGCCTTGCACATCCACCCATGTGTCGGGGGCAGCGGAAACCCTGAGCAGGGCACCATCAGAAAGCAATCGGTTCGTGGTCCCCCATGAAGCACTGACCTCCCATTGATGTACGATTTGTCCGTCCAGATTGATCAGATAGACGCTTGGGTGGAGTGCCGGGGTAATCAGGGTGTACCCTTCGTACGCCCCCGGCTCATTGCGCATCAGGCCCACCGTCTGATCCTGTGCCTGCACCGGAAATACAAAGAGCAGGGCCAGGGTGAGAAGGCACATCTCGCAGGATTTCAGCATTGGGGGGTTTAGAGTCTGTTTCATGGGGGGTGACATGCGTGTTATTGATTCTGTGGGTAAATGGGGAGCCGTTCAATGCGGTGAAACATGATCCCGTACATCACCGAGGGTTCTCTGCGTACGGCGGCTTCGTAGACCACATCTTTGGTGTTGTAATCCACTTCAACGGTTTTTCCGTTGGGTCCGTTTTCAAAATTCGAACCCGGCATAAAGGCAACGGTATGTTCTTCCGGATGGTAATCAACATCGGATACGATTGCGGAATAGGTCGTATGGCCGCGTTCACGGCCATACTCCCAAACCTGCTGAATCGTCATTGCATTCTCATCGATACGATATTCAACAGCGCGGCTGTAGGCCGGCTGCCCGCCGTAGTTGCGGTTGTCTCCGTTATCAAACAGAAACAGGGTTCCACGCGGGGTTAATTTAGGGGCGTGCTGATACCACGCCCATGAGAAGTCCGCATGATTGGTCACCCCGTCGAGTACTTCGGGATCAGTGATGGGGACTCCATTTGCATCCAGGGGCTGCAGGAGTTTTGTATTCAGGTTTGTTCCATTGCCGGACTGTTTCCAGCCCCGGTGGGGGGCCAGGAGCCAGATGAGTTCATTATTACGGGTCAGTTTGACAGTTCCCTGTACGCGCCCGGAGACGATGATCGCATCCTTTTCTTCATCATAGGTCAGACCATTTGCGTGAAACCAGTCCCGGGCATTGCTGCTCCAGATCCGCCGCCTTAAATCCAGCGATTCCCGCAGATCCCATACCTGCACAAGGGTACCGGTTTCGCGGTCCACCTCTACGATATGATCTTCTACGGTAGGGAGTCCGTGTTTGGAGACGGTGGCGAGCAGGTTTCCGCCGGGGAGTTCGAGGACATTATGGTGGTAGGAGTAGCCCGGCAGGGGCCATTCATGGACGACTCGTCCTAACATATCCATCTCAACCAGTCGGCCGCTCCGTCCGTCCCCGAAGTAGAGATTTCCGTTTTTGAGCCGCTCTACGCCGGCATCATAAAACAGGTTTTGCAACACGGGGTGGGTATCCATATTGGCATACCAGCGGATGTTTCCATATTCATCAAAGATGAACGGGATCTGAGGCAGTTCAGGGTTTGTATGTCCAAAATAACTCACCAGATTCATGCCCGGCTTTTTTCTCCCTGTATTGACACGAACCTCAATGGTCGGGAGTTCCGGCAGGAGTTCCGGGGTGTCAATGGGGCGGGATTCTTCTCCCAGCAGTTGATTCTGGCGGTTATAGAAGCGAATGTGCAGGGTATTGTTATATGCCGGATAGAGTCCTAGTACGGGGAGGGTAAAGGAGGTGCCGGTTTCTTCAAAGCGGTGGATAAGGGGTTCCTGATCCGCAGTGCGGCTTTGAATTTCCAGTTCGACCTGAACGGGTTCGGTCGTCTCCAGCTTAAGTTCGGCGGCGAGGGGGACGTAGCCGGTGGGATTGAGAATCAGGCTTTCACTTGTGATCAGGTGTTCAAGTCCGTCTCTGTTCATGTCCGAATCGGCGGGGCTGCTGTCACAGCCGATCAGGAGGGAAAAGGTGAGTGCAAGGAGGGAGTATTTTCGGGAAGAAATCATCAGGTGCTGCGATTCTGCGCATCCAATGGAAACAAAAGCCAGACTGTTCAGGGCTTCTTTCGCCTCGTTTGGCCCGAACTCAGTCAGGGGCTGATGCTCAGGCGAAAAACTTATTCCAGCAGGACGACCTACGATCTTAAGATAATAAATAAATCAAAATCATCAGAACCATGAACAAGTGAACGATCCGGTCGGTGCAGTTTTGGGGAAACGGGAACCATGTCGGTATATCCGGGTTACAAGGGAGGTGGGAATTTGCCAGGGTTTCGGCCGATTGCATATCCCGCTAAGTTTTCATTCAGCGGGATGGCGGAAATTCAAGCATTTCTCGCATTCGTGCGCTTCCCTGGTGTTTTTCAATAGCACCATCGTAGATAAGACTCATTGTTTTCCTCAAAACTAAAACATGCTCAAATTATGCAGTCTAACCGCTCAGAGGGACCATCACGGTTCGTTTCCGGCAGCCATTTCCCCCCCTGTATATTATAAGGGACGCGTAA
>JAJECV010000067.1 GCA_022821875.1 Rhodothermales bacterium
ACAGGCCGCCTTAGCTCAGGGGTAGAGCACTTCCATGGTAAGGAAGGGGTCCTCGGTTCAATCCCGAGAGGCGGCTCCATTTAAGTTTTCACTTACACCAATGGCAAAGGAAGTATTTCAGCGAACGAAGCCGCATGTCAACGTGGGGACGATTGGTCATGTGGACCATGGCAAGACGACGTTGACGGCGGCGATCACGAAGGTTCTCAACGAGCGGTTTGGGAACACGGAGATTCGTTCATTTGATTCGATTGACAACGCGCCGGAGGAGCGTGAGCGCGGGATCACGATAGCGACCGCTCATGTGGAGTACGAGACATCGAATCGTCATTATGCGCATGTGGACTGTCCGGGTCACGCGGACTATGTGAAGAACATGGTGACGGGCGCGGCGCAGATGGACGGGGCGATTCTGGTGGTGGATGCGTCGGACGGGCCAATGCCTCAGACGCGTGAGCACATTTTGCTGGCGCGTCAGGTGGGAGTGCCGTTCATCGTGGTTTTCATGAACAAGGTGGATTTGGTGGATGATGAGGAGTTGTTGGAGTTGGTGGAGATGGAGGTTCGGGAGTTATTGGATGCGTACGAATTTCCGGGGGATGATATACCGGTGATTCAGGGATCAGCCCTGGGTGCATTGCATGGTGATCCGAAGTGGGAGCAGTGCGTGTTGGAGTTGATGGCGTCGGTGGACGCGTATGTTCCGACACCGGAGCGGGATCGTGATTTGCCGTTTCTGATGCCTGTGGAGGATGTATTTTCGATCACCGGACGCGGGACAGTGGCGACTGGTCGGATAGAGCGCGGGACGATTAAGACGGGAGAGAAGGTGGAGATTGTGGGGATACGCGAGGAGAGGAGTATGACGACGGTGACGGGAGTGGAGATGTTCCGCAAGATTTTGAATGCTGGAGAGGCGGGTGACAATGTGGGATTGTTGTTGCGCGGTGTGTCGAAGGAAGGTGTGGAGCGCGGTCAGGTGATTGTCAAGCCGGGTTCGATCACTCCCCACAAGGTTTTCAGTTGCGAGGTATACATATTGAGCAAGGATGAGGGGGGTCGTCACACACCGTTTTTCAAGGGGTATCGGCCGCAGTTTTATTTTCGGACCACGGATGTGACCGGTGACATCGAGTTGCCGTCGGGTGTGGACATGGTGATGCCGGGTGACCAGGTGCAGTTCAAGGTGAATCTGATTCAGCCGGTGGCGATGGAGGCGGGGCTGCGTTTTGCGATTCGTGAAGGCGGGCGGACCGTCGGCGCCGGCGTCGTATCCAAAATCCTCGACTGATTCTTAACCGACGGGTGTAGCTCAACTGGCAGAGCAGCGGTCTCCAAAACCGCAGGTTGTGGGTTCAAGTCCTACCACCCGTGCCAAACCATAGGATAAATGAAAAAAATCATTGTTAAAACACGAACCTATCTTGAGGAAGTCGCCACAGAGATGCGCAAGGCCAGTTGGCCCCAAAGACGGGAGTTGATCAATCACACGGTGATTACACTGGTGTCCAGTTTTGTGCTTGCATTATTCATCTTTGGTGCAGATCGAGTGATTAGTTCAATCCTCGATGTAATCTATCCAGGTTAATACTTTTACAGACGAATATGAATCGGTCCCCGAAACCCGAATTCAAGTGGTATGCTCTGCAGACATTCTCTGGGTATGAGAAAAAGGTGAAGGAGTATATCATTGAGATCATCGAGCGTGAAGGTCTAAGTGAACAGCTCGGAGAAATCCTGATCCCCACCCAGAATGTCTTTGTCATGCGCGGCGGAAAAAGGCGTACGCGCGAAAAGACGGATCTACCCGGTTACATGTTGGTGAATGCCGCACTAGATAAGCAACTGCTTCATGTGTTCAAGGAACAAATCTTCAAGCAGAAGAGGGAGGCAATCAAGTGGCTGCCGACACGCGACCATCCAGAGCCCCTGTTGCAGGAGGATATAAATCGGATCCTCGGCCGTATTGATGAGGCCAGAGAGACCGGCGATAAACCGGATATGCCGTACTCCACCGGTGATGCAATCCGTGTAATTGATGGTCCGTTCAATAATTTCTCTGGAATCGTGGATGATGTCTATCCCGACAAGATGAAGGTTCGCGTAATGGTCTCCATCTTCGGCCGGAAAACCCCGGTTGAGCTGGACTATTTGCAGATCACTACGGAAGAATAAAAATATTTTTCAAAAATTTTCAGAATTTGGGAACCTGACGGTTTTGCCCCCGTAAGAGTGGGCTACCCTAGATTTCCGCGCTTATCTAAAAATCAATTATGGCTGCAGGGAAACCCGTTGTAAACCTGATCAAACTCCAAGTCAAGGCTGGACAGGCAAATCCAGCGCCCCCCATTGGCCCGGCACTCGGACAATACGGCTTGAATATCATGGACTTTTGTAATCAGTTCAATGCAGCGACAAAGGATCGCATGGGACTGGTGCTCCCTGTGGTGATTAGTGTCTATGCTGATAAATCCTTCTCGTTTATTGTCAAAAGCCCTCCTGCGGCCGTGCTTCTGCTGCAGGCAGTTGGAATCAATAAAGGAGCAGATGACTCTATCCGCAATAAAGTCGGTACCGTGACCTGGGAGGTTTGTCGGGATATTGCAGAGAAGAAGATGGAAGACCTGAATGCGTTTGATCTGGATAAAGGTGCGGCAATGATTGCCGGAACAGCCCGTTCCATGGGGATTATTGTAACGGGACACCCTGTTTAGAATTCGTGGTTATGTTCCGCAGATAAACCTGCTGGAAACAATTTAATTGTGCTTCAATGGCAAAGAAAGGAAAACGTTATCAGAGTGCATCCAAGGTGATCCGGGAGGCGGGGGGCGGCCCCTTCACCCTGGAGGAAGCTACCGATGTACTCAAGCGTATGAAGACCGCAAAATTTGACGAATCCGTAGATATGGATCTGCGACTAGGCGTAGATCCGCGTCATGCGGATCAGATGGTTCGCGGGAGTGTTGCGCTGCCACACGGGACTGGAAAAGAAATCCGGGTTCTTGTTCTGGCAAGCCCGGATAAACAGGCAGAAGCGACTGCGGCTGGCGCGGACCACGTGGGCCTGGATGATTATGTGAAGCGAATTCAGGAGGGATGGACCGATATTGATGTCGTGATTGCAACCCCCAATGTGATGTCCAAGATTGGCCGCCTAGGGCGGGTGCTTGGCCCAAGGGGACTGATGCCCAATCCCAAAAGCGGGACCGTTACCATGGATGTTGCCGGTGCAGTGAAGGCGGTGAAGGCGGGAAAGATAGATTTCCGTGTGGATAAGCAGGGAAACCTGCACACGGGGATCGGACGGGTATCCTTCTCTGCTGCACAGATCGAGGAAAACGCACGCGCATTCCTTCTTGAGGTGCTGCGTCTGCGTCCCGCATCCGCAAAAGGTGCCTATGTCCGCTCCATTACCCTGTCCACCAGTATGGGGCCTGCCGTAGAAGTATCATGTACGGAAGCCGTGAATATTGCCCGATAAACAGATGCCTGTGACCAGAGCTCAAAAAGAGGAAGTTGTAGCGCTTTTAAGCGAAAAGCTGGAGGAGACCCCTTCGGTGTACGTAACGGATTACAAAGGTCTCAACGTAGAAGAAGTCAGTCAACTGCGCCAAATCCTGCGTGAAGCCGGTGTAGAGTACCGCGTCGTCAAAAATACGCTGTTGAAGCGTGCGATGCAGAGCACAGGTGGGTACGATGCAGCGTTTGACTATCTATGTGGCCCGACCGCGGTCGCAATCAGTGTAGAGCCGAGCGCTGCCGCACGGGCGATCAAGACGTTTCGGAAAAAATCAAATCAAGATCTTCCTGAACTCAGAGCGGCCATCGTCGATGGTGTCCTGTATGAAGGGAATCAGATTGATGTACTGGCTTCTCTGAAATCAAAAGAGGAGTTGCTGGGCGAAGTGGTAACGCTTCTGCTTTCACCCATTCAAAATGTTGTTTCTGCAGTGGAATCGCAGGGGAGCAATCTCATCGCAATCCTGGAATCATTGCAAAATCGTAACGAGGCCTAAACAGCCCTAAACCCTTAATCTGCGGCGCAGCTTTTGCCGGCTGAGACCGCCGCCGGAAAACTTATAAAATCATGGCAGACTTAAATAAATTAGCAGAAGATCTGGTGTCCCTTACGATCAAAGAAGCCAGTGATCTGGCTTCTATTCTGGAGACAGAGTACGGCATCAAGCCTGCGGCGGCGGCCGTGGCTGTGGCGGCTCCAGGTGCCGCCGGCGGCCAGGAGGAGGCGGCGGAAGAACAAACCGCATTTGATGTTATCCTCAACAGCTTCGGCAGCAGTAAGATCGGAGTCATTAAGGAGGTGCGTGCAATCACTGGACTTGGCCTGAAAGAGGCCAAAGCACTGGTTGACAGCGTGCCGGCCTCTGTTAAGGAGGGGGCCTCAAAAGAGGAAGCCAACGAAATTAAAACCCGTCTCGAAGCCGCAGGTGCCGAGATTGAAATTAAGTAGGACGACTACTTAGACAACCCCTGAGTACCGTCGCTGGCAAAATGTCAGCGGTAAACCCATTTATGACCAGACCCTAGGCGTACATGTCCAATAAGAATGGCCAGTATGTGGCGCGAGTTAACTTTGCCCGTTCGCGCCCTGTTTTGGATTACCCGGATTTCCTGGGCATACAACTCGAGTCGTACGAAGACTTTGTACAGGCAAAGCTCTCTCCGGATCAGCGCTCGGAAGAGAAAGGATTACAGCAGATTTTCCTGAATCACTTTCCGATTGAGGATACGAAGGGACGCTATATCCTGGAGTTTATTGACTATTCTCTGGGTGCCTCAAAGCATTCTATCGAGGAATGCCTTGCACAGGGATTGAATTATGCAATTCCACTTAAAGCGGTTCTGCGGCTTTCGGCCAAGGATGACGATAATGATGACGAAGCGGACGAATCGGTTGAGCAGGAAGTCTATCTGGGAGATCTGCCTGCAATGACCTCACGCGGTTCCTTTGTGATCAATGGCGCGGAGCGCGTTGTTGTCTCACAGTTGCACCGGAGTCCAGGTGTTTTCTTCGGGCGTGCAACGCACCCGAATGGGACGCAGTTATTTTCTGCACGCATCATTCCGTTCCGTGGATCCTGGATTGAATTTTCGACGGATGTGCAGAACGTGATGTGGGCGTACATTGACCGTAAACGGAAACTCCCTGTTACGACACTCCTGCGGGCAATGGGGTTTGGAGAGACTGATGAAGTCATTCGTCTGTTCGATCTGGCAAGAGGGATGAGTTCACGCTATAAGAAGGATTTTAAAAAAGCGATTGGCTCCGTGCTGGCATTTAATGTTACACGAAAAGTTACCCCCATTCGCATCATTGACGAAAAAACCGGTGAGCATGTGGGATACAAGGAGCGCGAAACGGGTTTTGATCTTGAAACCCAGGAGCGTGACTTGGGGGAGTTTATCGAAATTGTCGATAAACAAACCGGGGAGATGGTTGAGCATATCGACAAGGAAACCGGCGATGTGGTGGAGTACATTAATCAGGCAACCGGGGAGATCATCGAAGAGAAGATCAACCGGATCATCCTGCCGGCAGATCGTGTACTGGAAGCGGATGACTGGCTTTCCCTGCGCAATTACAGGGTGGATCAGATCTATGTCCTTCACGAGGAAGAAGAGGATGATGCACTAGACACCAGTACACTGGTCAAGACGCTCCGGCGCGACCCCGCCACCAATCAATCCGAAGCACTGGAAGAGTTGTATCGGGTACTGCGGGACAGTGAACCCCCGGACTCGGATGCAGCAAAGAATATCCTTGATCGGCTCATTTTCAACGAAAAACGCTATGATCTGGGAGCGGTCGGCCGCTATCGTATCAACAAGCGTCTGGGGCTGAATATTTCCCCGGAAACCGTCACGCTGACCCAGGAAGATATTGTCGTCATTATTCGAAAATTGCTGGAACTCCGCTCCGAACAGACGGGGTTGGATGATATTGATCACCTGAGTAACCGGCGTGTTCGCACGGTGGGGGAACAGCTGGCATCCCAGTTTTCGCTGGGGCTGGCGCGCATGGCCCGCACAATCCGTGAGCGGATGAATGCACGGGATGCCGATTCTCTGACCCCGCAGGATCTGGTGAATGCAAAAACGATTTCAAGCGTTATCAATACGTTTTTCGGCACCAACCAACTCAGCCAATATATGGATCAGACGAATCCACTGGCGGAGTTAACCCATAAGCGTCGGATGTCGGCGTTAGGCCCGGGAGGACTGACCCGGGAGCGTGCGGGATTTGAAGTTCGCGACGTACACTACACCCACTATGGACGGCTTTGTCCCATCGAAACCCCGGAAGGGCCGAACATAGGATTGATTTCCTCGCTCTGCGTGCATGGGCGCATCAATCATTTCGGCTTCATTGAAACCCCTTATAGACGGGTTGAAAAAAGCAAGGTGACCGATGCCATTGTCTATCTCTCTGCAGAAGAGGAGGATGAAGCCATCATTGCACAGGCGAATGCCCGTATTGATGAGGATGGCAATTTCCTGGATGAACTGGTACGGTGTCGTCATCGGGGCGAATTCCCGTCGGAGCGGCCGGAGCGGATTCAGTTTATGGATATTTCACCCAATCAGATTGTTTCGCCGAGCGCGTCCATCATCCCGTTTCTGGAGCATGATGATGCGAACCGTGCATTGATGGGATCCAATATGCAGCGTCAGGCGGTTCCATTGCTTCGTGCAGAGGCCCCCATTGTTGGTACAGGTATGGAGGGGCGCGTTGCCAGAGATTCAAGAGCGGCGCTGGTTGCAGAAGGTAAGGGTGTCGTTGAATACGTTGATGCGACCCGCATCGTGATTCGATACAACCAGTCCCCCCTTGAGCGAAAGGTGGTATTTGAGGAGCCGGTTGTGGAATATAAGTTAACCAAGTTCCGACGTACGAATCAGGATACCTGCATCAATCAAAAGCCGATTGTTAAGGTGGGCGAAAAAGTTGAGCGGGGGACAGTGCTGACCGATGGATTTGGGACTGAAAAGGGAGAATTAGCACTTGGCAAGAATGTGCTGGTTGCGTTTATGCCCTGGCGAGGCTACAATTTTGAAGATGCCATTGTGCTCTCGGAACGCCTCGTTTCCGAGGATGTCTTTACGTCTGTGCATATTGAAGCATTTGATCTGCAAGTCAGGGAGACGAAGCGCGGGCAGGAGGAACTTACACGTGAGATTCCCAATGTATCCATGGAAGCGACCAAGGATCTGGATGAACGTGGAATCATACGGGTCGGTGCAGAGGTAAAGCCAGGGGATTTTATTGTCGGGAAAATTACTCCGAAAGGGGAGACCGATCCCACACCGGAGGAAAAATTATTAAGGGCAATCTTTGGTGATAAGGCGGGTGACGTGAAGGATGCTTCTCTGAAGGCACCTCCCGGCATGGACGGAGTCGTCATCAATACGCAACTGTTCAGTCGACGCAGTTCCGATCCCGAGTCCAAAAAACGTGAGCACCAGCAGCTTGCCGAGATTGAAAATAATTTTGAGCGGGAATCCAAAAAACTGCAGACGGAGTTTGCCAAGAAATTTTTTGAGTTTTCGAAGGGGTGCACGGCAGTCACCAATCTTGAGTCGAAGCACGGCGAGATTGTCGTAACGGAAGGTGCCAAAGTTCTTCGATCCGATTTCAAGGATGTCCGGCCGCACGACTTGAACCCGCACTTCTCTGTGAAAGGAAAACGTGGGGCAGACAAGAACCTGAAAAAGCTTTTTGAGAATTTCAATAAAGCGTTTGACCGAATTGATGCCGAGTTCAAACGTGCGTGTCATCGTGCCCAAATGGGAGATGAGCTTTCGCCTGGAGTTGTTCAGCTGGCGAAAGTCTACATTGCGAAGAAACGCAAAATTCAGGTCGGGGATAAAATGGCCGGGCGGCATGGCAATAAGGGGGTTGTTGCCCGCATTGTGCCAGTGGAAGACATGCCTTTCCTTGAAGATGGTACCCCGGTGGACATCGTACTCAATCCGCTTGGAGTGCCCTCTAGAATGAATTTAGGGCAGATTTATGAAACCCTTCTTGGCTGGGCCGGTGCGAAACTTGGAAAGCAGTTTGCCACGCCAAGTTTTGATGGACCGACGATGGATGACCTGATTGAAAATATGGAAGAGGCAGGTTTACCCGTTGATGGACGGACACAGTTGTATGATGGGTTAACCGGGGAACCGTTTGACCAAAAAACAACCGTTGGTCAAATCTACATGCTGAAACTCAGCCATCTGGTGGACGATAAAATTCATGCCCGCTCCATTGGCCCCTACAGTCTCATCACCCAGCAGCCTCTGGGCGGTAAGGCACAGTTTGGTGGACAGCGGTTGGGAGAGATGGAAGTCTGGGCAATGTATGCCTATGGTGCCTCAAACGTATTACAGGAGATGCTCACTTACAAGAGCGATGATGTTCATGGCCGGTCAAAGGCGTATGAATGCATTGTGAAAGGTGAGAATATGCCATCCGCTGGTACCCCGGAGAGCTTTAATGTGCTCGTTCGGGAACTTCAGGGACTCGGTCTTGAAGTCTCACTTGACCAGTAAGGTCGCACTCATTCAACTCTAAACAGCCAGGTTGACTGCATTATGCCGTACGGGAATACCCCCTCACAGAGTAAAACTTTTTCATCCATCACGATCAATCTTGCCTCCCCGGAGGCAATTCTGGATCGGAGCCATGGAGAGGTTCTGAAGCCGGAGACGATTAACTATCGCAGTTTTAAGCCCGAGAAGGACGGGCTGTTCTGTGAGCGAATTTTCGGTCCTGCCAAGGATTGGGAATGCCCCTGTAACAAGTACAAGCGAATCCGCTATAAGGGGATTATTTGTGATCGTTGCGGCGTGGAAGTGACACAAAAGATCGTGCGCCGTGAACGCATGGGGCATATTGCCCTGTCCGTCCCGATTGTGCATATCTGGTACTTCCGTACGATGCCGAATAAGATTGGACATCTGCTTAATATCCGGACGAAGAAGCTGGAGAAGGTGATCTATTTTGAGGAGTATGTTGTGGTGCAGGCCGGGTGTGCTGCAGAACACGGCATTGAAGATAATCAGCTTTTGAGGGAGGAAGACTACTATGAGACCCTGTATAAGATCAGAGACGACAATAATCGTCTCTCTGATGATGATCCAGAGAAGTTTATTGCGATGATTGGCGGGGAGGCGATAGAGTTTATGCTGAAACGCCTCCGGTTGGAAGAACTCTCTCATGAGTTGAGATTTCAGATCAAAACGGAGAGCAGTCAGCAGCGCAAAGCAGAAGCGATAAAACGCCTGGGCGTGGTAGAGGCGTTTCGGGATGCGAACCGGCGGATGGATAACTATCCAGAGTGGATGGTGCTGCGTGTGATCCCGGTTATTCCGCCGGAATTACGTCCGCTGGTTCCTCTGGAAGGTGGCCGATTTGCGACCAGTGATCTGAATGACCTTTACCGCCGGGTCATCATTCGAAATAACCGTTTGCAGCGCCTGATTGATATTAAGGCGCCGGAGGTGATCCTGCGGAATGAAAAGCGTATGCTTCAGGAAGCAGTAGACAGTCTCTTTGATAATTCCCGGAAGGTCAATGCAGTGCGGAGCGATTCGAATCGGGCTCTGAAGAGTCTTTCGGATATGCTCAAGGGAAAGCAGGGACGCTTCCGCCAGAACCTGTTGGGGAAACGTGTTGACTATTCTGGACGCTCGGTGATTGTAGTCGGGCCTGAACTTGACCTGCACCAGTGCGGGATCCCCAAAGAGATGGCGGTCGAGTTGTTTAAACCATTTGTGATACGGAAGTTGATTGAACGGGGGATCGTAAAAACGGTAAAGAGTGCCAAGAAGATCGTAGATAAGCGAACTTCCGAGGTCTGGGATATTCTGGAAAAAGTGATTCAGGGGCGTCCGGTCATGCTGAACCGGGCACCAACACTCCACCGGTTAGGCTTCCAGGCATTCCAGCCGGTACTGACCGAGGGAAAAGCAATCCAACTCCATCCTCTGGTTTGTACGGCCTTTAATGCGGACTTTGACGGAGACCAGATGGCGGTTCATGTTCCACTTGGACATGATGCATGCATGGAGGCGATGATTCTAATGCTGTCCAGTCACAATATCCTGTCTCCAGCGCATGGCGGGCCCATTACGGTGCCAACGCAGGATATGGTCCTCGGCTTGTACTATTTGACCAAATCACGTTCAGGCTGCAAAGGGGAAGGCATGCAGTTTGCGTCTTTGACCGAGGTCAGACAGGCTTTTGATCAGCATATCGTTGAGGTTCACGCCAAAATCAAGGTCAGGTTGAATACGGGCGAAATGACCGATACAACGGTCGGTCGAGTGCTGTTTAATGAAGTAGTGCCGGATGGTGTCCCCTACATCAACGATGTATTGACGAAAAAAAATCTGCGGCGTATTATCGGAGAGGTGCTGACGGCGACCAACTTCCCGCAGACGGCTCGTTTTCTGGATGAAATCAAACGGGCCGGCTTTGAGCGTGCAACCACCGCCGGTCTCACCTTTTCTCTGGCAGACATTGTAGTGCCTGACAAGAAGATGGATCTTATCAGTACGGCAGAGACGGAGGTTACCAGAGCCTACGATAACTACGAGGAAGGATATATCACTGACAATGAACGCTACAATAAGGTGATTGATATCTGGACCCGGACCAACAATAATGTATCTGAGGTTCTGTTTGATACGCTGAAAGAGCATGAAGATGGATTTAATGCCATCTATATGATGGCCGATTCAGGTGCTCGCGGTTCCAAAGAACAGATCCGGCAGTTGGGCGGGATGCGGGGACTGATGGCGAAGCCGCAAAAAAGTCTGGTCGGCTCGGCCGGGGAGATTATTGAAAATCCGATTGTGTCAAATTTCAAGGAGGGCCTGTCCGTACTGGAGTACTTTATCTCAACGCACGGTGCACGTAAGGGCCTTGCCGATACGGCACTCAAAACGGCCGATGCAGGTTATTTGACGCGCCGCCTTGTTGATGTTGCTCAGGATGTGACCATTACACAGTATGATTGCGGCACATTAAGAGGGATTTCAATTACGGCACTGAAGGACAATGAAACGGTCGTAGAGCCGCTGGCAGATCGTATTCTTGGACGTGTGTCTCTGCATGATGTGCGTGACCCGCTTACCGATCAAATCATCGTGCTTGCGAATGAGATGATTGATGAGGAAAAAGCGAGGCATATTGCGGAAACCAGCATTGAGCGGGTGGAAATCCGCTCCGTCCTCACCTGCGAATCAAAGCGGGGCACCTGTTGCCTGTGTTACGGTCGTAATTTGGGGACAGGCAGGCTGGTAGAGCTGGGAGAGGCAGTCGGCATTGTGGCGGCGCAATCCATCGGGGAACCCGGTACACAGCTCACCCTGCGCACATTCCACGTGGGTGGAACCGCTAGCCGAATTGAAGCGGACAGTGCGATCCGAAGCAAATTCTCAGGGACGGTCATTTTTGAAAATTTACGCACGGTTTCGTTTGAGAGTACAAGTGGACCAACCGAAGTCGTACTTACCCGGCAGGGAGAGATTCGTATTGTGGATGACGAAAACCGGCAGTTGTTTTCATCCGTTATTCCGTTTGGCGCGGAGGTGCTTGTATCCGATGGGGAGGTCGTGGACAAGGACGCGGTCCTCGCCAGCTGGGATCCCTATAACAGTGTGATTTTATCGGAGGTGTCTGGAAAGATCAGGTTCCAGGATATCATTGAAGGTACAACATTAAGGGAGGAATCGGACAAGTTTATCGGGCGCAAGGAAAAGGTGATTATTGAGAGCCGGGAGCGTTCGCTTACCCCTGCGCTGCGGGTATTTATGGATGACGACAGTCACAGGGAATATCCATTACCTGTGCGGGCACGGTTACAGGTGAATGAGGGGGATTTTGTACAGGCGGGGGAAGTCCTGGCAAAAATCCCGAGACAGTCGGCCAGAACCCGTGACATTACCGGTGGTCTGCCTCGTGTAACCGAACTCTTTGAAGCACGAACGCCAACCGACTCTGCGGTGGTGAGTGAGATTGATGGAGTTGTGAGTTTTGGTGGCAGGAAGCGCGGTGCGCAGGAGGTTATCGTCACAAGCCGTGACGGGGTTGATAAGCACACCTATCTCGTTTCATTGCAGAAGCATATTCTGGTGAACGAACACGATTTTGTTCGGGCCGGAGATGCACTCTCAGACGGACAGATTTCGCCAAGGGATATTCTGCGCATCAAAGGTGCGCGGGCCGTGCAGGAATATCTTGTGAATGAGATTCAGGAGGTCTACCGTTTACAGGGAGTTGCAATCAATGACAAGCACATTGAGGTGATTGTACGCCAGATGATGCAGAAGATCCGTGTAACGGATCCCGGCGACACCTCTCTTCTGGAAGAGGCGGGAATTGTCCGGTTCCAACTTGAGGAGCTCAACGATGATCTGTATGACAAGTTTGTGGTTACCGATGCAGGAGATTCAGCGCTACGTATCGGTTCTTTGGTAGACCGGCGCCAGTTGCGGGAGGTGAATTCGGAGATGAAGCGGCGTGATATGACCGAGGTTACCGTACGTGAAGCACAGCCGGCTGTTGGCGAGCCGATCCTTTTGGGAATCACGCAGGCAGCATTAGCAACGGATTCGTTTATCTCTGCGGCATCTTTTCAGGAGACCACGAAGGTTCTCACCGAGGCGGCAATCTCGGCCAGAGTGGATCCTCTGTATGGATTGAAGGAGAATGTCATTGTGGGCCATCTGATTCCGGCCGGAACAGGGCAGCGCCAATTCCGGGATATTGTCGTCGGTTCCAAGAGTGAACTGGAAGAACTGCAGGCATCTATCAGTGCGGACATTAAGAAGTCATCGGGAGATGGAACGGCATCCATTCAGCCCCCCATCAAGCGGGTCAAGCCGGTACTGGAACTCAAGGTATAGCCGCCTGTGGATAAAGTCCAGAAAAATCTGAGCAACGCTTTTCGGGTTGGTTTTTGAGGGTTAGACGACTCAAAATAGTTCTGGAAGAGAGATTTTTCGCCCTTTAGAACCTCAAAAAGTGCGAAAAACAGATGGTTTGGCCATCTAAGATACGCAGTTGTGCTGTCTAACTCTGTGATCCTACTTTATCCACGGGCTTCTAGGCGTGGAGTCTGTTGTATTTAGATGCTCAAGTGCAGGAAGCGATGGTTATTCTGAACCATTCCAGGCAATATCTCAAATCGCCATTTGATCAGTTTGGGTGGTATTTCGAGATTTTTATTATACTGCCGATTCACAAAGCAATTTGAGTTATGGAAATCTGCAGAAACATCCTTACTGGTCTGTGTCTCATTACACTGATGACCTTGTCCCTCGTTTTCGACTGCCAGCGCATAGGGAATTATATTTTGAAACGATGAGTTTTGACTTTGTCCACAAGGAACATCAGTAACTGAGCGTTCGCATGTCCCCTACAAACAAATCGGATATCTGAGTCCGGTGCGAGATGGCTAAAATGTGATCTGCATGTGCATACACCTTTCGACGGGGAAAAGAGATTTGGAGATGCACCATTAATACTTGAGTTTGAGTGAATAGGGCTATACTCCCAAACTCCAACTAACAATGGTGCATCCGCAATTAAACGCTTCGTGACTGACATAATGGAGGGTAGTGCGGAAGCATTTCGTCTGAGCCGTGAACGATATGGGTATTAAACCATGGTATATAAACTTGAAGATATTGAGCGACAACTGATGGTAGGTGAGGACTCCCGATCCGAATTCAAAGAAATAGTAATTTCTGAGAAGAGAAGAGTGCAGTCGCCTGATACCAAAGCAATTGCTGATGAAATGGTCGCCTTTGCTAATACAGACGGCGGAACAATTTTTTTGGGCGTAGATGACAAGGGAATAGTCCGGGGGCTTCCAAATAAACGTCTTGAGGATATCGAAAAATGGATCATAAATATAGCCACCAATAATTGTAGCCCTCCAATTCGACCGATTTTACATCGGGAGCAACTTATTCGCTCGGATGGTACAGATGCTGTTATTATCTTGGTTGAAATTCATCGCGGATTATTTGTACATGCAACTAATAGTGGTCTCCACTATGAACGTATAGGATCAACCAAGCAAATCCTCAGTGGTACACGGCTTGCAAGATTGTTTCAGAAACGAGAACGCACCTTTATTTTTGACGAACGGCCAGTCCTCACAGCAACACTTAACGATCTTGACCAAGGTAAATTAGCACGTTACCTTGATGGTCCCTCTCAAACAATTCCGTGGCAGGATCTACTTCAAAATATAAAGGTTATCTCCACTTCCGCAGGTGATGTAATTCGCCCAACCGTAGCCGGAATCCTAGCCTTTGGTAAAGCACCTCAAAACCATCTTCCATCCGCATATATTGAGGCTGCAGTTTACAGAAATATTCATTTAACATCTCACGATCTGGTTCACAGTGACCGTATCCATGGCAATGCGGGTGAACAAATAGAAACTGCAATAAAATTTGTTGACCGCTTTATGCTGAAACCGGCTCAAAAGCCGGTTGGCCGTATTGACTACCCCCAATACGATATCCGTACAATTCGTGAGGCAATCGTGAATGCTGTGGCCCATAGAGACTATTCAATCTTAGGGTCAAAAATTCGGATGTTCCTTTTCTCTGACCGTATTGAGATTTACAGTCCTGGAAGGCTACCAAATGCACTTACTATTGATTCTATGGCTTATAACGTATTTACACGTAATCAGCTGTTAGTCAATTTTCTGTCACGAATGAAATCTCCAACAACAGGATGTGCATTTCTTGAATCTCGCGGTGAAGGAGTCCGGTTAATACTTAGTATCGGCGAAACTCACGCTGGTCGCTCTCCCGTCTATAAGTTGTACGGCACTGAATTGGTCTTAACAATCTGGAGCAAACCCTCCCCGCACGAAATCAATAATCCCATTATTCAGGATTAAGTGATCTGACTGACTTTGGCGGCAGGTAGACAATTCTGGTTTTTTATTTCCATGTGACCAGCTTTAACTCCCTCGCATGGCGACGAATAGGTGGAAAGTGCGCATCAGCGTGGCAACGACGCTTTTATCGCAAGTCACGATGATTCTGTCTGTTGACGCTAGATACTCCCACTATTCTGGCGTATCCTATCTCCCATTTGATCCGTGTTCAACTCAAACAGGCGGAGCATCATCACAGTTGGGATACGATCCGAACGGAACTGAACCTGATGCGGAGGATTACCGCGCGCCTGTCCAAAAGTAAACACCGCTAGACACACACATGGTGACCGAAATTGATCAGGATCTATCGCCGTTATTGGAGGAGATTTTTCACATCCTCAGATTCCAGTACGATCCCGATGAGACCCGAACCAAAACCGAACACACCGAAGAAAAGAAGCCCCCGAAAAAACCACCCGATTCGTGAACCGGAAGTCAATGCACAGGATGGGTAGGAAAGGCAACTCCAGACGGAGCGGCCTGGGCTGTGTTCAGCGGGATGTCTAATAGCACTACAAATTGACGAACTTGGGTTTAGGCAGAAATATCACGAGGGATTGCAGTGGCCTTGTGCACTTCGAGCACGATGATTTCGGTGCCGTGATAACGTTCATGGCGTACCGAGGTGGTCAGGTGCTTCAGCATTCGGAGTGAAACATCCTTTTCCAGATTTCTGGTTGAAATATCGGATCCCATGAGGGCAATCCGGTCTTGAAGATTTTCGGTCGAATCTGCCGCGACGAATTCCAGGATTGCCCGATCCGCTTCTCCTTTGACAATCAGTTGCAGTACACCGTCTTCTTTATCCGGGGAGGTTTGTCCACACAGGACCAAAAGTGCTTCTTCCACTGCACCTTCAACGCGGTTCGTGAAACTGGATGACCATGAGTGACTTTGAGAAAATTTCCGAATGAAGGTCTGCAGTTCGGATAATGACTGGATGTTCAGGGTTGTCTGGATACGTTTCCGTGCTTTGAAGGTCAGTTCGGTCAGAATGGTCAATAAGATGGCAACGAGTCCACCTCCGACCATTCCGTTTTCGAAGGTTCCGCCTGCGAGTCCATCAAAAAACTCAGGGTAAATGGCACGATTTTGAAGGCCGGTGCCAATCCAGAATGAGATCCCGCAGATTAATCCGCTTCGATAATTAATTCCATCCTGAACGACGATTTTCATTCCCAGCACGAAGAGCATCGCGATTAGAACGGTCACGAAGGCTCCGACTACGGGTGCCGGGATGGCAAGAATTGCGGCGAGGAATTTGGGGTTCACTGACAGTAAAATGAAGATCCCCCCAATTGCGACTCCGCATGCCCTGGAGGCAACGCCAGTCAGTTCTACTACCGAGACGGAACTGGAGTAGGTCGTATTGGGAATCGTTCCCGATACTCCCGAGAGAAAATTGCCGATCCCGTCGGCCATGAGTGATCCCTGCACCGTTCGAAAATCCGAGGCACGCGGGGTTCGCCAGGAAATCCGCTGGATCGCAATGGAGTCGCCGACGGTCTCAATGGCCCCGATGATAGTCACAAAAATAAAAGCGGGGATAAAGGCCCAGAACACATGTCCAAATGATAGATCCATACCGGGCCATCCGGTGGTAGGAAATCCGATCCATGCGGCATCCTGGATGGTTTGGGTATCATAGAGACCAAAAAAAACGGAGACAATGGTTCCCGCCAGTACGCCAATCATCGGAGCCCACAGCCGCAGAATTCCCCGTGCCTTGATGGCGAGCATAATGGTCACGATAAGTGCAGTAGCGGCACTCATGGCGGTTCCTGATAAAGATCCTCCCTCTGGAACCTCTCCCATCATGTCAAACAGAATGGGCATAACCGTCACGGCGATCAGCATAATTACGGTTCCCGATACGGTCGGAGTCAGAATCCGCCTGAATTTGGAAAGTTTGGTCGCGAAGAGAAGTTGAAGGAGGGAGGAGGCGATCACCAGGGTTGCCATGGTTGCCGGGCCGCTTTTATGGAGTGCCCCGATACAGACTCCAATAAATGCACCGGAGGTTCCCATGAGCAGGACATAACCGGATCCAATCCTGAATTTTCCTAATGCCTGAAGGATGGTAGACACTCCGCTGACCACGACCGCAGCAAATACAGCCCAGGTTAAGTACTCTTCACTCCCCCCTCCAGCGCGAATTACGACTGCCGGAGTCAGTACGATTCCGGCAATGCTGAGGAGGGCCATCTGGAAGCCCAGGCCAATGGTAAGCGGCAGTGGCGGGGTTTCGTTCGGCTCATATCGAATATCTGTAGTGGATGTGATCGCCTGCATGTTCAAGGAAGTTCAATGGTGTCTGTAAGTTACGGTTTTTTGTTCGTTTTGATGTACTTTTGCATCTTTGTCTGGTTGAGATAGATGGAACGGTTCCATAAACTGACTTAAATGATTCCCATGATTCTGGAGGAGTTGTATACTTATCCGATTAAGTCCACGCACCGCGTAACGCAGATACGCGCTCAGGTGGAACCTTGGGGGTTTGCGGGCGACCGGCGCTGGATGATCGTCGATGAGGAAGCTGGTTTCCTTACACAGCGAACGTTCCCCCGCATGTCATTGATTCAGGCGTTGCCGGGGCCTGGGGGTAGACTGACGCTCACTGCGTTCGGGCAGGGAGCTATTTCCGTTGATTTTCCTGGAGAAACGGCCCCGCCCCTTCAGGTGACGATATGGGGGGATTCCGTTTTTGCACAGATTGCGCCGGATCAGGCAAATATGTGGCTGAGCACATTTCTGAAGCATCCCGTTCGCCTTGTGTACATGCACGATCCCAGTTCACGGTCAGCAGATCCAGCGTATGCAAAGCCGGGAACGACGGTTTCATTCGTTGATGGATACCCTGTACTCTGCACCACACAGGCTTCACTGCAGGAGTTGAACAGGCGGCTACCCAATCCGCTGCCGATGGCACGATTCCGGCCGAATGTCGTTTTATCCGGAGATCGTCCATTTGAGGAAGACCGGTGGAAACGAATCCGAATCGGAGATGTTGTTTTTTCTGTGGTAAAACCCTGTGACCGATGCAGCGTCACAACGGTGGATCAGGAGACGGGAGTTCGGGGGAAGGAGCCGTTGCGCACTCTGAGCCGTTTTCGAAAAAGAGACGGAAGGGTATACTTCGGAGAGAATCTGGTGCCAGAAAATACCGGAGTCATTCAGAGAGGAGATGGCGTTGATATATTGCAACTCGATTGAGAACAGGTCTTCTGGAGCAATCGGGCGTTTATCTGATTTAAGGATGTCACATAACTGCGAATATCTTCACTAGCCAAGGCTTAAAAGTCTGCAGCATGTGCCTTACGTCCTCTATTCAGTGGATCGGATGAGTGCACATGTGCTTGTATTGAATCACGACTACAGCGCCCTGACGGTCTGTACGGTGCGCAGGGCGGTTGTGCTTGTTCATTTGAACAAGGCGGATCTTGTTGAGAGCGTACCGGACATGTTTCTGAGATCTCCCTCCATCAAGCTGCCCTGTCCAAGTATTGTCCGACTCCGGGGATATGTTCGCGTTCCGTATCGGAATATTATGCTGTCGCGTAAAAATATAATTCGCAGGGACGGCCACCGATGCCAGTACTGTAACCGGCGTGACTCGTTGACGGTTGACCATGTTCTACCAAAATCCCGGGGCGGGAAAGATCATTGGACCAATCTTGTGGCGGCATGTATTTCCTGTAATAACCGGAAAGGGGACCGAACTCCTGAGGAGTCGAACATGCCGCTGCTGCGAAAGCCGTTCCGTCCGAGCCATGTCATGTTTATCCGTGACTACGTTGGCTATATAGAAGAAACGTGGAAACCGTATCTGTTCTTATCCTAAACAATCAGATTTTTATGGTTCAAGTCATTGCAAGAATTTTCTGGTTCGTTCCATTTCTCCTTGTTGGTCTAGCGGCAAATCAGGGGTATGTCGCCATGCAGTTAAGGAAGACATGGAATGCGGGGGAGCCTGCCATTGCAATGGTAGCGGAATTTGATGTGACAAACCGTGCAGATGTAACCTATGGGTACATTCACCTTCGTGTTCTGTTACCGGACGGCCAGGTGATTGAGCGCCAAAAAATGTCGCTTCCTCAGTCGTTATGGTCCCGTGTTAAGGGGCAGGATTCTCTCCAGGTGCACCTGCGGCCGGGATCCTCACAGGAGATTGTGATTGATCGTCTGATGCCGGCGCACTGGTTAATTGCGGCATCTCAAATGGGTATTAGCCTGATCGGGGCTCTTTTTTCAGGGGTTCTGGCTTATTTCTGGAACCAGTCGTTTCGTCGTGAGCAGGCTTGAGAATTATCATCGTATGATTGCTCGGGTAGGCGAGCGGGGTTCGTCCGGGTATAAATCTCCAACCCATTCATCATATCCGTTAAACAACTGTGTACGGATACGCCGTTCTATGCCTTCACTGGGCATAAATCGTTCCGAGGCCTGTGTCCAGCGCGGGTGGGGAATATTGGGATTCACATTCGACAGGAACCCATATTCTCTGGGTTGCAGCTCATTCCAGAATGTCCCCGGCTGTTTCCGCGTAAACTCAATATGGGTAATGGCTTTAGGGCCTTTATAACCGTATTTCCAGGGCAGGACCAAGCGCAGGGGCGATCCATTCTGTTTTGGAAGCGGCTCCCCATACATGCCAACCGCAACGAAGGCCAGTTCATTCATCGCTTCATCCATCCGCAATCCTTCGTAGTAGGGCCAGGGATACCAGGTGGCTTTCTTTTGGCCCGGCAGTTGATCGGGGCGTTCAACACAGGTGAACTTAACATGTGTTGCTGACGATTTGGGATTGCATTTTTTGATGAGGCTAGAAAGTGGGAAACCGGTCCAGGGAATAGTCATGGACCAGGCCTCAACACATCTAAACCGGTATACACGCTCCTCCAGAGGCATGGATCTGATCAGTTGGGTAAGGTCCCATGTCTGTTTCTTTTCGACCTGTCCACGCACTTCGAGGGTCCACGGAAAGGGTTGATAGTCATCTACCAGCGGCCAGACAAGCTTCAGATCTCCCTGATTAATGAACTCATAGAAATTGTTATAGGAGGAAGCGAGGATCCGTTCGGTCATTTCCCTTTCGGGAACCTGATAGGCTTCATTCTGCGGCGCAGGGAATCCGTCCCGTGGTGCATTTTCTGGAATTTTGTCTAAAGGACCGCTGCCAGCCATATTCTGGCTTTTTGCAGAGCAGCCGCCAAATGCGGCAAATCCGATTGCGCCCAGACCGAGCGACTGAACAAATTTCCGACGATTCGTATACGCAGCCTTGGTAGTGCATGCGCTTTCTTTCAGCGCCCAATCGGGCGAGAGGATAATGTTTGCCATGTTTCAAAAAATTAGTTGGTTCCCAGCCTGAACAGTTCACGGTGAAGATAAGTGAAAGATCCCAAAGCATTTAATTTTGATGGGGATTACGGCGAAGAGTACAAAGAACTCGCCAGTTGTGTAATCCCCGGCTATGACGAACTTTTCATTGCCACCTTTGCGCTTCTCCAGGAGCGTTTGGGTACAAAGGCCAGAATATTGATTGTAGGATGTGGTACGGGCAGAGAAATTGAAGTGTTCGCTCCATTGGCAGGTGAATGGGAATTTGACTGTGTAGATCCGGCTCAATCCATGGTTGAGTATTCTCGGCAGGTTGCCGAGCATTTTGGGGTTTCCTCTCGTGTGCGATTTCATCATGCCTATACTCACGAACTGGATACCGGATATCGATTTGATGCTGCAACCGCCATTAATGTAATGCATTTTTTGTTGGATGATGGGTCCAAGGATGCATTTATGCAGAGTATTTCGAAGCGCGTAAAGCCTGGAGGAACCGTTATTCTCTTTGATTTGCATGGAGACAGATCGGAGTCTTATTTCAGTTTATTCTATGCTGCCTGGATGCGGTATATGGATTTGCGAGGCTATACAGGAAAGAAAAAAGAGCGTCTCCTTAAAAGACTAGACGCCGGGATTGCGTATGTCGGTCAAGATCGGATTCTTGAGATCTGCCGGAATGCCGGCCTGCAATTGGTCCGGCCTTACTGGAGCGGGCTTCTTTATACTGCATGGCTTTTGGAACGTGTGGATTCGTGACCTCGGAGGTACGTCGGAAGCAGGGCTTGAAAAAGATTCGTTCTTGCGGATATCGGGAGGAAAGAACGAAAATCTGATGAAATGATTCTGACCGCGGTTACCGGGATTCAGATAAAATGATTAATTTTTGCTAAATTACGAACTCTTTGCACTGCGTTGTGTCCGTATGTAGTTTGAATGTCTAATAGAAACCCAAATTCGATATGTCTGATTGGCGGATTCAGGTGCGTCAACGGAGAGACTGTTAAACCCGTTTTCAACAATATCAGCGAGTTCTTCATGGTAGTCATAGAAAATTTTTGCATGCTATCGAAAAAGCATTTTCACTTTCAACTAGGCATTTTCCCCCCCCCCCCCCCCATTTTTCAGAGGGGACAATCAATTTATGCATTCTGCTGTTACTCATGGTGGTTTTTCCGCCTGGAGTGTTGGCACAGGGAGCTGGAAGTCTGAGACTGGATTCCCATCAGAATCTGGATGTGGGGCGCAGCCAGGTTGACCTGTCCGTCATTGACTCCGGTTCCATACTCGCCGGGTATGGAACTTCAGAGTATGACACGTTAAGGGATTCATTTAGGGATGGCGATGGCAGAACGGATGTCGCTGTGAATACGGTCCGAGTTGTTAGTGACTACACGCGTACTGGACCTAATGCCGGCCCCCCTGATCCGCCAAGGGATCTAACAGCACAAGGAGGCATGGATGACGACATCCACGTTTCGTGGAAACCTCCCGCCGATGACGGTGGATCAGCGATTACGGGGTATCGTCTTCAGTGGTCTTCCGATGCAGGGGCCAATTGGGGCAATCTAGGTTCAGATATACCACCTAGTTCCCCGTCGATCACGCATCCGAATCGTCAACGAGGCCAAACGATTCATTACCGCGTCCGCGCTACTAACAACGATGGCAACAGCGGTTGGTCCAATATAGCCAGTGCAGCCGCGGGCACACCGGGTGGTGTCACCAGACTAAGTGCGACCCCTTCCGGGCAGAATCAGATCAACCTTTCCTGGACCGCTCCCTCTGAGGATGCTGGA
>JAJECV010000009.1 GCA_022821875.1 Rhodothermales bacterium
GCCTCGGTATTGAAGGTGGACATAAATCCAAACAAGTGCCCGGCATTGTAGACGGTTGCACCGTCCATCAGTATCAGCGTCTGATCGGGAGTCCCTCCGCGAACATACAGACCTGAAGAACCCTCAGCTCCCGATGATACACCCGGCATGAGCTGGAAGGTTTTGAGTATATCCGGCTCTCCGAGCAAAGAGGGGAGTGTCTGTACATCTGCCATAGATACTCCAAGGCTACTCATCTGCACCTGCTCTTCAAGCCGGTCATCCTGGGATGCCGTCACCTCCAGCGAATCCAGAACGAGAACTACAGGGTCTAATTCAATCCGAAGCAATTCTTCAACCGAACCTTGCAATGTCAACGTTTGCGTTGCATAGCCCTGATAACTGAAACGGATCACGGCACTAACAGCCGGCAAGGTCAGGCTAAAGAATCCGTAATTATTTGTGGTTGTACCAATCTGGAGATTCAACTCATACACATTGGTTCCAATCAAAGCCTCTCCAGTAGTCCCATCTGTTACATAGCCGCTGATGGTAAGGGGCTGAGCGGATAAAGTTGAGAAATTGCAGACCGTAAAAACGGCGATCACCGTCAATGCAAGAAATCTTACTATCCTCATCATGATACAGTTGACCGTAAACTCTTATGTCAGAACTTGACCAGACAAACTATACTGAAAAAAATAGACTAATCAGCGACGAATTTTTGGCAAAGAGAACCAAGTATGGAAGAATGCTAACCAAATATTCTGACACAGGATTGGCAAAGCCCCGTCTAGGGAGGCTCTTGCATGCCCCCCTTTACGAAGTTAGACTCAAGCGGTTCCGAATTTGCCATTTTTGGGCTTGATTTCAGATTTTGTACATGATTGTTCAGATGCAACTCAAATTTGCGTTCGCACCCCTGAAATCTACCCTTCCTGCATCCAGTCAAGGTATTTCGCGGCGTAGTCTACGTCAGCCCCAACCAATATGTGCACACCTATCCTAGACTTCCACGCAACCGAAAACCCAAAAATCTATGATCCGGCATTTTGGGGCCCCATTCAGGGTATCAGACACAATAACTGGCCCGGCGTTGTCTACTGTCGTGCAGCGATGCCGAAGTCACAAAGCCACGGATTGGAATCTGTCCATCTGCCGCATCCAGATGTGATTTATAACCGATCCATGCTGGGGTCGTCCCTTGGAATTTCATTTGCAGCCCACCGTGCATTGCTTCGGTAAGTCCTCCTACATCTCTTTCTTACCCATGGTCCACTGACGCTCCAGTCGCTTGGTTCCTTGGGCGGTCGCTCCTCCCCCCACTTTTCGGACAGCCGGGGCCGCGCTTTGATCCTCCCTGCCTTCCTTTTTTTCTTCACCGGTTTCTCTCGTGCGAGAATTGCCGTAGAATCCTGGGAAATATAGAACACAATTCCGTCCTTGCAGTGTTCTTTGATCAATTACGCTTGGATCCGCTCGGAAGCTGCATCGCCGCAAATTCCGCGAACGCACGAAAAAAGGTCGATTCGCTGGGCACCTCGGTCGCACAGGTCAAACCAAACAGACTCCGAAGCAGTTAATCCGCAATCAAATGCTGCCGTAGTCCCCAAATCGTGGAAAGATTGAAGATCATCTTGGCCAGAAATGCGCGGAAAAGACAGGCACACGAACTCTGGAGACATCCCCTTGAGCGGCATCGCTTTGGAGGTGTCGTCGTCCAGTACCGTCTGCCGTTTATGCGGCTAATTTTCGATGATTTCGTAGTAGCTTCTCGCACCGCTGATCAAGCCGAAATAGCGTTCGAATCCGCGCATACGGAGCCAGTTCTGTGGGCGTTCTCCGACATACCATTTCCCTGACACATAAGTACGGTAGCCTGCATCCTGAAGCATTTCTGCAAGGTTACCGCCGATTCACTGAGATAGCCCTGATAGGGTCCCTGGGTGAGTTCGCTGTCTACGGACGACACCATTGCCCCCATCCCGACGCCATGCGGATAGCGGCCTGTCAATAACGAAGCTCTTCTCGGGTAGCAGCGTCCTGCATTATAGAACTGGCGGAAGTGGACCCCATTTTCTGCCAGCGTGTCCAGAGCTGGCGTATGGATTTCGCCCCCGTAGGCCCCGATATCCGAGTATCCCAGATCATCTGCCAGAATGATCAGAATATTCGGACGCTCCGCTGATGTTTGGCAACCTAAAATACCAGCCACCATAAGAAGCAACCCAATTCCCCTGAAGTCAATCCTTCTGAACATCGTGTTCCGTTGACCTCGTATAAGAATCTGACACCTTGAAATTTATATCTCCGTAACGTAATCGTAATCACATAAGACTAACCGGTATACCCTGCCTGCATTCACGGAGGCATACCCAATCTCAAACGTGTCAGGGTGAAAAAGACAAATATGGTCTCCCGATCAATCAATGCAATTGGAACTGAAAAGTGTTGATCAAAATTATACCTTAGGGTTGGCGAAAAAACAACTTATCCTCGAAATTTTCTATTAAGACACCAGAATTATGCGATTTGTTTGCGGTTTGATGGAGTAGTTCCATTGGGGTATGTTTTGATGGGAGTGCAGATTCAGGTTTGCCATCTCGGCATCGCTGATTTTGATTCCTTTTTCGGTTCTTCGATTATTTTAGTGAAACGGCTCGTTTTTGCACGCCATCTGGATAGAGGTCAAGGCCTCCGAGATGGAAGTAAATTGCGGTGGCGAGGCGTTTTTTATTTAGAAAGCCACGGCTACAGACTTTGACGGTTTTGATTCGGCTGTTGATGCTTTCAGCGGGGCCATTGCTGCCCTCCAGGACGATGGCGTTAATGATTCCCCAGAGATGTTCTTTGACGGTTTTGCCGGCTTGTTTCATAGGTTCCAACCGGCAGCGCATGGCCCAGGACAGCCACCGGTCCCAGCCTTTTTTTGCCCAGGTGCGACTG
>JAJECV010000061.1 GCA_022821875.1 Rhodothermales bacterium
AAGCGAGAACAAGCCGAAGCCATTGCTGATGTCGTTGCGAAAGCTGTCATCCATCAAAACGGGAGTCTCGCAACCACAGAATTTGTACGTACCCATATGGGTGATGTGCAGAAAGGCACGGATGGTAAAATAGACTCCATACGTGTGGAAATAGGCGAATTGCGCGTGGAAATCAGTGAATTGCGTAATGATATGGAGGCCAAAATAGGCGAATTGCGCGTGGAAATCAGTGAATTGCGCAATGATATGGAGACCAAAATAGGCGAATTGCGCGTGGAAATCAGTGAATTGCGAGTAAAAATCAGTGAATTGCGAGTGGAAATCAGTGCCTTGGATGCAAAAATCAGTGCTACCGAGGTTCGGATTGTGCGCTGGTTAATCGGAATAGGCATAGCCTTAGGACTTTTTCAAGTATTCGGTGATCGAATCCCGGGGATATAAAGGCTGTTTAGTCCTTCATGTGACCAAGTATTCCTCCTGCCCCGGCCATCCGGCTGAAGCGGCATTCTGAATATTCTCTATATGCTGTCTAGTCAGCGTTCGTCCTGTTTCGTCTCAAGTGTTCGTATCTGTGCCTCTGACTCCGAGGATCATCCTCGAACGGAGATACGCAGTGCGGGATTTCTGAAAAGTGAGTACTACAGTTCTTCCCTTGCAGGGATGAATTTTCCATCCACAAGCCTGCGTGGGATATCATCACATCTGAGATGGCATTCCTTTCATGAAGGTCACCGCTTGGTGCCGCAGGGCTGCGAGACACAAACGTCCAAAATCGCTCCAAAATGAAACCTGTCAGGTGGGTAATATCAATCTGAATAGCCGGGCAATTTCACCTGACTACACAGTTACATAATGAAGTGTAATTCCCATACTCAGGAAGCCTTCCAGGATGCAATCGTTTCCAGTTCACGGACATACATCTCTCCTGCCTTGCCGATCCAGGCCCGGAGTTCGGATGCGTTATAGTTGTATTGTGGAATAAATTCCACTAAACGACTCAGATTCAGATCATTGGTTTGTATGGCAGCACCGAGGTTGGTGCCGTCCACGCCGTTACAATGTTGTTCAAAGTGTTTGTGGAGCGGGTTCAGCATGAGCGGTTTCCCGAGGTACATGGCTTCAGCCATACTTTCGAACCCCGAGGTCGTAACAATCCCCTGGCAGCGTGCCATCATTTCCAGGAACCGGGTACCGTGCAGGCGGTGGAAGGTGAGTGTGTCACTGTAATTCGTGATTTCTTCGGCCTGATCATTATTCCAGAAACAATGTAATCGGTAGCCGGGATTGCGTTCATGCCAGGCCACCACATCCTTACTGAGACTGTGATGATACAGATAGATCAGAAAATACGGTTCAGATACATCTTTCGGCAGGTCAAATAATTCATCCCGGAGCAGGGGGGGCATGACGACGATCTTTTTTTCCGGGAGCGGCGGCGCATCATAGAGCGAGAGTGCAAGTCGGCGTTCGGCTCCTAACCCGGTTAAGCGTGTGAAGGTCATGGTTGAAATTTTCTGTACCTCAAATCCGGTCGGGAACTCGTATTGCGGATGCAGAAACATAAATTGATGTCCGACGGCAACCATCGGGATTTTTGGACGCTCACGCAGCATGAAGAACCCCGCAAGCGGCTCGAAGAAGTTTACGAGAATGTTCGGGCGCTCTTTTTGGAGGATTTCGCTAAGGATTGAAAAACTGCGGTTGAACTCGGTCCAACGAAAACTGTTATTGACCAGAGTACGTCCCCAGTCAATGCTTCGGGTTTCCTGATTGACAAAGAAGCGCCCACTGGGCACCTGTACGACGGGTGCTTCCAGGCATTTTTCAAAGTAGTCGGGAAGTACAAGGTCGCCCCCCTGACTCACCACTGCCTTGCAAACCGAGTGCCCGGATTTGCGGAGTATGGATGCGAGGGCAAGGGCTTGGGTCAGGTGTCCGCGGCCTTCGCCCTGCACAATAAAGAGTGCACGTAATCCAGACATCTCAGGAAACCGTTACCGGTGAGGGATTGGTCATCACACTTGATGTTTCCCCATTGGTTGCCCCCCGAGTCAATTGCGGTTTATGATCCATCGTAACCCAGTGCAGGAGTTCCAGACGGCCATCAAAATGTTCAACCAGCCCGGTGCAGCTTTCAATCCAGTCGCCTGAATTGGCATACAGGATGGATTCAATTTCTCGGATTTCCGCAAAATGAACATGTCCGCAGACAATCCCATCGGCGTTATTTGCTTTTGCGACACCAACCATTGCATTTTCAAAGTCGGCAATGGCCTGAACGGCGCGCTTTGTCCGATGCTTCATGTAGGCGGAAAGTGACCAGTAGGGCATTCCCAGTAAGCGTCTTGCCCGGTTTAGCCCGCGATTGGACACGAGCAGTACCCGATACGCTTTGGAGCCGAGTACAGAGAGCCAGCGTGCATGTCGAATCATTCCGTCAAAGACATCCCCGTGCAGGACAAGCAGTTTGCGGCCGTCGGCGGTCACATGCATGGCCTCCTGTTTGATATGGATCCTTCCTAAATGAAGTCCGAGGTAATCCCGGGCAAATTCATCATGATTGCCGGGCAGGTAGATCACTTGTGTCCCTTTGCGGGCTTTGCGCAGAATCTTTTGGATTACGTTATTATGGAACTGATCCCAATGCCATGATCTGGACAGGGCCCAGCCGTCAAAGATATCTCCGACAAGGTACAGAGTATCACTTTCGTTGTACCGCAGAAAGTCAAGCAGGTAGGCTGCCTTCGTGTCCTTGGTGCCAAGGTGAAAGTCGGACAGCCAAATCGTACGATAATGCTTTACCTTACTCATTAGGTGAATCGCCAGCCGGTTGGATCGGTATTCATCGGGATTGATTCAATTCAAACCTTTTCCCCTGTATACGATCCTCTTCAATAATTGCTGCACAAAGATCTTTATAGGTTTCCCGGGATGCTTTGGAGTCAAAAAGAAGCAATACACGTGAACCGTTTCCCAGCAGTTGGACATAGTGTTTCCCCTTCTTCTTCCCCGATGTGATATGTTCCACCTCGTCATAACGGACAATGGTGATTTGCAGCCCCATAGGGGTGCGGGAATAGAGAAGAAGACGTTTGGACGTATGTAGAAGTGTGGATTTACGGGGTTTGGATTCTAAAGTGACACCGCTTAGGACACGGTCTTTATAGAGGACCGCTTCCTTGTTCAGGATCCGTTCAACTTCAATCTTATTTTTCTTGCGCATGCTTTGGGTAATGAGCAATCATGTTAAAGGGAGGCCATGAACATGTCCATAGTCGATCTATCAACATTTCTGGCAGGGGTTCGCAGAATGGAAGTTTTCCGAGTACATTTATTTTGGGGCAAGTTTAATTCCATTTATCGTCAGGGTCCAGCACAGACTTTGATCTTCCGAGTGGTCAGAACTCTTTTTGGGTCGTAATCAAAAACTCTGGCCTTAAAGTCAGTGAGCCCCACCGCTCGGTGCGTAGGGGTTCCTCTGGAATCAGTTTTCGGGGCTTCATTATCTCCAAGATACGAAGATGCGGGGAAATTTGGCGTGTTTCAGGCGGTCGGGCCTAAATAAAAGCCATAGTACAATCTCTTCCGGGCGCAGGTACTGGAATGTATCCGATGTGGAAAGTGGTTCACGGGTGGGGGATCTATGGCTTAAGAGTATGGAGGAAGGGTCTGTTCTCGCAGTACAGAGGTGATAGAGATATTTGAACGCTATTGTGGGACGTGCGCAATGCACGCTGTCACAATAAATTCACACCAGGGCCGAACGACTCAATGGAAAGATCCAGGGAGTCAAAACTGTTTCATGAGGATACCGTGCCCATCCACAATAATGCCGGTAGAGCCAAAAAAAATAGACGCAGGCAGGGGACACTTTATCCCGCACGAGGCAGAATAAACGGTAAAGCAGACCGGGATACGCAGCAGACGGGTCTGCGGATTGGCGGTCACCGGTCCAGAAAGCCTTTCCCCGCAAAAATTTTATCCCGGCATCAATCAATCCGTTTTGTCCGCGTTTTGGACTGTTTTGCACTGGAGAAATGCAGAATATATCCGCGCTGCCGGCCGGGAGTGAGCTTCTTGAAGGCGGTCTCAAAGTCGGGATCCATCTCCAAAATACAGGTGAGTTCCGGGGGATACTCCAAACTCTTTTCCATCTCTATTTTGAGGCCAGCGTTTTCAATCTCAATGGCCTCATCAGCGTAGTCTTTGACCAGATTCGCTACTTGTTTGATCTCGTCCGCACTGGTAAAGCAGATTCTGTATCCGATTCTTGAATTCGGCCCCTGTTTCTGGAGGAGATCATGTGGATCTTTCAGTAAGGCTCCCTTAAAGAACAGCAGTGCAGGAAAGCCTTTCATCCTCTGGAGGATACAGATATTCTTCCCGTCATGGGTGTAACAGGGCTGTCTCCATTTAATCTCTTCGGTCAAATTGCATTCCAGAAGGATCCCACGGAGTATTTCTGCTTCCTGCAACCAGAGTTCGGCGTTACGGAAGAGCTTGTCGGCCCTGTGATTTTTCATCATCGGAGTTCCAGATTGTGGCTCACAAAAAACAGGATGTTGCCCGTTTCGTGACGGGTGCGGATCAGGAATTTCTCTATCTCCATACGGATCCATGAGATGAAAACGTAAATAGTTTCATTTAGATGCATGCGGTCTCCCCGTGAGATGCCTGCAAGTCACGGATACGCTTTCCTGAATTCATGCTGCGGCAATGCGGAGGCACATCCTGTAATGGCAGGTGCGCCGAGGTGATAAGCGGGGGCAGTTGCACTCCGAACTGATCACTTGTCGGGAGACGGGGACTTTAGTTGTCACGCGGCTTCGGCACAACGATCATCGCTGCAAGATAAATGATTACGGTGATTCCAGTGGTGAAAAAAGTGGCGAATAGCACCCCGATGCGCAGCCAGGTGGTGCTGATATTATAGTGCTCTGCAATCCCGCTGAGCACACCAGCGAATACTTTATCGGACGCTGAACGGGTTAGGTGCTTTTTCTCAGTTTGCATTGAATGTAGAACCCATAAAATTAAGCATAGTCGGGTAGCCCAAGTCTACGATATGGTGCATTTTTCAGAATGAGGAAGTGTATCCGGATTGCATTTCCCGATCAGGATGGTAAGCCTGCGGCTATAAAGAGAGATCTGTCCGGTCCTCCGCGGGCGGCATAAAGATGGCAAAGAGGATGTAGGCGATCAGGGGAACGCTGCCGCCCGTTGCGACCAGTGAGATTATGAAGAGAACCCGGAACAGCGTCGGATCCATGCCGATGCGCTCGGCAATCCCCCCGCATACACCGGCCAGATATTTTTTCCGTGATTTAGGGGGGAGTTTTAGTTTGGATTTTTCCAGTTTTCCTGAAAACGAAGATTTCGTTCCGCGAACTTTCCTTTCCAGTTTCTGCTGTTTTAATTCGGCCTTTCGCATCCTCCTTGCGGCGCGTCTACTGCGTCTGCGCCGCCTGGGAGACAGGCCGAACAGCAAAATCAGAAGCAAACCAATGAGTGGAAATACAATAAAAGCATCCTGGAAACCACTGCCGGGAATGATGCCGATTCGCTGCAGCAGAAAAATAATCACCGCACCCAGCAGCCCAAATCCTGCAATGAGAGGCAGGTTCAGAAAGCGTCGGGGCTTCTCCGAGGTATTCTCAAAGAGCAGTTCTTCATACTCTAGGTCTGCGGTGCTTGGAGCGTCAGACACCTCATGCAGATCCGTGAATTCGGTCGTCTCTTTGGTTTTGCGTGGCATGCCGGTCAATTCAGTTTGAGGGTTCCATTGGAGGTCACTAAGCAGTCTATCGGAACATCGTATGGCTGGTTCGGAATCATTTCAACGACACAGCAGTCCAGACTAAGGCCGATCTTGTATGCATGAACCGATTCAAAGAATCTGTCATAGTAGCCCCCGCCATAGCCAATCCGGTGACCGCGCCGATCAAATCCAAGGCCGGGAACAAGAACGATATCAATATCTTCGGCAGAGATGTCGGCCCGCTCCTCGGGCTGGAGAATCCCCCAACGGTTCAGCATCAGTGTACGCTCATGATCAAAGTGTCCCCAGTGCATACGAGAGATTATTGAATTCGGTTCAATGATGGGCAGTAGCACGGTATATCCCCGGGCCCGCAACCAGCAGTTGAGGGGGCGAAGATCTATTTCGCGTGATGCCAGTTTCGGCCAGTAGGATAAGATGGTTTTGGCGTTGCGCAGTATTTGGACGGAGGTGGCCTGAAGGATGATCTTGCGACATTCTATACGGTAGTCCTCCTCGGAAAGGTGTTTCCGCAGGGAGCGGCAATGCGTACGCAATGCAGATTTCGTCAGTATTTTTTTTGGTTCGGGCAAAATTCAGAAGAAAAATATGCGAAAATTCGCGTTGAGCCTCGCTTTTCGTGATCAAGAGTCAACCTTGTGTCGTATAAACCTGCTGTTTTCAGTAAATTACCTGTTTTTGCCGAGATATAGGTAACGAAATCTTCATGTTTGATAATCTCTCACAGCGGTTAGAAGGAGCGATCAAACGCCTCACGGGGCGGGGTCGTATCACCGAACTCAACATTGCGGAGTCAATGGGGGAGATCCGTCGTGCGCTCCTTGAGGCAGATGTAAACTATCAGGTTGCACGAAACTTTACCAATCGTGTCAAGGAGAAGGCGCTTGGGGATCACGTTTTACGATCCGTCGCGCCGGGGCAGATGATTGTTAAGATCGTCTACGATGAGATTGCCCGCCTGCTCGGAGGCAATGCGGCGGAGATCAACCTTGGAAATAAACCACCTGCGGTTATACTTATCGCCGGATTGCAGGGTTCGGGGAAAACTACATTCAGCGCAAAGCTTGCACTGCATCTCCAATCCAGGGGACGTGTCCCGATGTTGGCGGCGGCCGATGTCTACCGCCCGGCGGCTGTGGATCAGCTGAGCCGGCTTGGGGAAGAGATCAATGTTCCTGTGTTCAGTATTACATCAGACGATGGCAGCGTTACGCAGGATGCACCGCGGGTGGCCAGAGAGGCTGTTGCATATGCGCGGAAGCAGGCCCGTGATACGGTCATCATTGACACTGCAGGCAGGCTGCATGTAGATGAGCGTATGATGGCGGAAGTAGCCGAAATAAAAACTCAGGTCCAACCCACCGAGATTCTCTTCGTGGTGGACAGTATGACCGGACAGGATGCCGTCAATACAGCACGTGAGTTTAATAGCCGACTGAATTTCGATGGCGTGGTTCTGACCAAACTGGATGGGGATACCCGTGGAGGGGCGGCATTATCGGTACGCTCCGTTGTGGATAAGCCGATCAAGTTTGCTTCAACCGGGGAAAAACTGGACCAGCTCACACCGTTTTTTCCTGACCGGATGGCCCGCCGCATTCTTGGGATGGGCGATGTGGTCACCCTCGTTGAAAAGGCACAGCAGCAGTATGATGCAGAGCAGGCGGAGACGCTGCGCAGGAAAATCCGAAAACAAACCTTTGATCTGGAGGATTTTTATCAGCAGCTCCAGAAAATCAAATCCATGGGGTCCCTGTCCGATGTGATGGGAATGATCCCGGGGTTAGGAAAACAATTTAAGGATGTATCCGGTGGAGAGGCGGAGTTGGCGCAAACGGAGGCGTTAATTTTAAGTATGACTCCGTGGGAGCGCAGGAACCCTGATGCAATTAACAGCAGCCGAAGGCGCCGTATTGCGGCCGGGAGCGGTCAGCAGGTCAGGGATCTGAATCAACTCCTGCGTCAGTTCAAACAAATTCGCAAACTCATGAAGCGGATGCAGACCAAAGCAGGTAAGGGGAGACCGGTGGACTTGTCGGCGTTGCTGCAGGCAGCGCGTTAACATTTAATAAAACGTAAACAAAAAGGTGTCAGTTAAAATTAGATTACGCCGTATGGGGCGAAAAAAGAAGCCGATCTGGGCCGTAGTTGCAGCGGATTCGCGGGCACCGCGGGACGGTAAATTTATCGAAGACCTCGGCCGATATTATCCGCTGGAGGAGCCTGCACGCGTCGAACTCAAGGATGAGCGCGTAAAATACTGGCTCAAGGTAGGTGCACAGCCGACCGATACGGTACGCAGTCTGCTGCGTCAACAGGGGGTTCTTCTGGGATTACATCTTGAACGCAAGGGAGCCGAACCGGAAGCGGTTACGGAAGCGGTATCGGCGCACCAGCAGCATCGTCAGGATAAATTGAAGGGTTCTGTCAAGGCGACGGTTTCCGAACTTCGTCAGCAGGCACTGGATGCCGAAGAAAAGGAGGCGGTCAAGCAAGAGACGGCACTTCTTGAAAAACGGAAAAAAGCGGCTGCCGCTGCTGCCGAAGCAAAGGCACGCAAAAAGGAGGCCGCCGAGGAAGCGGAAGCCGAGTCCAAAACTGAAGCGGAAGTCGAAGACGCACCCTCTGAAGCATCAAGTTAAACAAATATTGTCACTGTTGATGGGGGAGCTTTCGTCAGACAACCTCCTGCTGGTTGGACGAACTGTCCGAACGCATGGATTAAAAGGTGAATGTAAAGTAGTCCCCGAGAGTGATAACCCAAACCGGTTACTGGAACTAAAGAGAGTCTGGCTGGGAGATACACCACAGACCGTACGACCTTACGACATAGAGAGTACCCGATTGCAAAACTCCAAACGTGGTACAACCATATTGATGCAATTTGCAGGAATACATACCGTGAGCGATGCGAAGGCGCTGGGGAAGCCACTGGTCTTTGCGGACCTGAATGATCTGCCGCCGTTACAGCCGGGGGAGTTTTTCCTGCATGATCTGATTGGGATTGAAGTGGTGACCGATGAGGGAGTGCCGGTAGGCACTCTGAAGGATATATGGGATACGCAGAGCCATCCCCTCTATCTCATTGAGCGTCCTGGAAAGAAGGAAGCACTGGTTCCTGCCGTCCCTGCATTCATTGTGTCGACGGATGTGGAGAGGGGGCGTATGGTCATCCGAACAGTGGAGGGGCTTTTAGACTAGGAAAATCATGCGAATTGACGTTGTAACCGCACTGCCGAATCAACTGAAGAAGGCGCTGGATCTTACCGTTGTGCGACGGGCAGGGAAGGGTATTGAATTACATGTGCACGATTTGCGCAGGTATGCCGAGGGGCAGCATCAGCAGATTGATGACTATCCGTATGGCGGAAATGCCGGGATGGTTCTGAAGCCGGAACCGGTCTTCCGTTGCATTGAGGCACTGAATTCTTCGCCGGATGAGGTGATCTATCTGAGTCCGGACGGGGAGCACCTTACTCAGTCTTTGGCGAACACACTCTCGCTCAAAAAGCACCTGGTGCTTCTTGCAGGGCATTATAAAGGGGTGGATCACAGGGTGCGGGAAACGCTGGTCACACGGGAGATATCGGTGGGGGATTATGTGCTCAGCGGGGGCGAACTCCCTGCACTTCTGGTCATGGATGCAGTACTGCGGTTAATTCCCGGGGTACTTGGCGATGCACAATCTGCTCTGGAAGACTCATTCCAGGATGGCCTTCTTGGAGCCCCGGAATATACACGCCCTGCTTCATTTCGCGGGCTTGAGGTGCCGGAGGTGCTTCGTAGTGGAAATCATCACAAAATTGCCGAATGGCGGGATCAGATTCGGCAACAGCGTACCCGGGAGCGGCGCCCGGATCTCTGGCAACAGTACGCCGCTCAGGTTCAAGCCTGAATTTACTTCTGAGAATCATGTCTAAAGACCTATTGAAAATCGTAGAGGCCACCCAATTGCGTGAAGATGCGATGCCGGATTTTAATGCAGGGGATACGGTCGCCGTACATTTGCGTGTGACGGAGGGAGGGAAAGAACGCATACAGATTTTTCAAGGTACGGTGATTGCCATTCGTGGCGCAGGTGCCAACAAGACCTTCATGGTCCGAAAGATCTCCAGCGGGATTGGGGTGGAGCGGGTTTTTCCGTTTCACTCGCCGAGAATTGCCCGCGTGGAGGTCAAGCGCTTTGGGAGGGTGCGTAGAGCAAAGCTCTTCTATCTCCGCGGTTTGCGCGGGAAAGCATCCCGGATCAAGGAACGTATGCGGGATTCCTAGCCTTGCCGATGCAATTGGCGTTCTGGGATTTTCCACCGACGAAATGCCTTGAGGAGGCGGCGCAGTCACTGGACGGGGAGATTGAGCGGCATTCCGTTTCGGACTGTATAGATTTACTGCGTCAGCAGCAGGTTGATATTGCCCTGTTGCCGGTGACTGCGGTACTCACGGCGGTCGAGGAGTTTGATATCCTGCCTGGTGGGGCGGTATCCTCATGGGAGTATCCGTTTGTACAGTTGCGCATGCATCAGGGCTTCCAGCGGGCGAATACCTTAAAATCCATTCCCGGTCAGAAGCTTGAAGAATTCATGGCAAGGGTGATTCTGAAAGAGCATTATGGGCGGCAGGTCCGGGTCATTTTTGATGGGAAGGCGGATGCTGAAATTTTTACCGGCCCCATGCCGCTGTCCCGGAGTGATGATCCAAAAATATTGGATATCGGGCAGGAGTGGTATGAGCTTGCACAGTACCCGATGGTATGGGGTGTCTATGCGTGTTTGAAGGGGATGGGAAGCGATTTAATGACCGAATCACTGATGGAACTCACCCTAGAAGCAGAGAGCGTTACACAAAGATGGGGATCCCGTTCCGACTTACCGGAAAGCAGCTTCTTCGGGGAAAGTCTCCGTCTGCGTTTAGATGATATTACCGTTGCCGGGCTTACGGCAATCCGTGATTATATGTATTATTACGGGATCATCGAAGAACTTGTCCCTCTGCCAATATATGAATCAAAGGATGTACAGCAGCTGCCATGGCGGGGACAGGATCAAGGGGATCCCGGGATGGAGGAGTTGTGAACAATGAGCAAAGCAAGGTCTATTCTGGCAAGCAATCGTCGGGCCCGGCGGGAATACCATATTCTGGATTCCATTGAAGCCGGGATGGTACTGGTTGGGACCGAGGTAAAATCAATTCGTGAGGGGCGCGTGAGTCTGGCAGAGGCATGGTGCAAGGTTGAGCAGCAGGAGATTTTTCTGGTGGATGCACATATCTCGCACTATAAGCACGGGAACCTGAATAATCACGACCCCCTTCGTCCCCGAAAACTGCTTTTGCACCGTAAGGAAATCCAGCGCCTGCAAAAAGCAGTTGAGCAAAAGGGGAATACCTTAATCCCGCTTAAATTGTATCTGAATCACGGCAGGATCAAGGTTGAGATTGGGATTGTCCAGGGCAAAAAACTCTTCGACAAACGGGCGGACATGGCGGAGCGGGATACAAAACGGCAACTGGAACGAACTTTGAAGCAATATTGACATGCATTTTCCACCGGTTGAGGAGCAGATCATACACTTAAAGCGCGGGGTTCAGGAGATTATCCCGGAGGATGAGTTGCGCCGTAAACTTATGCATGCAGCGGAGACAGGGAAACCGCTTACAGTAAAACTAGGGTGTGACCCCAGCCGGCCGGACCTGCATCTTGGGCATGCGGTTGTACTGAGAAAACTCCGGCAATTTCAGGATTTTGGGCACGAGGTGGTCCTGATCGTGGGGGACTTTACCGGGATGATTGGGGATGCGAGCGGTCGTTCGAAAATGCGGCCGGCACTCTCTTTGGAAGAAACCCGCCGCAACGGGGAATCCTATTTTCAGCAGGCCTCCCGGATTCTGGATTCCGAGCGTATCCGTATTGTCTACAATTCCGAATGGCTGGGAAAACTGTCGTTTGAGGATGTGGTCATGTTAGCGGGAAAATCCACGGTTGCCCGCATGTTGGAGCGGGATGATTTTGCCGGGCGCTATGCAAAGGGAGATCCGATCGGGCTGCATGAATTTTTATATCCGCTCGCGCAGGCGCAGGACTCGGTGGAGGTGAGAGCGGATATAGAGCTTGGCGGAACCGACCAGAAGTTTAATCTGCTGATGGGGCGGACTCTGCAGAAGAGTGCGGGACAGCCGCCGCAGGTTTGCATGACGCTTCCCATTCTGGAGGGGCTGGATGGCGTAGAAAAAATGTCAAAGTCGCTGGACAACTACATCGGCCTGACCGAGTCGGCAGCGACCATGTACGGCAGAGTGCTCTCCATCCCCGACACACTGATTTATCGTTATTTTGAGCTTGCGAGTGATGAAGAGACCGCAGAACTGCCGGCATTAAAGGAACTGTGCGTCCGCAGTCCGCGGGATGCAAAGCACCGGCTTGCCCTCTCCATCACCCGGCTGTATCATGGAGCCGCAAAAGCGGCAAAGGCGCGGGAGCATTTTGAGCGCACGGTCATACGTAAGCAGGTCCCTGATGATCTACCATCCTTCACGCCGGCGGTAGAGGGCCCGATAGGGCTTCTGAACCTGCTGACCATGGCAGGTTTGACTCCTTCCAACGGGGCAGCACGCAGACTGGTTACGCAGGGAGCGGTGAGTATTGACGGCGAGAAGGTGACTGACAGCCGTCTGATGCTGGATATTGCAGCTCGTGCACCGTTCCTTTTAAAGGTTGGGAAGCGCAAGTACCTTCGAGTCACGCAGTAAGGCTTTAGGCATCAGGTGGAATCCTATGTTGCGGGCCCAGAGCCGGCAGAATAGTCTCGTTCTGTGCTGTATCAGCTGTGGTGTGGACTGATCCTGACTTCGACGGTTCCGCGATGTTTTGTTTTTGAAACACCCCGTTATCGGAACCTATTTTCCTCTGAGTACATATATAAGTCGACTGGGAAGTTTCCTCCTGTTCTGGACTGTTTGAAGAGACAGGAATCTAGTCAGGGTAGAAGAATTTGCACGCAAAGTTCTCAGTCAATGAGTACACCACGAACCCACCGCATCTCGTCAACTCTTGTAGAGGACCGAGGGGAAGCGAAGTACTTCCACGGGAGAAAGGAAATATTAGGCAACTTCAAGGAACGCCTAGAACTGGTAAGTGTCGAGAAAAAGTATGGGACCACAATCCTGATTCAGGCGGCTCCTGGTGCGGGCAAGACCGCCCTGCTTATGAAATGTGCTCGGCTGGCGCGGGAACAGCGATGGCATACCGCCGAGATTGATCCAGACGAGTTGTATGATCCGAAGGAATTAAGCAAGGCGTTGAGTCGCCCGCTCCCCGCCAACCGCCAGAAATTGATGACGGGCAGGAGTGTACAGGTCATCCATCGGGAATCTGTATCTGAGCACGATCTCTCGACAACGTTGGACATCCTCAAGTATGGGCGGGAGCCGCTGCTGCTCATGATGGACGAAGCCCAGTTACTCCGAACTGCATTCTCCAGCCAGTCCGAAGAGTTTAGAATCGCCGCAAAATGCCTTAAAGCGATTCACAATGGTAAACTGGAGCGTCCGGTGATCCTGATTGCCGCCGGACTGGGCGCAACCACGCAGGCCTTTGATAATTTGGGTGTGTCAAGATTCAAGCCACAATGCAAGATCAGTTTAGGGCCGCTAAGTGAAGAAGCTAGGCGGGCGGTCATCAAGGACTGGCTCCTGGAAGAAGGCGGGGCGAAGGGCGATTCAGTTCCTTGGATTCATGCGATTGTACGTGAGACACATGGCTGGCCGCAGCATATCATGGCGTATGTGTGGCCTACCTTGAAGCAGTTAAAATTAACCGATGGGGCGTTGACTCCAGAGGGGCTGAAAACGGTACTGGAGCAAGGGCGAACGGGGCGGATTAAGTTTTATGAAGCGCGGACTCGGGGCATCCCTGAAGAACAACTCCACTGCATCGCAAGAGTGATCGCATATACTCCATCCGGTACCAGTGTTGCGAAGATGGATATTATGGCATCTCTCCGCATGAATTATAATCATGATACGGCTGAGAAGATCTTTACACTGGCCCTGCATAAGGGAATACTGGACGAGCGGAATAACCGATACGTAGTTCCGATCCCCTTGATGCACAACTGGCTGGTGGATAATTTCGCCTGCTATCGGGCACCCTTATTTCCCCCGCCACAGCCCCCCGCTAGATCCATGGGGTTTAATAATCAGGCAGAGGATTAGCAGCCCGTGGAGAAAGTATGATTACAGAACTAGGCAGCACAACTATGTGTCGTAGATGGCCAAACCATGTATTTTTGCCCTTTTGAGATTCTGAAGGGCGAAAAACATCTCTTCCAGGGCTATTTTGAACAGTCTAATCCCGAAAAACCAACCCAGAAGCTTTGCTCAGACTTTTCAGGACTTTATCCGCGGGCGGCCAGAATCCTGAACTGCTTGAATTCTCCTTTACAGTCCCTTGTCAAGATTCAACCATGTATAATCTGTTAGACAACCGGTTCTACCGGTATTCCCGTAAAAAAAGTTGATACGGTTGGATTGTGTGGAATTGCATTCGGCTCAGAAAGCCAACCGGCGTGCGGTATCATCCTGAAGAGGGTGGATACGCGGGGCGTTTTCTAGAGCAGGCTTACCAGGCGGCCAGAGCGCGGGCCGCAGAGAGGATGTCCTCCTGCCGGGGAAGGACCTCCCGCTCCAGCGGATCGGCAAAAGGGATGTAGGAAAACTTGGCCCCAATGCGCCGCACAGGCGCGTCCAGATACGAAAACCCCCGGTCCGAAATCATCGCTGCCACCTCCGCACCGTAGCCCAGAAATTCATGATCCTCGTGCACGACCAGTGCGCGGTGGGTCTTGCGAACCGAGGTGAGCACCGCGTCCGAATCAAGGGGCATCAGGCTGCGCAGATCAATCACCTCCACGGATAACTGGCCCTCTCTAGAGAGCTGCCGGGCAACCGCAAGACACTTGTGGACAAGGAACCCATACGTGATCATGGTCAGATCTGCTCCCTCACGGACCGTACGCGCCTTTCCGAAGGGGACCAGATAATCCTCATCCGGTTCAGGGCCTCTGGCACTCGCGGCCCGGTAGAGTGCCTTGTGCTCAAGAAATAATACAGGATCCTTGCTGCGGATTGCCGTCTTCAACAGGCCTTTTGCGTCTGCTGCAGAAGCGGGCATTACGACGCGGATTCCCGGCATATGGCCGAAAATGCTCTCAATATTCTGGGAATGGCACAGGCCTCCATGGATGTAGCCCCCGCACGGTACCCGGATCACCATCGGACAGGACCATGCATTGTTGGAGCGGTAACGCAGCGTCGCAACCTGATTGCGCAGATGCTGCATGGCCGGCCAGATATAGTCCGCAAACTGGATCTCTACAACCGGCTTAAAGCCGGCCGCACTGAGCCCCACCGCCGTCCCGATAATGGATGCCTCGGCCAGCGGCGAGTTAAAACAGCGTTCAATCCCGAATTTTTCCGTCAATCCCCGGGTCGCAGTGAACACGCCGCCTTTCTGTCCTGCTACATCTTCGCCGTACACAAGGATGGATTCATCACGGGTCATCTCTTCATGGAGGGCATGGTTGATGGCATCCACCATGACGACCGGCTCTCCTGCAGGTTCATCCGTGCTGTAGGTGAGGTTCAGATCTCCTTCAAAGAATACATGCGTGATTGCACTTTGAGGATCGGGGTCCATCCGCTGCTCTGCGGAGCGGGCGGCCTCATTGATCTCGGCTTTGATCTCTTCCTGAAGTTCTTGGGACCGGGCAGCAGTGAAGATGCCTTCTTCAATCAGGATGTGCTCAAGCCGGCTGATCGGGTCGGCAGTCTGGTCCTGAATCAATTCCTCTTCCGTACGATACTTGAGATGGTTGTCGGAAGAGGAATGCGGTAAGAGGCGGACGACATCCGCAACGAGACATACCGGCCCCCTGCCGGCCCGCAAATGATGAATCGCCGCCTTCGCAACAGAATAGATTTTGAAGAAATCCGTTCCGTCTACGCGGTATCTTGCCAGACCCTCGTAGCCGCCTGCAAGTTTGAAGGGAGTTCCACCGGCCGTCTGATCCGTAATCGGAACACTGATTGCGTATTTGTTATCCTGTACCAGAAATAGAACCGGAGCCCGGTTCCGGGCGGCCCAGTTCAGGGCTTCGTGGAAGGCTCCCTGTGAGGTCGCACCATCTCCGGCAGAGCATAAGGTGAATGCATCAGTCTCCCGCTTCATGGAAGCCATTGCCAGACCCAATGCCGGGAGGTACTGAGAGCCAACGGAAGAGCAGACACTCAAAATATTCTTGTCCCGTGCACCATAATGTGCAGGCATCTGGCGCCCGCCGGAGTTTACACTGTCCGCTTTTGCCAAATGGTCAAGGAAGGTTTCTTCAATGGTCTGTCCAAGCATGAGTGCCAATGCAAGATCCCGGTAGTACGGGCAGAACCAGTCATGGCCCGGTTTGCTGAGCAGCCCAATAGCGGCCTGTGTGGCTTCGTGCCCGCTGCAGCCGATATGAAAAAAGCCCTTCCCCTGTTTGAGCAGGGAAAGCATCTTTCCATCAAGGATCCGCGCGGTATGCATGACGCGCAGCACATGCAGCAGCGTTTGCCTGTCAAAATCGGAAGGCCGGACCTGTTCTATCTCAAATCCTTCCCCGTAACAGGACTCATCAATGTCCGCAAACAGTACATCCCCCTGAATTGCAGGGGAGTGACCGTTGGTTTCGGCCTGCGTGTTCGATGTGGCGGAACCAATACCGGCAACCGCCCGATCAGGTGGAAGGTCAGCCATCTCTGTGTAGGAAAAACTTGATACCGGGAAGCATATCGCCCGCTAAATGCAATGGATAGATCCTTTTGGTCTGATGAAATTTTCGAGTTTCACTGTTTTTAAAATGCCGCATCAGCAATATAAGATAACAAAAAAACCTCTCATCCAACAATGGGAGGTTTCACTCGCAGCAGTGCCTGCACTCAGAATGGGAAGTGTGCGAGTATATTCATAGCCGGTACTACCTGGTTCGCTGCCAATGGTTCCTCAAGATTCGGGTTCCTCTGGCAACAGCGGCAATTCAAACCAGAAGCGGGATCCCCGCCCAACAATACTCTCCACATGAATGGACTCCCCGTGCTCCTGCAGGATCTGTTTCACAATGGCTAATCCCAGTCCGGATCCGCCATCGCGTCGGGCGCGTGCACGGTCAACCCGGTGAAAGCGTTCAAAGATCAGATGCAGATGATCTTCAGGGATTCCCTGTCCATCATCAATTACCTCCACACGGGCTTTATTCAGACGTTTGTGGAAGCGGCAGCGAACCGTCCCGGAAGTGCTGTATCGAATTGCATTATCAACCAGATTCAGAAAAACCCGCCGAATCTGATCTTCATCTGCCTCTACCCAGGTATCCTGCTCGTCAAGCTCCAGCCGCAGGTCTTTTTTTTGTGCCTGACGGATCAGGATGTCTTTTGCATCCATGGCGACAGCGGCCAGATTAAATCTGGAGATGTTCAGCGGCTGGTCGCGGTTCTCAAGTCGTGCAATGTCAATGAGCGAACCGAACAGGTTGCTGAGACGCTTCAGGTTTTGTAACCCTTTTGCTGAGTACCTCTGACGATGTTCTTCCGAGAGTTTGGGGGATCCCAAAGCTTCCAGAAAACCGCTGATCGCAAAGATGGGGTTCCGTACTTCATGGGATACATTGCTGATAAATTCGCGCTGAAGCTGGGTAACATCCTCCAACTCGTTGATTTTTTCTGTATAGATTCGGGACATGTATTCAAGGCTGTACCCCAGATCCTGGAATTCTGCCGCTCTGGAGGAGACCCGAATGGGGGCTCCATATTCCCCTGCAACAATCCGCCGGGCGGTATGCATAATCGTCCGCAGTGGCTTGGTAACCTGCGCAGAGGCGACCCAGGCCCCGATCATGGCCATAAATAATGCAAGCCCAATTCCCGCAATCATGCGGTCTCGCATCCCGGTCGCCAGAATATACAGCGCACTCACCGGTCGTGCCAGCCCAACCACAATCCCGTCCTGCCGGATTGCACCGACCATAATTCTCTGCCCATTTCCCATTGCCATGACATCAAAAAAAGGTGTTTCCTCTGAGGTTTGGGAAAGGATCTTAAGGACGGCCTTCTCGTCCAGAGGGTCATTTCGCCAGTAGAGGGAATCATGGTGTCCGATAAAAGTGTGCAGGTCGCCAAGCTGCAGCATGGTGGTGGCAGCGGGGCTCAGCGTGTCAAGCCACTGGTCGGAGGGTACAGATCTCAGATCGGTGGATCGCATGATGGATGCAACGTGCCGCGTATCCGTGAGATGGCTGTCATGTGCCGCCCTGCGGATATGACTGCTCAAATCCAGGGTTAAATAAAACGCAACTCCGCCGGCTGCAATCCCCACAAAAAGCGCAAAGGTGAGAAACATCCATGTTCGTGTGGGGGCCCGGGCGGGGAACCCGGATTTACGGATGTGGAACGGCCATCTCATTCGGCCCTTTTGTCTGGTCAAATTCAGTCTTCTTCTTCGTAGGAGACGGTGTCATTGAAGCAGTAGCCAACGCCCCAGACCGTCTCAATATACTTGGCAAAGCCCCCTAATTTCTCACGCAAATTTTTCATGTGCGTGTCGACCGTGCGCTGTGTGACCATCTTGGAGTCTGTCCAGAGTACGTCCAGCAATTCTTCCCGGCGGTAGGCCTGCCTGGGATGTCGGATCAGGTAACTCAGCAGTTCAAGTTCGGTCAGGGTGAGTCCGAGATCCCGCCCCCTGTATTCTGCCCGAAATTCATTAACAAAAAGCGTCAGTCCCATGACATTAATCGTCTCCACCTCCCGAATGTGTGCCCGCCGCAGCGCCGCCTGTATCCGTGCGAGGATGACATCCATTGCGACAGGCTTGATCAGGTAGTCATCTCCGCCTAACAAAAGTCCGCGGACATGATCTTCGTCTTCACCTTTTGCGGTAAGGAAAATGATGGGGATCTCCTCGGTTTCAGATTTTGACCGGAGTCGCTGGCAGACTTCAAACCCATCAAGCTTGGGGAGCATCACATCAAGGAGAATCAGATCCGTCCAGGGGTGCGCCTTTTTCAGGGCCTGCTGCCCATCGTAGGCAATATCTATGTTATAGCCAATTTCTCCAAGAAAATGAGCAATGACTTCCGCTATATCCTCCTCGTCTTCAACGATCAGGATATTCGTTTCATATTTTTCTTTAGATTTCTGTACCATGGATGGATCCAATTTTGAGACACCGAAGGTCATTACACGCAAATTCGGTGCACCGAATCGCCATGCGTACGAAGCGGAGATTCAGTATTTCCGAACCACACACTAATTTAGGAAATTCTCTCCACGAGTGCAGATTGGATAGTGCATAAGTGATTTCAACTTCCCAGCAGGGTGCACATATGCCTGCATATAACGCCGGAAACGGGTTCGAACTGTGATTTTCTGTTTCGTTTATCTCCATTTGGGGCACGCCGGTCTGAACTTGTAATAAAAAGCCGGAAGATTGTTCGTGTACAGGAAGTCATGTGTTTTCAAGCGGAGGGGCGGAAGTGGATCAGGTTCGAAATGAAACTGCCGGGATCCGGCAGGTCAAAGGATGACTCCGAGAGTTGCTGGATCCCGGAGAGGGCCCCGCTATATCCTGACGCGTAACGATCAGGACGGTGCGCTGAGCAAAGGATCAGGGGGACTCAGATTTTGCAAAAAGTATTGGCGCAGGATTTCAAGATCTTTCTGGTGCGTGCGCGTTTAAGACAGATGCACCGGCTCCCGATTGTTTTGAAGAAGCAGGAAATGCCTAAATTGTACGGCCATCGGCAGAATACTGCTTTACCTGTTCTGCCGGATGAACGGTCTCATAATATCTCAGGGCGTAAATGACCCCAGATCTTTGTATTCAGAATGGAGTGATCCTGGATCCCGCCACCGGGGAGTATCGGCGGGCAGATCTGCGTATCCGGGAGGGTGTGATCGCAGAGATCGCTCCCGGCCTTTCGGTCTCCGATGAACAGGTTCTCGAAGCAGAAGGGCGAATGGTTTCTCCGGGATGGATAGATATGCATGTTCATTTACGGGATCCCGGCGAAGAGCATAAGGAGACGGTCACGACCGGGTGCCGTGCTGCCGCCTTTGGGGGGTTTACGGCCGTTGCCTGTATGCCAAACACCAAACCGCCCATTGATAGCAGGGAAGCGGTTCATTCTCTGATTCAGCGGGCGGAAGTGCTCCCGGTGGATGTGTATCCAATTGCGTGCGTATCCCGGGGCCGTCAGGGGAATGATCTCTCAGAAATGGCAGAACTGGCGGCCACGGGCGCGGTGGCATTCAGTGATGACGGATCGCCCGTGCAGAACGGGAGCCTTATGCGCCGGGCGCTTGAGTATACCCGCGTGGTCGGCAGGCCGATCATTAACCACATGGAAGATCTGTCTATGGGGCCCAAGGGACAGATGAATGAAGGGATCGTATCCACCAGCCTGGGGCTGGTTCCGATCCCGACATTTTCGGAAGAGTCCATGCTCGGGCGGGATCTCATGTTAGCCGAGTTGACGCAGGGGCATTTACATGTCGCACATGTATCGACTGCGCGTTCGACTGCAATGATCCGGGAAGCGAAAGCACGGGGGGTCCATGTGACTGCCGAGGCCTGTACGCATCATTTTGCATTGACCGACAAGGTGGTTGCCGAGTCCGGTCTGGATGCACAGACAAAAATGCATCCCCCCCTGCGAACGGACGAGGATATCAAAGCAATCAAAACCGGGCTTTGTGATGGAACGCTGGATGTGATCTGTACCGATCATGCGCCGCATGCACCGTTTGAGAAGGAGACAGACTTTGTATCGTCTCCATTTGGAATCATCGGGCTGGAGACCGCGTGGGGACTCACGGGACAGCACCTGATCGCGCCGGGGCATTTGAGTGTTGCCGAGGCCGTAAACCGGCTGTGTGTTGCGCCGCGTGAAATTCTGGGACTGGAGGTCCCGGCGATTGAAGTTGGAGCAAAAGCGAATCTGACTATCTTTGACGCAACGACCAACTGGATATTCGAACCCAGACATATTCACTCCAAGAGCCGGAACACTCCGTTCATAGGCTCGCCCATGACCGGGCGAGCCTGGGCGATTTATAATAAAGGGCAACTGGTGGAGCATCAACCGTGACCTCGCTACGCACTCCCTCCGTCCCCCATCTCCTTTTGATCTATGGAGGTCAGTCCGCGGAACATGAAGTTTCTCTGGTATCCGCACGGAATGTCTTCGGTGCAGTAGATCGGACACGTTACAGAGTAACACTGGTTCGCATTGATCAGGATGGCACATGGGTGCGTGTGCCGACGGCGCAGGGGGCCCTGCCGTCAGAGATTGATTTTCAGGCATCGGGGGAGCAGGTGTCCCTGCGGCCCGATGGAAGACTGGCTGCTCTGGAACGACCGCAGGATGCTGTTCAGGTGGATGTGGTCTTTCCGGTTCTGCATGGGACAAATGGAGAGGATGGGGCCATTCAGGGACTGTTTCAGATGTACGAGATTCCCTATGTCGGTGCGGGAGTTCTGGGATCGTCGGTTTGTATGGATAAAGATGTGTCCAAGCGCCTCCTGCGGGAGGCGGGGATTGCGGTGCCAGACTTTCAGGTGCTCCATAACGGGGAGACCAATCTGCCCAGTTATGACTATCTGGCCAGAACGCTCGGGAAAACGCTTTTCGTAAAACCCGCCAATACCGGATCATCCATCGGGATCTCACGTGTGGAATCGCTGGCGGACTATCAATCGGCCATTGAAACGGCGTTCCAGTACGACGAAAAAGTGCTGGTGGAGGCGGCGGTCCGAGGCCGGGAAATTGAATGTGCGATCCTGGGCCGCAATCCCGTGCGGGTATCCATTTGCGGCGAAGTCACCACCACCCACTCCTTCTACTCGTATCAGGCAAAGTATAAGGATGCGTCCGCCACCGAAATTATCATTCCGGCACCGATTCCGGAGGAGGTCATGACACAGATGCAGAATCTGGCCCGGCAGGTCTGCCGGGTACTGGGCTGTTTCGGGATGGCCCGGGTTGATTTTTTTCTTGAAGAAAATTATCGGATACTGGTCAATGAAATCAACACCATCCCGGGGTTTACGTCGGTCAGCATGTATCCAATGCTCTGGGATTATTCGGGAGTACCGTTTTCGGAACTGGTGGATGCCCTGATTCAGGATGCATGGATCAGCCATGCCAGGTGCACCCAATTACTTCGCATTCGATAATGGCGTTTTCAACGGATACGCGGACCCTGGCGAAGGGGGATACCTATATTGCAATCAGAGGGGAGCGCTATGATGGACATGATTTTGTGCCGGAGGCATTCAGGCGGGGGGCTTCCAGGGCGGTGGTTGCACGGGCGGTTACAGGGGTGCAAAAAAGCCGCCTGACGATTGTGCAGGATCCCATTGCATATATCGCAGAGATTGCACAGCGCAAGGTGAGGTGTGCGGAGGCGCAGGTGGTTGCGATCACCGGTTCCATGGGAAAAACCACCACCCGTAAGGCGGTGACCAAGGTGCTCCGGACTGCCGGCCCGGTGGTCAGTTCGGTCGGCAACCTGAACACGGTGCTGGGACTGTCCCTCACACTGGCGAATCAGGACCTGCAGTCCCGTACGCGTCTGGTTCTTGAGATGGGTGCATCCAGGAAAGGAGATCTGAAAGAAATCTGTCAGTACTTCCGGCCGGATATCTCTATTGTGACGAATGTGCGCGGGGTTCATCTGGAAATGCTTGGCTCCATGGAAGGGGTTCAGCGTGAGAAGAGCGAACTGGTTCGGGCGCTGGATGCCGGGGGTACGGCCTGCCTGAATGCAGATGACCCGCGTACGCGGGCAATGGCGGCTGTATGCAGGGGAAGGTCTCTCTTTTACGGAATTACAGACGACGCAGAAGTCACACCCCGCCAGATTACCGCCGAAGTCGCTCTGTTAGGGGGCCATGTCATTTACATTCTGCTCGCGGCATTTGCAGCGGGAACCGTGGTGGGAATCCCTCCGCATACGATTAACGAAGCGCTGCGCGGGCTCAAACCCGAAAAGGGCCGCCTCAATCGGCTCCCCGGAAAAAATGACTCTATCCTCATTGATGACACCTATAATGCCAGCCCCGATGCGGTGAAGGCTGCGCTGCAGGTGCTTTGTCAGCAGACGGCGCAGCGGCGCATTGTATTTTTGGGGGATATGCTGGAACTTGGTGCAATGGAGCAGCATGCGCACAGGGCAGTTTTGCAGCAGGCGATCCAGAGCGCGGACCTAGTCTATGGATGTGGTTCCCGAATGCAGGCGGCCGCCGAAGAACTGCCTTTGGAACTGCGACAGCGTGTACAGTGCTTTCCAGATTCAGCGGAACTTGCACACAAGTTGAATGGCGGAAGCATCTATCAGCCAAAATCGGGGGATGTGATCCTGGCCAAGGGCTCGCAGGGGGCGCGTATGGAGCGGATCAGCCGAGCGTTACTTGCCGAGTCCATCCCGCCGGAATCGGTTCTTCCCCGACAGACGCAGGCATGGCTTTCCATATCGTGATATGTGTCTGGCGAACAATCGCCGGGAATTTCTGTTGAAGTCTGCATATGAAGGTTTTTACCTGAGGATCATCAACCGGAAAACTGTAAAAATTCTGTCAGATGATTACCGGTGCGTCGCACTCTGCCGGCGGAAGTTACGGTTAACGAAAGGTACGAACAAAAACTTCCTGTCCGGACTGCGGCATTGATTGTGTCATGTTGAAAGACATTTTAGGGGTATTACTCGGTTATCATCGTTTTGTGATCACAACTCACCAGCGTCCTGACGGGGATGCAATTGGTTCCCAGATTGCGCTTGGCCGGTTTCTGGAGCATCTGGGAAAGGAGGTGATGCTGTTTAATTCGGACGAGGTTCCGCCGAGTCTGGAATGGATGTCGGGCTCGGAAGTGATCCGAACCGGGAGCAACCTGGAAAATCTGAATGCCGTGACCCGGGCGGATCTCTTCATCGTGGTGGATACCAATACCAGAAAACGCCTGGGAAAGACGGTGGACCGGGCTCTGGACCTCTACAGGGGGCCGGTTCTGCTGATTGATCATCATACCGCCCCGGAGTCCTGGTTCACCTGGATGGTACGGGATGAGAATGCAGCGGCAACCGGGGAGTTAATTTATGATTTGATCTGTGCGTATGACCCGGATCTGATCGACGAAGATATGTCGACCGCACTGTATACCGCGCTGATGACCGATACAGGCTCCTTCCGGTTTTCTTCGGTCAATCCGAAGGTGCATCGGATCGTCGGGGACCTGCTGGAGCGCGGAAGCAAGCCGCCCCTGGAAGTCTATGCCGGGGTTTACGAAAACCATACCCCGTTCTGGCCTCGTTTGCTTTCGATGGTGTTTCAGGGGTTGACGTTTTTGTGTGAGGGGCAGTTGGCGTATATCACCGTTACCCGGCATATGCTTGAAGTGACGGGAGTAGACAGTGACGAACTCCACGGGCTGTCCGATATGCTCATGTCCATTGCCGGGGTTCGGGTGACCGTTGTTTTCACAGAAATCAAAAAAGGAGTAAAGGCGAGTTTTCGCTCAAAAGGCAGTTATCGCATGGACATCTGGGCGCAGAACCATGGCGGCGGCGGGCATCCGAACGCAGCGGGCGCATTTATCCAGCGCCCGGTCCGGGAGGCCGTGGAGATCGTTCTCCAGGAAGTTCCTGATTTATTCAAAGAACCTGTGGCTCTGGCAGAAGAAGACCAGGCCTATTTAAAAGCATTATCAAGTTCACAACCATGAAAGTTTCTGTCACCACACTTAGTCTCAAAGATCTGGATGTAGATCTGCTCATCATCCCCGTTGGGCGATCCCTTGCGCGTGCCCGTGCCGCACAGATTGGCGGTCCCATTGGGGAGGCCCTTTCTACTGCATTGATGGACTTTGAGGGCCGCCCGGAGGAGACGCTTTTATGTTATCCTGCCTCTGGCCGTTCACACCGGGTTGCGGTCGTTGGACTGGGGTATCTGGAAGAGGTCACGCGGGAGGTGCTCCGCCGGGCGGGTGCAGCGGGCGCACACCTGGCGATGAAGACCAAGGCGACGACCGTCGCGTTATGTCTTCCGGATTCGGAATTTAGTTCCGAAGTGACAGGGCAAACCCTGGCAGAGGGATACATGCTTGCATCCTATGAATATAATCGTTACAAGGCGCATCCTGATGAGGAGCGGACCATTACCGAGCGACTGGTTCTGCATGCGGGGACGGATGAGAAATCGGCGCGGCGCGGTGCGGAGCGGGGACGCATTGAAGCGGAGGCAACCATTACTGCACGTGATCTGGTGAATCTGTCTCCACACGAAAAAACCCCGACCCTGCTGGGGAAGATGGTGGAACGCTTTGGTCGCAAGTATGGTTATGAAGTGTCGGTATGGGACAAGTCGGATATTGAAAAAGAAAAAATGGGAGGATTATTGGGGGTGAACCGTGGCAGCCTGGAGCCGCCGGTCATGATCGAAATGACCTGGAAGCCCGGTAAAGCGGGAAATTCCAGACCGGTGGTGCTGATCGGGAAAGGGATTGTGTTTGATACGGGCGGGTTGTCCCTCAAGCCGACCAAAGACTCCATGGATCACATGAAGGCCGACATGGCAGGTGCCGCTGCTGTGATCGGAGCCATGGAAGCCATCGCTCGTCTGGATGTTCCATTGTACGTGATGGGTCTGATTCCGGCAACCGATAATCGGCCGGGGCAGGATGCCTATGTTCCCGGAGATGTGCTCCGAATGCATTCAGGAAAAACCGTTGAGGTGCTGAATACGGATGCAGAAGGGCGTCTGATCCTCGCCGATGCCCTCTCCTATGCAAAACTGTACCGGCCGGAGGTCGTCTTGGACCTCGCCACGCTGACCGGTGCACAGGTGGTTGCGCTGGGCAGCCAGGTAGCGGCGGTCATGACGCAGGAGGATGTGGATGCAGATGAACGCATGAATGCCGTGATGGAGGCAGCGGAGCGCAGCGGTGATCTTCTTCATCCAATGCCGATGTATACCCATTATGCCGATGCACTCAAGAGCAATGTGGCCGACATCAAGAATATCGGCAACCGCGAAGCAGGGAGCATTACGGCTGCAAAATTCCTGGAACACTTTGTAGACTACCCGTGGATTCACATTGACATGGCAGGTCCCTCTTTCCTGAAGACAGGGCTCCCCTACAGGCCGGCTGGAGGGACAGGATTCGGGGTCCGCCTTCTGACGGAGTTTATTCGTGATTACGCATACCCCAAGAAGCGCTAGACCCGTGATTGCGGAATCTAAAGAACGCACACGCATTGCGATCACGCTGGGCGATCCAAACGGGATTGGCCCGGAAGTGGTGCTGAAGTGTCTGGATGACCCGCTGGTCATGAAGCGGATAGATCCGGTGGTCATTGGCCCGGGAAAGGTGCTGCAGGAGCACGCAAAGGCTCTTGGGAGACGTCCCCCTGTGCTCATTGAAAACATGAATGCTCCGATTCCAAAGCGTGGTATTCGGATTGTCAATACAAGTAAGGAACAGCAGGTGGTGGTGGAGATGGGCAAACTAACGCCTCAGGCCGGGAGCATGGCGATGGATGCCGTAGACGAAGGGATCCGCCTTGCACGGCAGGGGGAGGTGCGTGCACTGGTGACCGGGCCGATCTCAAAACTGGCGATTGTTCGCGCTGGATATAATTTTCCGGGTCATACGGAATATCTGGCCAAGAAGACGGGGGTCAAGGATCAGGTCATGATGATGGTGTGCAGGGAACTGCGTATCAGTTTGGCGACTGGACATATTGCTCTAAAGCGGGTCTCTGAGCGGCTTACAGTCAATGGGCTTGTTGCAAAACTTAAGCGGGTAAGGGCATCTCTGATTCGGGATTTCGGGATTTTGAGGCCGAAGATTGCCGTACTTGGTCTCAACCCGCATGCCGGCGAAAGCGGCGTATTGGGCAATGAAGAGAAGGAGGTGATTATTGAGGCCATCAAGGATGCAGGGAATCGTGGTATTATCGCACTGGGTCCGTTTCCGGCGGACGGGTTTTTTGGGAGCGGGCAGTATTGTGGCTATGACGCAATCATGGCCATGTACCATGATCAGGGGCTGGCTCCGTTCAAGATCCTCTCCTTTGGGAGCGGGGTGAATTTTACAGCGGGATTACCGATTGTGCGCACTTCACCGGATCATGGCACGGCATTTAATATTGCGGGACAGAATCAGGCCAATGAGGGGAGCATGGTGCAGGCGGTACTTCAGGCGGCGGCCATTGCGGAGCAAAGGCAAACTAGCCAGTGACTATATTTAGGGGGCTTCATCCAAAAAATCAATTATAGATATGGACATTCTTATCAGCGTACAGCAGTTCATTGACAGCATACTCCAGTATCCACTCCTGATCATACTGGTTGGAGGCGGAGTGTTTTTGACCTTTCGGCTGGGATTTATTCAGTTCCGGCAGTTTGGGCACGGCATCAAGGTGGCAACGGGCAAGTATGACGATCCCGATGATGCCGGGGATGTCACACACTTTCAAGCCCTGACGACGGCACTCTCGGCAACGGTTGGGATCGGGAATATTGCCGGGGTTGCTTTGGCGATTCACTGGGGAGGGCCGGGTGCAATATTCTGGATGTGGATTACCGCGCTGTTAGGAATGTGTACCAAGTATACCGAGGTGACGCTGGCGCAGCGATTTCGCATTGTAGACCGGGAGGGAAGCAAACTGGTGGGGACGATATCCGGCGGCCCGATGTATTACATTGAGTACGGACTAGGGAAAGCCTTCAAACCGCTGGCGATGCTGGTTGCAGGCGCCTTGCTTTTGACGGCATTTATGACGGGAAATGCAATCCAGGCCAATACGGTCTCGGATCTGATGAATTCGGAATTTTCGATTCCGACCTGGATCACGGGAGGATTGACCTCGGCGGTGGTGGCATTGGTGATTCTGGGCGGGATTACCCGGATTGGACGGGTCACGGGAATTCTGGCTCCGGTGATGGGAATCCTGTATGTATTGGGGGGAGTTGTGATTCTGGCGATCAACTATAACGGAATCTTTCCGGCATTGGCCAGCATTTTCACAGAGGCATTCAACCCGACCGCGGGCGTGGCGGGTACAGGAGTCGGCGTTATTTTACAGACGATGCTGTGGGGAATTCGGAGAGGATTATTCTCGAATGAAGCCGGGCAGGGATCTGCGCCGATTGCACACTCCGCCGCCAAGACGCAGGAGCCGGTATCCGAAGGTGCAGTTGCACTTCTGGAACCCTTCATTGATACCATTGTGATCTGTACGATCACGGCGCTGGTCGTGCTCACCACGGGGGTATGGAAGGATACGACCCAGACGGAACTTTTGATCGGGGGAGGGGATTTATCCTATGTAGAGGAACTCCGGGGCAGTTATGTGCCGGTGGGTGCTTCAGATGTGCCCCCGGAGCTTTTGATTGACGGGGGAATCCAGGTGTCGGCAGAGAGCGGTGGTGTCATGTATGCATGGCACGAGATTCCGGTTGAAAGGTTTTTTGTTGACCCGGAACAGACGATCCCCTTCACCGGCATTATTGATACGCAGCAGGGCATTGCCGTTTCTGCGGAGGGCGAAGTGCAGTATACCCGTCTCTACGGGATGGCCGTAGAGAACGGAGCACCGATGACCTCACTGGCATTTGAGCAGGGACTGGGAGACATTGGGAAATATCTGGTGATCCTCTGCGTCTTCCTGTTTGGAATCTCAACGGCAATTTCCTGGAGTTATTATGGGGACCGATGCTCCATGTATCTTTTTGGGCAATCCTCCATCCTCCCCTACAAGACGATCTTTGTGGTGATCCATTTTCTTGGCGCGGTGGCCGGCCTGAATACGATCTGGGGGATCGGGGATACGGCGTTGGCCATTGTGACGATTCCAAACGTCGTGGCCCTGATTTTATTATCGGGGATTGCAAAGAAACTGACCGATGATTATTTCAGTGCATTCAAGCCGGGAATGACCAGGGACGAATACCTCTCGGTTGCACGGTCACGCGCAGAAAAGCATCAATCCGGGGCTGAGGTGTAGTTTGCAGGAAGCACAATCCAAGCCTGGCATCTGGCAGTCCCTGCTTCCGGTGGGGATTCTGATTCTCTTGTTGATTGCCTCTTTGAATTTCTTCGGGGAGGACGCGTCTTATGGTCCGAATCAGATCGCATTGATCCTTTCCGCTGCGGTCTGTGCGTTGATTGGCATTCGGCTTGGGTTCACCTGGAAGCAGATGCAGGAAGCGATGGTGAAGGGGGTCTCTCTATCTATGGGGGCCATCTTCATTCTTCTGGTCGTCGGTTCGCTGATTGGAACATGGATTCTGGGAGGCGTGGTGCCGACCATGATGTATTATGGTCTCCAGATTCTGAATCCAGCCATTTTTTACACGGCCTGCTGTGTCATCTGTGCAATTGTGGCGATTGTATCCGGGAGTTCATGGACAACGGTCAGTACGATCGGGATTGCTCTGGTGGGGATTGCAGCGGCATTTGGTCTGCATCTGGGAATTGCGGCGGGGGCAATTATTTCCGGGGCTTATTTCGGAGACAAGCTTTCACCGCTGTCGGATACAACCAATTTGGCCCCTGCGATGGTCGGGGCCGAGTTGTTTACGCATATCCGGCACATGCTCTGGACGACCGTTCCAAGCATTACGGTTGCCTTAATCCTGTTTACCATCCTTGGATTTGCGGGGCAGCCGGCCATGGACCGTTCTTCGGGGCTGGAGGAAGTCTTGCGTGCTCTGGAGAATAATTATAATCTGGGAGTGCATCTTCTGATCCCGGTCTTGGCCGTACTGGTATTGATTTACAGGAAGATGCCGGCATTCCCCGCGCTTCTGATTGGTGCATTGCTGGGAGGGATCACCGCAATGCTTTTTCAGCAGGAGGTGGTCATTGCTTTCGTGGGGCAGCCGGAACTGCCGCGGATTCTGATTCTGCTCAAGGGGTTCTGGATGGTCATGTTCGGTGAGTTTGTTGCCAATACGGGCAATGCCGCTTTGGACGAACTTTTGACGCGCGGAGGGATGTCCGGCATGCTGGACACGATCTGGCTGATTATTTCGGCAATGATGTTTGGTTCGGCAATGGAGAAAACGGGGATGTTGCGGGTGATCACGCAGAAGATTCTTGGCGCGGCACGCAGCACGGGCAGTCTGATTCTGGCGACACTTGCAACCGCGTTCGGGATCAATATTATCGCAGGTGACCAGTATATCTCCATCGTGATTCCCGGTCGCATGTACCGTGCGGAGTATGAGAGTCGTGGATTGGATCCCAGGAATCTGTCACGCGCACTGGAGGATTCCGGGACACTTACCTCGGCGCTCATTCCCTGGAACACCTGTGGCGCATTTATGGCGGCGGCGCTTGGTGTGCCCACCCTGTATTATCTCCCGTTCGCTTTTTTCAACTATACGAACCCGGTTATCAGTGCTGTCTATGGCTTTACGGGATTCACCATCGTACCGTTAGCGAAAGACGGGGCTGCGGACTCAGACGCAGGTTTGCCGGACCATAACCCGGAATAGATCAGGGAAAGAGACGACCTCCCGGGTTCCAGCAATCTATTTCGAAGGGCGGGCCGCCATATTGGATTGCGATTCTATGTGAACGGCTGCAAAAGATTGCTTTTTCAGGAATATCAAGGAGAACCAGAGGGGCACGTCACTGCTGGATACGCGTTGATCTCGGACGATAGTCCGCACGATTTGCGCTCGCCTCCTGAGAGATTTTCCACTCCTCCCATTCTGCCACCATTTCATTCAGCCGGTCAGGATGAGAGGCGGCCAGATTCATGGACTCATAGGGGTCTTCGACCAGATTATACAGTTCAAAGGTCTCCCCTGCGTTACGGCTGTAGATTTTGAATACCTCACCGATCAGGCTGGCCTGTTGGTTGAAGCGAAATGCCAGATTCCGTTCCCTCTTTTCTATGGTTCCGTGAATGAGAGGCAGCAGGTTGATGCCATCATAAGGACGACGGTACTGTGCTATGCGGATATTCAGGATCCCTGCAATGGTGGGAAAATAGTCGAAGGTAGAGGAAGGGGATTTCAGCGTCTTGCCGGATGGGACTGTGCCGGGCCATTCCAGAATGCCGGGAACTCGGATTCCTCCCTCATAGAGACTTCGTTTTCGGCCCCGAAGGCCTTTGGTGCGCCCCTGGGTCCTCCCCGTAATCTCCTGTCCTTCAGGCCCATTGTCGCTTGCAAAAAACAGCACAGTATTTTTGGACACCTTCAATTCCCGCAAGGTGTTTCTCAGCCGCCCCACCTGTTGATCCATCGCCGTTATTGCTCCGTAAAAATGCTGCTGACCTTCGGATAAGTCAGCGTACTGCTTTCGATGATCCTGTCCTGCAACGACCGGAAGGTGGGGAGTATGGAACCAGATTATTCCGAGGAAGGGCCGGCCCTGCTCCACGGCATCCTGAACGAACGGGATCACTCGGTCCATAATGACCCGGGAATTATCTCCTCCAAGATTGGTGGTTTCAATTTTATCCGGGCCGGACCAGTAGAATGTATGGAATGGTGCTCCTTCCTGTTGAGCCGGTGATACATCGCCTGCTTCGTGAGCCGGTGTGATCATGGGATCCCAGGTAGGCACTTTTGCTTCGGTCACGAAGTACATATCAAAACCATGTTGAGAAGGCGGCGAATAATGGGCATCATGTTGCGGTCTGCCTCCCCGATTGGAATCCACCGTGTCACGGGTCAGCGTCCCTAGATGCCACTTACCAAAAATTCCCGTGGTATATCCTGCTTCCCTGACCAGTTCTGCAAGTGTGATTTCTTCGGTGTTCAGATGACCGCAATTCGCTCCGCAGATGCCATAGCGAAGGGGATGGCGACCGGTCAGCACACTGCCGCGGGTCGGAGAACAGACGGGGGATGCAGCATAGAACCGATGGAATACCACGCCGTTCGCGGCCATTTCATCCAGATGGGGAGTCTTCAAATACGGATGACCATTATACCCCGTATCTCCCCATCCCTGGTCATCGGTCATGATCAAAAGAATATTGGGATGGCCGGGCCCTTTTGACGGGTTGTGACATGACAGGATGAGGAATGGGAGCGATAGAATGAGCAAAGATTTTCTTAAATGATCCATCTTGGTTTGTATCTGCCCGGCCTGGATCCTCCCTCGACAGGTGCGCCCCCCTTCCCGAAAAGGCGAACCGGAATGGGTCCGCTCATATCCGTCTATTGAGAACGCTCGCACAGGTATGCGTAAGTTTTGGGATTGTATGCAGAGATAGCAGAATATAAGGTCAATTTCATTGAGATCGGTCAGGCAGGACAGGGTGGAGCATGTCGCATAACTGCGTTTTTTGAAAGCGATGGTCCCAGAAAGTATTTTCGATCAGATCCGAATCTTCAATGTTCGTATCATGCATGCATGGAAATGGTCTGCGCATGCGACTCAAACACGGTCAGGGAGCGGGTTTGTATGCTCCAGGATCGAAAAGAATGGAATTTCCGCGTTTTTTTTCAAGGATTGTGTGAAGATTGTGTGAAGTTGAAACGGATGTTACATTTCTTTGTTTACTGGTGCGTTTTTTTTGTTGATTCAGGCAAGTTGCGATGTCACTGGCCTGCTGAAAAGACAAAGAACCAAGTCAAACATCAACTTAACCACATGCTTCAAATGAACAAATGCTTTTACTGTGTTTTTCTTCCAGTACTTTTCTTTCTGATCGCACCTGCGACTGCACAGAAGGTGGACTTTGAGTGGGTCCCAAGTGCAACCGAGGGGTTTGCAATGCATCCGCTTCTGGGGATCCCGGATCTTCCGGCTTATGCTCCGGGACTTCAGGCAGGGGCCCCCAGTATTACCGGACCGTTTGACCTGGATGGTGACGGGAAAATGGAGATCGTTCTCTCGGATTACTCGGGTGCCGGACGCGTACATGTACTTGAAAGTGCAGGTGTCGATACCTGGGAGTTAATTTATTCTTCGCCATCTCTGGCCATTGATACGGGCACCCTTGAGAATGCCCGCGGGGTCGGGGTTGGCGATCTGGACGGGGATAAACTCGGCGAAATCTATCTCTTTATCGGGTATGGTATCGCAGATGAAAGTCCGGTAAAAGCAGTGATTCCCGGTCCAAGGCTCGGGGTCATGGAAGCAACAGGCGACAACACGTTCAATCCGCTGCCCAGCTTATGGGATTTTGATGGGGCGGTTCCAGACCGGTTCCTTACCGAGCAAATCACAGTTGCCGATGTAGACGGGGATGATATTGATGAACTCATGTTTGGAAACAACGGACGGGAAAATGTTTTTGACAGCTGGTATGTGGTCACCGCAGAGGGCATCGGAACTCCCCTGGCCACCTTTACCCAGGAGGCACGATGGACATCCAGACCGGATGAGATTGATGGAGTAGACCGGGGAGGCGGAAGCCCCTTTGGAATTGTTGCGGCTGACTTTGACGGAGATGGGACGCACGAGATTGCACTGCACAGCTGGAACAATCTGAATTTCACGAATATCGATGTGACCGGGCCGAACACCTATGTGAGTCCATCCGGCGAGAAAGCGTTCTATCAGGCATCACCATTTGACGACGTTGCGTACTTTGGATGTGCGGTGGTCGATATAGACATGAATGGGGATGACGAGGTGTATTGCGTGGATAATTTTGCCGGAGACCTTGCCATTATCAACTATGAAGAAGGAGAGAATCCTTTGGAAATTGGTGAGGAAAACGCAGTTTACCCGCTGGTTGCCGGCGTATCCGTATGGGGATTGACCGCCGGGGATATTGATAACGATGGATCCCCGGAATTGATTGGAACCGGAGCCGCCTATACCCCGAAAGATTTTGCGGATGGCAAAGCGCCAAAATTGGTGAGAATTGTAGATTATGACGGGAAAGGGGATGTAGAAGCATCCACTAGTTACAAGGTGCGCGAGGTGGAATTTCCAATGCCGACGGAAACGATCTTTGATACCGTGAACCGGGACAGTGCAGGGGTTATGACCACGTACCTTGCGACGACCTACAAGGATGATCTGTTAGGAGCCCCTGGCATTCGGGCAGGAAAATTCGCCTATCTCGGGGATGTGGACGGAGATGGTCAAAATGAGGTCGCCATGTCGATTTCCGGGGTTCCGGACAGTGTCTATGTCTATAACGAAGTGTTCAATCCCGCGGATTCCACCTACGTAAGAAGTGTCGTATCGGCCACCCCCCACCCAGACCGCGTATTCCTGAAGGTGCTTTCAGGTGATGGACTTTCAACCAGTATTTCGAATGACCGGATCATTCTTCCGACGGACTTCGAACTGCATTCCAATTATCCGAATCCATTCAACCCATCCACAAGTTTCTCCTTTACATTGCCGCTGGATAAGCGGGTCAGTGTCAGAATTTATGACATCACTGGACGTTTGGTGCGGACGCTCATCGATGGCGAATTTTATGCCCAGGGCAGGCACACCGTTGAATGGAACGGGCGGAGTGACCGCGGGCTGGCGGTTGCCAGTGGACAGTACATCTATACGCTGGAATGGGGGCAGTTCCGGCAGGCGAGGCGTATGGTTCTTGTCAAATAGGGGCAATACCCAGATCGAAGCATCAGCCTGAATTTCCAGGGGAGACCCTCAAGACAGGTTCCCCCGGAAATTCAGGCTGGCCGGGGAATGGCATAATGGCATGCAATCCGATTCCGTCTGCAGGTGATAATCCGTGTCCGGGATGTCCTGTCCAGTTGCAGCCCCCCGTGTCTAGACATCCCAAATATGCTCAACCGGCTTTCTGATCGGAATCTGGAGTGCGGATATATCCGCACTCTCTCTGGTTCGGTTGACTTACCGGGCGGAAGGAAGATTCATAATCAGGGCGGAGGCGGGCGTTTGGTACAAGGCTGATCTGACGGGAAAATGGCCATGCGCTTTACAGCGTAAAATGCATCCAGCCGGCATCGGGTGCCCCGTGGATTCCCCTCACCTGTCATCGGGGGAACTCAATGAAGATATCCAGTACCTGCGGCACCGGGCTGCGTGTCCAGAATCCTCTCCTTTTTCCTGTTTACCGGTTTGCTGTCCGCATCAACATAGCCCCGGCATGGCACCCGGAAATCCCTGGATATGTCACCCCGGAAGCAAACGCTCTGTACGAATTTCGGATTTTTAACGGAATCAGGGAAATGCATTCCATGTCCATCTTTTTAAGCGGGCCGGGTGCGGGGGATCCGCATATCTGGCTTGGAGAGAAGGAACGGGAACGGACTTAATCCAGTGAACGGCAATCAGGGAGGGAAACAAAGAGGGGCCCTGATCCTAAAAGCACCGTGCCATTTGATGACTCTTCCTCCCGCTATGTGCTGCATCACATCCCTGAACATGCGTAGGTTACCGCTGCGATCTGCCTCGTTCAGTTTCTGTCTCACACGGCCCGTGATGGGGGTGCGATCTGGCAGGGATCACAGAGAAATCTTACCATGAGACCGTTTTCCTGCCCTACAGCAATGGGTGCCGGGTGGAGAGAGATCCCCGTACTCTATCGTGTCCGGCAGGATGCATGGTCTCCGGTCAGGATTTTTCGTGTTCGATTAATGGCAGGGATGCCGATGGTCCTGTTCCTGGGATTGATCCTGGGAGCGTGCACACGGAATGCTCCGCTCTTTGAACTCATGCGCCCCGAACAGACCGGGATTTTATTTTCCAATACTTTGATTCCCGCAGAAACACTCAATACCTATGTCTTTCGCAACTTCTATAATGGCGGCGGCGTGGGAATTGGGGATATGAATAATGACGGGCTGGCAGATATTTTCCTGACCGGCAATCAGGTATCCAACCGGCTCTATCTGAATCTTGGTGACTTTCGTTTTGAGGATGTCACAGAGCAGGCAGGATTGTATTCGGCAGGTATCTGGACGACGGGAGTCAGTATGGTTGACATTAACGGGGATGGGTGGCTGGATCTGTACCTGAGCAAATCCGGCCCGCCGGGGGGAGGCAGACGTCATAATGAGCTTTTTGTGAATCAGCATGACGGGACTTTTGTGGAAATGGCCCATGAATATGGTCTCGCATTCGAAGCCCTCGGTATTCACGCATCCTTCTTTGACTACGATGGAGATGGGGACCTGGACAGCTATGTTCTGAGTAACCCGGTGCGCTCACTGGATGACTTGCAACCGGCTCCAAATCTCCGGCAGACTCCAGATCCGGACGGCGGGAACCGCCTTTTGCGAAACGATGACGGACAGTTTGTTGATGTGACCGCCGCTTCAGGCATCTACAGCAGTCAGATTGGATTTGGGCTGGGCGTATCCGCCGCCGATCTCAACCGGGACGGATGGACCGATCTCTATGTGTCCAATGATTTCTTTGAGCGTGATTACCTCTATCTGAACCGGAACGGAACATTCACAGACGCGGGGCCCGAAGTCGTCCAGACCATGAGCCTCAGTTCGATGGGAGGGGACATTGCCGACTATAACGGGGACGGTTGGTCGGACATTTTTGTCTCGGACATGCTCCCTGACCTGCTCTGGCGTTATCAGTCCCGCATTGCGTTTCCATCCTGGTCAGAGTATCTAAGAAGCGTCGATGACGGGTACCATCACCAGAGCACCAGAAATACCCTGCAACTCAACCGTGGCCCTTTGCCCGGCGGACATCTGCGATTCAGTGAAGTGTCCCGCATTGCAGGAATTGAAAGTACGGATTGGAGTTGGGGCGGGTTGATCGCGGATTTTGATCTGGATGGACATCGGGATATTTTTGTGCCGAACGGCATCTTTAAGGATCTTCTTGATCAGGATTTCATTGCGCAGGCTTCCAATACGGATTCTCTGCGGACATTTTTTCTTGCACATGAACAGCCGATCCTAAAACTTCTGGAAACCGTCCCCTCCCATGCCCTTGCCAACCACATGTTTGCGGGCAGTCCCGACCTCCGTTTTGCGGACGTAAGTCAGCCGTGGGGGCTCGCAACTCCCGGCTTTTCGAACGGGGCGGCCTATGGGGATCTGGATAATGACGGGGACCTGGATCTTGTCGTCAATAATGTGAATATGCCTGTATTCGTCTACCGCAACCGGGTGATTGAGCACTTCCCCGAACGTCATTGGCTCCAGGTTGAATTACGCGGGAAAACCCCCAATCCTTTTGGGGTCGGTTCGCAGGTCAGCGTTTGGGCAGATGGACAGCAATGGTATAGCGAGCAATATCTGCAACGCGGATTTCAGTCCAGTGTGGATCCGATACTGCATTTTGGCTTCACGGGAGCATTAGACTCGGTCGTTGTCCAGTGGCCGCACGGCAGGCGCCAGCGCTTGACCGATATTGAAAAAAACCGTCGCCTGACTGTCTTAGAGGTTCAATGACCAGACTGCACCTTGCAGGATTATGCTTTCCGATTCTCATCACCGCAGCGTGTGAACCGCCCTCGGAATATGAAGCCATGCTGATGCGTGAAGCTGCCCGCACAGACACCGTTCGTACGCTCTTTTTCAACTACGAACTAGGGATGTCCCGTCAGGCATTCTATGACTCCAGCTGGGCGCTGAATCGGCGGGAGCTCGTCACGCATGGCCCCAGCAACATGAATGTTCAGTACAAACTTACCGATCAACTTCCCCATGCGGCCACCATGCTGTACTACCCTGATTTCAAGGAGGATCGGGTCGTTCAGATGCGTGTTCGTATTTCCTATGATGCCTGGGCCCCCTGGAACCGGCAACTCTGGTCCGACAGTCTGATTTTCGATGTCCGGGATCTTATGGAAGTGTGGTATGGTGAGGGATTTCTGCACCAGCAGGTATCACTGCCGCTCATAGGGTCCACCCTTCAATTTGTAAAGATTGACGCGAACCGGCAGATTACGATCCAGCGTGGTTCGGACAGCGAGGTGCTGGTAAACATAACCGATCTGCATGCCATCCCGGTTCAGGAGAATGAATAGATTCGTGTCCATTTTGCTGGCTGGTTTTCTGGGGGCCTGTACCACAGAGAAGGGACCGCTTTTTGAGCAAATTGACGCGAAAGAAGCGGGGATTCATTTCGAGAATACGCTCCGGTATGAGGATGCATTCAATGTGTACCGGTATCGCAATTTCTACAACGGAGGCGGGGTGGCCATTGGCGATATCAATCAGGATCATCTGCCCGATGTATTTCTGACGGGCAATCAGACTCCGAACCGACTCTATCTGAATGAAGGGGAGTTTCAGTTTCGGGATATATCCGAAGAAGCGGGGATCCTGGGAGAGCGGGCATGGAGTACGGGGGTCAGCATGGCGGATATCAACGGGGATGGCCTTCTGGATGTCTATGTCTGTAATTCGGGGATCGTTGAAGGAGATGACCGGCGTAACGAACTGTATATCAATCAGGGAGACGGGACATTCCTGGAACAGGGAGAACTGTACGGACTGGATGATGCCGGACTCTCCACCCATGCGACTTTTCTGGATTACGACAGGGACGGCGATGTGGATGTGTTTCTGGTCAATAACTCATTTCGGAGCATTGTGGACTTCAACCTTGAAGTCAATACCCGTCATGTGCCGCACCTGGCGGGAGGGGATCGGCTGTTTCGTAATGATGCGCCGGATGCACATTTTACCGATGTTACCGCAGGTTCCGGGATCTATCAAAGTGAGATTGGTTTTGGTCTTGGCGCTTCGGTCGGGGATGTGAATCGGGATGGGTGGCCGGATCTCTATATTTCCAATGATTTTTTTGAATACGACTATCTCTATCTCAATAATCAGGATGGGACCTTCACTGAGTCACTGCGGGAAAGTATCACCAGCGTGAGCGCGGCAGCGATGGGGGCCGATATGGCAGACCTCAATGGAGATGGCTATCTGGACATTTTTGTCACCGATATGCTGCCTGCAGCCGACTACCGAATCAAGACCGTGTCGGCATTTGACAGCTGGGAGCGCTATAACGCCTATGTACGTGACGACTATCATCACCAGTTCACCCGCAACACGCTGCAGATGAACCGGGGCAGGGACCCGAATACCGGGATCCGTTTTTCTGAATCAGGAAGAATACTGCGGGTACATGCAAGTGACTGGAGCTGGGGCGCACTGATTGCCGACTATGATCATGATGGTCATCAGGATATCTTTGTGGCGAACGGGATCTATCGGGATCTTACCAATGCAGATTATCTGGAGGCGATCCGGGATGAGGATACCAAAAATCTCCTGACCAGCGAAAATTATGTGGACTGGAAAACCCTGATCGAGATGATCCCCACTCAGCCCATCTCCAACCACATGTTTGCCGGTCGTCCTGCGCAATCCTTTGCGGATGTAACGGAGGACTGGGGGCTTTCGGCCCCCGGGTTCTCGAATGGCAGTGCCTACGCGGACCTGGATCTGGATGGAGATCTGGACCTTCTGGTCAATAATATCGGGGGGGAGCCGATGCTGTTTCGGAATCGGACGGTGGATCATTACTCCGACCGGCGGTGGCTCCAGATCGTGCTGAAGGGCGTGTCCCCGAATACGCAGGGGGTGGGTGCGCAGATCAGCGCCTGGAAAGGTGCCCGTCTGTGGTATCTTGAGCAGCAGCCTGTCCGGGGCTTCCAGAGCAGTGTGGATCCGGTTCTGCATATCGGGCTTGGCCCGGATACAGAGAGTCTGGACTCTCTGGTCATCCACTGGCCGGGCGGTGCGGTGACGTTCCGTGAAAACATCCCCACCAATCAGCGACTCATGATTCAGGAGTTTCCGGCCTCTCCCCCTCCGTTCCCGTCCCATTTCAATCCCGCCAGACCGGATCCGCTTCTAGTTCCCGTGGAAGCGGAATCCCTTGGGCTCGGATGGCGCCACCGGGAAAACACATTCAGTGATTTTGATCAGCAGCCCCTCCTTTTTCATATGCGCTCCACCGAAGGCCCTGCCATGTGTAAAGGAGATGCGAACGGAGACGGTCAGGAAGATCTCTATCTCGGCGGAGCACGCAATCAACCCGGGAGCGTATTTCTGCAGACCGGCCATGGATCCTTTGCGCCGGCCCCCCAATCCGTATTCGAAGAGGATGCCATCTCGGAGGATGTGGACTGCGAGTGGCTGGATATGGATGGGGATGGGGATCAGGACCTGTTCGTGGCAAGTGGCGGCAGCGAACTCCCGGGCAGCAGTTCTGCGCTGGTGGACCGGCTCTATCTCAACGATGGCACCGGTGCACTTTCGCGTGGCGCGTCATTGATCGGACTCCGTCCACGCGGATTCGCGCCCACTTCGACGGTCTGTTCCCGTGATTTTGATTCGGATGGAGACTTGGATCTCTTTCTTGGCGGCCGATTGCAGCCGTTTGCTTATGGACTGCCCATCAGCAGTCAACTGCTGCTCAACGATGGAACCGGAGCATTCACCGATGCCACCGCTCGCCTCGCACCTAGCCTTGAATCCATTGGGCTTGTCACCGATGCCGCCTGTGCAGATTTTGACGGAGACAATCATCCAGACCTTCTCCTGAGTGGAGAATGGATGCCGTTGACGGTACTGAAAAATAATCAGGGTGCCTTTGTACCTGTGGATGCAGGTCTGGAAAATACCGCTGGATGGTGGCAATCCATTCTGGCCATGGACCTGGATGCGGATGGCGATCTGGATTTCATTGCAGGGAATCATGGAATGAACTCCAGGTTCAGGTCGCCTGTAGATATGTGGGTTGGCGACTTTGATCGTAATGGGAGCATTGAGCAGATTTTTGCCAGAACCATCAACGGCCTGCAACGTCCCTGGCATTTACGCCATGACCTGGTTGCGCAGATCCCCCATCTGGTTCGGAAGTTTCCGACGTATGCATCCTACGCAGAGGCTACGATTCAGGACATTTTCACGGAAGCGGAACGAAGCCAGACCACACATCTGCACGTGAATGAGCTCCGGAGTATGGTTGGGATCAATGATGGCACCGGGAATTTTACACTCCGTCCGGCTCCCTGGGAGATGCAACTCTCTCCTGTATATGGGATGGCTGCCCTTCCGGCTGTAAACGGGCAGATCGTGCTGTCTGGGGGGAATCTATACGAGGTGAAGCCGGAGGCGGGGCGGTATGATGCCAGTTACGGGACTGCGTTTTTAGTTCCCTCCATGGAACCGATGGACTGGCATGCATCCGGTTTTTTTGTGGAGGGGCAGGTGCGGCAAATCCTGACGATTGAGGTGAATGGCAAAACCCATGTATTGGTTGCCCGCAACAACGATACGCTCCGCATCTTCACCTATGCGGATTAGTTATGTTCTGTTTCTGATTCTCTTTCTGGGCTGCCAAAGCGGACCGGAGTCTGCGGACAGGCTGTTCACTCTGCTAAGCAAAGCCCGGACCGGGGTTGAATTCCATAACACACTGGTGCCGGAAGCTGATTTTAACATCATTGATTATCTGTACTTCTATGACGGGGGCGGTGTGGCGATCGGGGATGTGAATAACGATCATCTGCCAGACCTGTTTTTGACGGGCAATCAGGTCAAAGATCGTCTCTATCTGAATCAGGGAGATTTTCGTTTTGAGGATGTAACGATGGCGGCGGGCATCGTTACGGAGGAAAATACCTGGTCTACCGGGGTCAGCATGGCGGATGTAAATGGAGACGGCTGGCTTGATATTTATGTATGCCGTGTCCATCATCTCACTAAGACGGGGCATAATCAGTTGTATATTAACCGGCAGGATGGAACCTTCCAGGAAGAGAGTCGGCGCTACGGGCTGGACTTTGAGGGGCTCTCTACGCACACCGCCTGGCTGGATTACGATCTGGATGGAGACCTGGATCTGTATCTGCTCAACCATGCACTTCACTCACGGGAATCCTATGTTCCTTCGTGGAGAAGGATGGTGGATGCGCCGAGAGTCGGGGATAAGTTTTATCGCCAGGAGGATGGGTATTTTGTAAGCGTTGCGGCGGAAGTGGGTATCTACAGCAGTGCATTAGGATATGGGCTGGGGCTTGCGGTCAGTGATCTGAATCAGGATGGATGGCCGGATCTCTATGTTGGCAACGACTTCCATGAAGATGACTATCTGTATCTGAACACCGGGCAGGGTATGTTTCAGGAATCTCTATGGCAGACAACCGGAAAAACCAGCCGCTCCACCATGGGAGTTGATATTGCGGACCTGAATAATGATGGTCTGCCGGACATTGTTGCACTGGATATGCTGCCGCCGGATCTGGCAACTCAGCGTACCTCCGGGAATGCAAATGCAGATGTTCGGATGAAAGTATTGGCTGATTTTGGATATGGCCGGCAGGTTGCCCGAAACACGCTTCAACTGCACCGGGGCATGACGCATAAAGGGATCCCTTTCTTCAGCGAGATCGCATCCTTTTCCGGGGTTCACGCAACCGACTGGTCCTGGGCACCATTGGCAGGAGATTTTGACGGGGATGGTTGGAAGGATCTGTATATTACGAACGGGATCCCCGGCCGGCCCAACGATCTGGACTACATTGAGTATGTTGCTTCGCCAGAGATTCAGCGCATCCTGCATGAGGGATCTCCCATTCAGGAGTCCGAAATTATGCAGACGATGCCACCGGCCGTTGTCCCTAATTATGCCTTCAGGGGAGGAACAGATCTGCGGTTTGAAGACGTGAGTCATGTCTGGGGAACTGCCGATTATGTCATCGGCAACGGGGCTGCATATGGGGATCTGGATCTGGATGGAGATCTGGACCTGGTTGTCAATGCACTGAATGCTCCCGCATTGATCTATCGTAATGAGTCTGCCAGTAATTACATCTCTGTTGTCCTCCGCGGTGCTGGCCGCAACACTTCTGCGATCGGTGCCCGGGTCAGCGTATGGTTGTCCGGTATACCTAGGATGCAGGAGCAATTTCCATCTCGCGGATTTCAGTCCTCGGTCGATCATGTTTTGAATTTTGGGATCGGAGATGCTTTGAGTGCGGACTCAATTGTAGTCATCTGGCCGGGTGGCTTTCACTCCCATACAGGAGTGACCGCCGCCGGGACCCGTCTAGTTATAGACGAATCGGATAGCCGAATGCCACCTGTCCCAAAAACGGAGCCCCCCATCCTTTTGGAGAATCAGGTCAAGGTGTCCAGATCCACGGATCACGGGATCGGATTCATGCATATGGAAGATGAGGTGTGGGATTTTGAAATTCTTCCGCTTTTACCCTACTGGCGCAGTACACGGGCAGCGGCACTGGCGGTCGCAGATGTGAATGCGGATCAACTGGATGACATTTATTTTGGAGGTGCGCGCGGCCAGCCGGACGCACTTTATGTCCAACGTTCGGATGGCAGTTTCCAGCAGGTTCCGTTCCCGGATTCCAATAAAGCCAGTGAGTCCGCTGCGGCCCTCTTTTTTGATGCGGATCAAGATGGTGATCCTGATCTGTATGTTGCAAATGGCGGATGGATTGGGCCCGCTGAACTGCATCAGGATCAACTGTACATCAACTTGGGGAGCGGGAAATTTTATGCGGATTCCACCCGGCTGCCACCCCTTTATACCAATGGAACCGCAGTAACCGGAGCGGATATTGACCTTGACGGGGATTGGGACATTTTTGTGGGAAGCGACACGCCCCCGGAACGCTATGGCGAAGCCGGAACAAGCAGCCTGCTCATAAATGACGGGGCGGGGTATTTTCGTGATGTAACCGCAAGCTATTCCCCTTTGCTGCAACACATCGGACATGTAACCGGAGCGGTCTGGGCCGATCTGGTAGGGGATCCTCTTCTGGATCTGATTCTGGTTGGGGAGTGGATGCCGGTTACGATTTTTGAGAACCGCGGGACCAAGTTCATTGAGCAAACCGACTCGCTGGGGCTCTCAAACTCTATTGGCCTGTGGCAAAGCCTGGCGGTACTGGACTTGAATGGAGATGGGTTTGATGACTTGGTGGCGGGGAATCTTGGACTGAATAGCCCCTTTACGATCCCTTTGGCGCTCTTTGCAAGAGATTTTGATCAGAATGGGCGGATTGATCCGGTGATTGCGCAATGGGAGAATGGAGACTGGTATACATGGTCTTCCCGTGACGCGCTGCTTCAGCAGTTGCCAACACTTTCAACAAAAATTACCTCTTACAGCGCCTATCGGGATTTATCCGTGACGGATTTATTCGGGGAGGATATCCAGCCCACAGAAGTCCTCCAGACGCTTCATTCTACTGTATTCTGGAATCATGGCGGGGAGCGTTTTGTCGCAGAGGTCATGCCCGATGAAGTCCAATGGGGCCCGGTTATGGCCATCCAGGCTGTCCAGCGGGGACGGAACATTGAATTATTTGTCGCGGGGAATCTGTCTGGCGCATCGGATGCCTTTGGCCCCTTGAATGCGGGGTGGGGGGAGGTGATCCACTTCACAGAAAGTGGAGAGATGGATACAGCATCCCGCAGCGGGTTCCGTGCTCCGGGCGAAGTTCGCAAACTTCGTTTGGTCAGCAGCGGATATTCGGATCAGATCATTGCCACACGATCCAATGATAGTCCGCTCCTGTTCAAGGTTGAGGGCTTTCCCGCCAGATAGTTCTGCAGCGGACCTGAGCCCCATGTAAACTACTCCACTACTTCCCCCGACAAGAATGAGGGGAAGGTGGCAAGTAGGTGCAAACACCGGCGACCTCCGCTCAAATGAAGCGGGATGATCTACCGGATTGCATTGACTTCAGCGTCAAACAACTCCATTACGGCTTCATAGTCTTCGGTGTCTACGCCATCAAGCTTCTGCACACCCGCAGAAGAAAAGGTTACCACCCGAATTTGATCTCCGTCAAATACAGATGCCTGTGGCGGAGCCGTATTCGGACGGGAAATCAGAATGCCAAACGAACCCTCAGCGTATGTAAATGTCTGTGAGAGCGCCCCAAAAAGAACCGGGAGAGGTACCCATAAGTCTCCGTCTGATCCTAGGTCTGAATAGGCAAGAACTACGCCATTTTCCACTACATCCGCAGTAATTAGCGGGGCGGCATAAGCAGCGAGTTCAACTCCTTGATTATCTGTGAAGTCATCCTCAGCGAGCGTGAAACTGAACATGGCCATATTACTGCCCCCAGATAGTCCCTGCGGGCCCTCGGGTCCGCGCTCTCCGGCAGCCCCCTGGGCACCTTGCGGCCCAGCCGGACCTTCTGGCCCCGTTGGCCCTTCACATGCGGTGAGAATAAGTGCCAATGAGAACAGAGGCAGCAGGGTTTTAGATATGCGAGTCATGAAATTGAATTGTAAAACGATAACGGGCGCAAAGATACGGCAATTAATCCTTTCTATTACAATCCTGGCCGTATTCTTTTTTCCAATAGCACAGGCTCAGTGATATTGGAGAGATCCTGAATACACTCACCTCGAAGCGTGCATCCGTTAAAACCAAAGGGGCGGTGCCTGCCATGCTCTTCCTCCGCTACGTATTTCTGCCTATCTGCCCGCTGAATCGCCAAGGCAATCCTTCCATCCAAAGTATTTCAACTCATGTGGTTATCTCCATAAATCGCTTTGATCGATACGGACTGGAGCGACAACTGTCAGGTGGATTTCGCGCTTACAAGTAGGAATCATCTTTCCACGGCGCACGGTGTATATCCGGTTAAAATTTCATGATGCGGGATCGCCACGCTACACTTTGCCGGTTAGTTTATACACGATAGAATACCTTCTATCTTCTGAATTCATGACAAATTGTACCATACTTCAGAAGACATGTACACATCAACCGGGGGGTGACCTGTTCGTAGAACAACAACGGATCCATCTAAACGCATCATCTAATTCTGTAATTCTATTGTACGGAGTATCTTGCAAAACTCCAAATCTTGAAGGTTTTTGTCCACCTGAGTGTATCCAGGAGTGCTTTTCAGCCTGGATTATTAGTTTTGCAAGAGCCTCTACGTAATGGCTATCTTGTCTACAGAGGCTCAGGTAACTGGTCGTTGGCACAGGCAAAATTTGATGATTTCGTATCGGTACTTATCAAATCAGATTAGAATGGAACCACGAACTCGAATCCATGTATACGGCACTTGAACTTGATCAAATATCTCCATGACTATATCAAACCTCACGCTTGTCATCGCCGTGGCATCCTTGCTTTTTCTGATTCTTGGAACGGTGGTTGCCGTGATCTCAATTTTCACACGAAGAATTGACCGTAACCTAGAACGAAGCGAGGCCAGACAAACTGAAGCACTCAATCAGTTCAAAACGGAAGTAATCAAACTGTTCAATCAACAGGAGGCCAGATTTACCGAAGGGTTCAATCAACTGGAAGTCAGATTTACTGAAGCACTCAATCAACTGGAAGTCAGGTTTACTGAAGGACTTAAACAACAAGACACCAGACAAACCGAAGCACTTAAACAACTGGAAGTTAGATTCACTGAAGCACTCAATCAGTTTAAGGCGGAAGTCGCTGCTGCATTTAGACGGATTGAGGATGGACAAGCTGATCAGAATGAGCAAATTGCTGAACTGGCTCGTGCAATGTATGTCCTGAATGGACAAGTACAGAGAATTATAGGGTATCTCAGAACCGAGGGAATTGATGTGAACGAAGATATTCGGGCCGCGAACCGCCCCTTAATCACCCAGCCCGCCATCCCATCTGTATCCGTCCAGGGATAGGTACATTCTGGGAAAACTAACGCCCTGAATCCAGCAAGAATATTGTTCTAGTTTTTGCCAAAGCAAGGGTTACACGAAAAGGGGAGATATAGGCATCTTCCCGATTTTTTCGCCATGACTCTGTTCTGGATAGAGGCTTGGCAGTCTGTGGGTAAGGTTCGTAAAAGCTTAATCGACACTTTTTGAATTCATTTTTCAGGATTCCACCCCTCGAAATATCCACAGGGGATTTTCGTGATCACGAAAATCACGAAGGTCGAAAAATAGCCGGATCGGCCATCTGCGATAAGTAGTTGCACTGTCTAATTCAAGGATCATAATTTATCCACGGGTAGATAGTCTGTTTTCCTTTGGCGAAGTCTTCTGGAGTAGTCTGACTCGCATCTCAAGGCAAGATGTATCGGTCAGATGGAAGATCATTCCCGTGCTGTCGGCAACCGGTTCACCGTTACGGTTCACTTCAGTGCCAAGATCGTCTGCCTTATGTTCCAACGCATCTACTTCGCAGGTCACGGGAATGTAGCGATCCCCATGTACCCCTTGTTTCATGCGGAACCAGCCGCTTTCGGTGAACCTTGATCCACCCTGTGGAATGGTTGAAATAACTTCAGATCTAGTCCCCCCTATGGATGCGCCGAGCGACCGCATGACCGGACAGGTGGTTGTCTTTAACCTGCGTATGCTTACTGGAGAATTCATATTTATCCGTCAAGAAAATCCAGTATTTGACTGTTTCCTGTGCATTCACAAGGTGAGGCCAGAAAACCAGCAGTACAAGAAAAAGGACTGTACGTATTCCCCTCTGTCGGGTTGAAACATTATGCTCCCTCGTATTTGCAGGAATGAGCAGACCCGGTCACTTCAATCTGCCCCATGAAGGCATCACCGCGTGTGTCTAATGACTTTCAACCCTAATAATTAATAACCCAGACGTATCAACATACCCGACTGCGTCCTTCCCCCATGCTCCAGTGTATAGGTGTAAATCCCTGGAGGCAGGTCTGAGCCGTCAAATTGAAGTGGTAGTCCTCCCGTTTGAAGTAGGCCTTGGTGTACAATGGCCGCCTCTCGCCCTAATACATCAAAAATCGTAAGTTGAGCATAAGAAACGGGTTCCGCTGCTTCAACCGTGAAATACACGATATCCCGAAATGGGTTCGGATAAGGTGCGTGCAGGATCAGGTTGTCGGGAACGGGAAAGGCTTCTTCGGAGCGTCTCAGTGCCACTGCGCTCATGATCGCTGCGTCCGCATTGACAATCCCCCAGCCATAGTCGTTGTCGGGAGCGTTTGAGCGGCTGGCGGTCGTGGTTAACAGATTCCAGACCTCTCTCGGCTTAAGATGGCGATTCACCTGAAGGATCTGGGTGACGATTCCCGCCACCATCGGGGCAGCAAGTGAAGTACCCGACATCCTCTCATAGCCATCCATTCCCGAAGCAAAATCTACCGCGACACCCTGTGCAGTGACATCAGGCTTGATTCTGCCATCTGCCGTCGGCCCCCGGCTGCTGCGGTCGAAAATCTGTCCATCCGGCCAAATACCACCAACCGCAATCACTGAGTGCCCGTCCGCAGGCATGGTGATGGTTTGAGGACCGCGGAAACCGCTATTGCCTGCACTGTTGATTGGAATTACGCCACGACTGGCAGCGGCATCCATGGCAATGGTAGTAAGTCCGGTGTCACCGTCCAGGTCATGTCGTGTGTAACTGCGTTGGCCGTCATCAAACCCAAGATAACCTAATGAGGCGGTGATCACATCGACTCCTCTGGCTTCCATCCACTCCACCGCGGCAACAAAATTGTCTTCTTCAATATTGCGCTCATAGGAGCTGCATTCGGTCGCAGCAGCATAAATCGTGGCACCGTATCCAGGGCCAACGAGGACACCCTCATGATATCCAACTGCTATTGATGCAACCGCCATTCCATGGGAAGATGAATAGGAACATATCTGCGATGAATCCATGTTCGTGAAATCCCGAAATTCACCGAGTCGACCGTCATCAAGAATATGTCGCAGTGATCTGTGACTGAAGGGGGCGGCAGAGTCCGCACTAAATTTGTTATCAATGAATCCCAGGATTACCCCTCTCCCATTGATATCCCGCTCAATCGGCGGAATTGCATTCACTACATCCAACTGGGTACAGGAGGGGCCAAATCGGCTTGACGGGCAGTTGGAAGACACTCGTTCGGGGATCACAGGCGATACGGGAATCAATGGTTGTGCATCAGGAAAGATGTGTGCAACGGGGCGGATTTCGCGCACATAGGGAAGGGGGGCGATCCGGTGCACATCGTCTTCACTGAGCCACGCTGTCACGGCATTCAGCCAGCGACTTCGCTGTTCAATCTTGAAACCTCTGCGGAAAAGGTCTTCTTCATAGACAGGGGAAATGGGCGCATCCTGCAATGCGGTCCCAGAAGCCAAACCCGGCTCTCCCCGCTGGATGCGCCGAGTGATCGCATGACCGGACAGATAGTCGTCTTCAACCTGCGTATGCTTACCGGAGACATCATATTTATCCGTCAAGAAAATCCAGTATTTGACCGTTTCCTGTGCATTCACGAGGTGAGGCCAGAAAACCAGCAGTACAAGAAAAAGGACTGGACGCATTCCCATTAGTCGGCTTAAAGTATTATGCTCCCCCGTCCAAAATCATTTTGTCCTATAGATTGGGAGTTGGCGGTGCCACTGCCGTGTCAGAGGGTTCCGCATTTTTCACATACGTGTCTAACCAGCGCGTCGTTTCCCACAGGACATGTCCCACAGATTCCCGCGCACGATATCCATGGCTTTCATGAGGAAGCATGACTAGGCGTGCAGTCTTTCCCAGTCCTTTTAATGCACCATAAAAGCGGCGGCTCTGGAGAGGAAATGTCCCTGAGTTATTATCCGCCTCTCCGTGGATGAGCAGGATTGGCTCATTCACTTTATCCACATGCATGAAGGGGGACATCGTATAATAGGTTTCGGGGGATTCCCAGAATAAACGCTCTTCCCGCTGAAACCCAAACGGGGTCAGTGTACGGTTATAGGCACCGCTTCGCGCAATGCCCGCACGAAAGAGATCGGAGTGGGCCAACAGGTTCGCAGTCATAAATGCACCGTAGGAGTGCCCCGCAATTGCGACACGGTTCGGATCTACAACTCTCCGCGCTGTGCCGGCATTAATGGCCGCCTGTGCATTCGCCACCAACTGTTCCCGGAATGTATCGTTGGGCTCTTCCTCTCCTTCTCCGATTACGGGCATGGAGGTGCCGTCCAGAACCGCATATCCCTGCGTCACATACGGGATCGCTCCCGAATAACTCATATACTTGAAGCGGAACGGGCTGCCGGTGCGCTGACCGGCAAAGTCTGCATTCTTGAATTCACGCGGATATGCCCAGATCAGCGTTGGGAGCGGTCCATCCTGCGTATCATATCCAGGCGGGAGGTAGAGTGTTGCCTTCAGTGGAACCCCATCTGCACGCGTATAATTGAGTTCTTCCTTTGTGATGGTCGCCAGTTCCGGGTACGGGTGTTCAAACTCAGTCACGGCCATAAGCGACCCATCCTCCAGATTACGCACAAAATAGTTCGGTGGATCATCCACCGACTCCCGAACCGTCAGAATGTGAGCGTTATCCATGACGTACACAGGACGTTCATAGTAGGGCGCTTCACTCTGGAAGAGGGTTTCGGTTGCACCTGTTTCCAGATTGATTGTTCTCAGAAACGGCCGGTCTCCATCCTCTGATGCTCCCGTACCAATCAATAAAAATTCGTTCCCGTCCATCTGGAGTACAGACGTTCCCTGTGCGGTGCGTATCCTCTGAAAAGTCCCCGGGTTACTGTAGCGATCTTCTGTGGAGCGATCAAAGATCACTTTGGTGACGGTACCGGGATTTGAAGGGTTCAGGAGCGAGGTTTTCTGTTGCCGGGTAGACCACCATGTTTCTACCACCAGTGCAAGCGACTCATGGCCCCACAGGATTCCGCTATATCGGAACTGTAGTTTTACCAGCGATATGGCATCCGATTCAAAAGGTGCATCCAGTAAAAAAACTTCGTCCCGCAGCGATGCTTCCGCACCGCCATCGCCCCCATCCAGTGCTTCTACCCAGACAAGGGTCGCCGGCACATCTGCTCTCCAGCCCATACTGCGAGGTCCGGTGGTCGTTGATCCAAATGTGACCGGTACATTTTCGGCCAGAGGCAGCCGGGCGACTTCTTTGACGAGTTGCCCCTGTGCATCATAGATTGTATAACTGTGCGGAAAACGGCCCGCCGTAACCAGATAGGAAAAGGGGCGATGCATGGCACGAACCAGAATATATTGCCCATCGGGAGACGGTTCGGGGGTCAGTGCCAGCCCGACGGGCCCCAGCGGTGTGGCCGTGCCCTGAAGGGGGATATGGAAAACCTGTGATGCCATGAACCAGGCAAACAGGTCTTCATCGTACGGATCCGAGAGGAGATCCTGATAGGTCCGCGCAGGTGCTTCTCCACCTAGATTCTCCTGAATTACCGGCCCTGCCGGGGCAAGGGGCACCACCGGCATGCTTTCCTGATTCTGCGGGACCGCGCGAACCAGCAGGGATTTTGAGTCTGGATGCCAGCGCAGGCTGCCATACGTTATATCGTTGATGGCAATGTCTGTCAATTTGCGGGCGGTTCCGGTGGATACGTCGGCAACATGCAGGTCAATCCGGTCAACCATATCCACTGTGAAGGCAATATGCTGTCCATCTGGTGCCCAGGATACATTCCGAACCCTGCCGGACTCTGGAATGCCTGTTATCGGACGTGCAGGGTTTGCATCCAGTGACTTGATGCTGATTCCCGAATAAGCGGTGGTCCGGCTTGGGCCATGAATCCTCGGATTAATCCGCATCCCGGCAAGACGCAGTTCCGGGGCCGCAACTTCCTCAATAGAGGGAAGTCCCGGCCGGTGCAGCAAAGCCATAAGCGTACCATCAGGGCTTAGTCGTACCGACGGGGTAAGTGGTGCATCAAGCAATCTGTCGAGCGGTGCCGGTGGTGCCTGATAGTCCAGTTGTGCCTCCGCGGAACGTACACTAAGCATAACCATGAGGAATAGACATGGGAAGAAGGGGGAGTATTTCATGAGTCAGAGTTGAGCTTGATGGTCCCCCAATAATACGGCCAAATCTGTCTTAATAGAAAGCCATGCATCTGTTCGCAGCCCCCTCAACCCATCCAGCAACTTGTATCCCTTCAATCTCTTGAATCCGTAACACAGCCGGAGGCCCCTTAAACTGTGTTTTTGGTTTCAGAAGGCCTCTATCGAACTCATGTGGGGATAGTTTTGCCGGATTGGAGTCAGGGGGGATAAATTTTCCATATCAAGACGAATGGTCTCCCAATAGCTATGTGTTGTGTATCCTCAAGTCAGTCTCAATCTTAGCCACCAGGGGCTTATTCTTGAAAAATTTTTCAAATTTTCCCCGTTGTATAGGTGGGAAAAAGAAAATTTTTGTATATTATGCATCTAGGAACGTCCTGTGGGAAGATTCTTTGTCCCACCTGTCATCTCGTAACCAGACATTATTTCACACTATGAAGGTAAGAAAACTATTGTATGCGCTGATTCCGCTCGTTGCTTTTTCGGCTGGAAGCGCTTTCTCTCAGAATCAGGTCCAAGGCACGGTGCGTGAGGCATCAACCGCTGAGTCAATACCTGGTGTAAACATTATCATCAAAGGAACCTCCACCGGGACTACATCCGACTTTGACGGAATGTACAGTCTTGATGTGCCTTCGCTTCAGGACACTCTGGTCTTCTCCTTTATTGGGTTTGACACGCAGGAAATCGGAATTGACGGTCGCACGACCATCGACGTTGACCTGATTGAAACGGTCTTCGAAATCGGCGAAGAACTTGTGGTCACAGGCTACGGATCCCAGGAGCGCCGAACCATTACCGGTTCCGTTTCCAATCTTGGAGAGGATGATTTTGTAACTGGAAATGTGAATTCCGTTGAGGAGATGATCCAGGGCAAGGTTGCCGGTCTTCAGATCAGTACCCGCAACGGGAATCCGAATGATTCACCGGATGTGCGTCTGCGGGGCATCTCCTCGTTCGGAGCAAACCAGTCTCCTCTGGTGGTCGTGGACGGCGTTGTCGGCGGCAGCATTGACAGTATTGACCCTACAGACATTGAGTCCATTGATGTACTCAAGGATGCATCCGCTTCCGCTATTTACGGGACACGCGGATCCGCCGGTGTCATTCTGATCACTACTAAAACCGGTGAGGCCCGGGAAGGTGTATCCGTAGACTACAGTGCCTACTATACCTTTGAGGGCATCGAAAACCGTCTGGATGTGCTTTCCGGTGATGAGTACCGCCGGTTGTCCCAGCAAACAAAGTTTGAGGCACCGGATTTGGGACATAATACCGACTGGTTTGAGGAGATCACCCAGACGGGATCCAATATGGTGCACACCCTTGCACTCAGTGGCGGGAGCGAAAACTCAATTTATCGGGTTTCCGGGAATTTCCGGGACCGCAATGGAATTCAGCGCTATACCGGCTTCCAGGAGATCGGTGGGCGGCTGAACTTTACCCAGTGGACGCTGGATCGCAAACTGGAGATCACGATTCAGCTGTCCGCGAACAAAAAAGATCAGAACTTTGGTTTTGCGGATGCCTTCAAATTTTCCGGTGTCATGAACCCGACCGCGCCGGTCAGGGCGGATGGATTTGAGAATACGGGCGGGTTCTTTGAACAGCCGCTCTTTAATTATTTCAACCCGGTGGCCATCATTGAAGAGGGGAGCAGAATTGGGGAGAACAAGTTGTTCTCCGGTGTTGTAAGAGGTGAGTACGATCTGTCTGTTCTGCTTCCCGGTCTGTCCATCGCCGCCCAGTACTCCTATCAGAACAATGACCGTGTTGCAAGGAATTTCTATTCACGCCGGCACAAGGTTGGTGGCGGAGCAACGGCTGCCTCACTCGGACCGGGCCGCGCAGAACAATCCTATTCAGACCTGGAAAGCGAGCTCTTTGAATCCACGCTTCACTACGCTGGCGATCTGACCAGAGAGGTTGCGCTTGAGTTTATTGCCGGGTACTCCTACAATGACTTTGTCAGTGAGGGGTTTGATGCCGGGGGAGGAGACTTTATCACCGATAAGGTATCCTACAACAACTTCTCCTTTGCACAGGATTTTAATCAGGGCGAGGCAAGCGTAGGCAGTTTCCGGGAAACCAACCGCCTGATTGCCTTCTTCAGCCGTGTGAACGCGAACTATGACGGCTCCTTCTTCTTCAATGGAAGCGTTCGCCGTGAAGGGTCTTCTCGCTTCGGGGTGGATAATAAATGGGGACTGTTCTGGTCTGCCGGGGTTGGCGTGGAATTGGCCAACCTGGTTGAGTTGCCTTACTTCAGCGAATTGCGTCTCCGGGCCAGTATCGGTAAGACCGGGCAGGATGCACCGGTCAGCGGCCTTTCCCTCTCCAGATTGGGCCCTGCAGGCAGTTTCTTTGTCAGCGGTCAATACATCCAGAGCTTCAGCCCGGTCAGCAATCCGAACCCGGACCTGAAGTGGGAAGAAAAAACCGAGATCAATCTTGGGGTTGATTTTGTTGCGCTGGATAACCGCTTAAGCGGCCGGATTGATGCCTATCAGTCCACGACCAGTGACTTGCTCTTCCAGATCGCAGTCCCGGTTCCGCCGAACCTGTACCCCACTACATGGAGCAATGTGGGCGAACTGTCCACCAGCGGACTGGAATTCTCTCTGGACTATGAAATTCTTCAGGGCAGTTCAGCCGGTGACTTCACCTGGGGTTCCGGGATCATTGCGTCCATTTATTCGGAAACCATGCTGGACGAATATCTGACGGAAGATGTTCAGTTTCTGGCAGAACCTGGCGCACCTGGACTCAACAACGTACAAATGGTCCGAATCAAGGAGGGCGAGCCGATCGGACAGTTATGGGGGCCCCGGTTTGCCCGGATCGGAGACAATGGCAAGTGGCTTTTTCATGCCGCCGACGGTACCGAAAAAGAGTATGAGGCCCTTGACTTTCCCGATGATGAGCAGATTCTGGGGAACGGCCTTCCTGATTTCCAGCTGGGTTGGTCAAACAGAATGTCCTACGGTGATTTTGATGCCAGTTTCTTCGTTGAGGGAGTCTTTGGCCATCAGATTGCAAACATGTTCAGCACCTTCTACTCTGTGCCAAAGCAGATTACATCCTACAATGTGCTGCAGGATGCGTTTGAACTGGCCGACCTCAATGATGACCCGCGCTGGTCCAGTTACCACGTAGAAAACGGGGATTATGTGCGTCTAAGCAATGCCTCCGTTGGATACACACTCCCCGCATCGATGCTTGCAAATACCCCCATTCGGAGGGTGCGCGTGTATCTGTCGGGAAATAACCTGTTCACGATTACCGGCTACTCCGGCTTGAATCCACAGGTACGGTATGTGGATCGGGATCAGGGACAGTCTGGGCAGGGCGCGACCGTCGGTCCGCTTGGACCCGGGATTGAACGGCGTCTGGAATACTTTACGACACGCTCGGTCAGTTTTGGCGTGAACATCAATTTGTAACCATAGACCAACAAACGTAAATAGATTGAAAATGAAAAAAACACTCACACTTCGCTCGTTGGTTCTTGCACTGGGCATGATGCTTTTCGTTTCGGCATGCACGGACCTTTCCGAGCCCGTTGACGATCAGGTTGAACCGGTTGACTTCTTTCAGGACGACCAGCAGTTTATTTCTGCCATGGGCGATGCATACAGTAACTTAGGCAGTGTTGGCGGAAGTGGTCCGCCGGCGCAGTTGAACGAGGTCACCACCGATGAACTGATTGTGCCAACCAGAGGGCAGGACTGGTCCGATGGTGGATTCTGGTTCCGTCTGCATACCCATACCTGGACTTCGGAAGAAGGCACCTTTGACGGATTCTGGACGGGATATTTTGGGGGCGTGAACAATGCGAACCGTCTCATCTTTCAGTTCGAGAGTGCGCTGGCGGAAGGAACGGCCAATGCAAGTCTGGTGACTCCATTCGTGTCCGAACTGAAGGCGCTGCGTGCATTCTACTACTACTGGCTCCTGGATGCCTTCGGCAACGTACCACTCGTGACCAGCTTTGTGGATGCACCGGAGCAGCCCTCCCAGCCCTCTTCAAACTTTGATGAGGGACGGCGCATGGTCTTTGAGTTTGTGGAAAAAGAACTCAAGGATAACCTGCCCAATCTGAGCACCGATACGCGGGCCACCTATGGCAGGATGAACGCGTATGTGGCACACATGACGCTGGCGAAATTATACATGAATGCCGAGGTCTACACAGGGACTCCGCGATGGAATGATGCCTTGATGCACCTGAATGAAATCATCAACTCGGGCATATTCAGTCTCGCAGATGACTATCATTCCAATTTTCTCATTCTGAATGAGGGTTCCCCCGAGAATATTTTCGTCGTTCCTTATGACAAGGTATTTCGAGGTGGGTTCAACCTGCATCAAATGACCTTGCACTATGGAAGCCAGAACACCTACAACTTCCAGAATCAGCCATGGAATGGTTGGAGTGCAACCCAAAAACTCTATGAATCGGTGATTGATCCGATGCAGAACCCGGGGCCGCAGGGAGAGGTCTTCGGGGTCAATCCCACCAGTGATGATATGGGGGTTGAAATGGTCATGGGGACAATGGATGACCGCCTGGGGAATTTCCTGGTTGGCCCGCAATATACTGCTGCAGGGGATCGTGTTGAGGATTCAGGTGTATTCAGCGACTTTGACATGAATGGGCCTCCCCTGTCCTTTGTGCCGACAATCAATGACATCCAGGGAGTTGCCTGTCGCCAGTGCGGTGCACGGATCGGGAAGTACGAGTTTGAGCCTGGAATCGGCAGCGAGATGAGCAACGACTTTGTCATCTTCCGATATGCAGATGTACTTCTTCTCAAGGCAGAGGTCTTGTGGAGACAAAATTCTGCGAGTGCAGAGGCTCTGGCACTGGTCAATCAAATCCGTATGCGCTCTGGTGTGGATGGCTTTGATATGCTGACTGCGGACCGTCTGGTTGCGGAGCGGGCGCGGGAATTGTTCTTTGAACAGACACGGCGACAGGATCTGATCCGGTTTGCTGGCGTTGCCGGTGGAGAGACACGCTTTAATGATCCCTGGCGGTTCAAACATCCAGGCGGAGATGCAGCGGGAGCCGTATCGGGAGCATTCCGCAATGTCGCCCCCATTCCGAAGAACCAAATACAGGCCAATCCGAATCTAGTCCAGAACCCCGGGTACTAGGTTTTGCAAATTTTCTGATTAAAAACGCTCCTCTGTGCTTTGGTACAGGGGAGCGTTTTCAGGTTTATACGGTTCGTGAGAGTACACTGTGTGATTTTCGTAACGCAACTTTGCACATACTGAAGGGGTATGAATCTAAAACAACCACAATCTACATGCGCTGTCTGATACTTCTGCTTTTCTTCTTTCCTGCCGCCCTTTTTGCACAAGAGGGGACGGTGGAGTATTCCATGAGATATGAGATGGAGATGCCTTCGATGGAAGTCATCATGGCAAACCTGCCTCCGGATATGCCGATAGACTCTAGCATGGTTGCACAGATGATGCAGCAATTTTCAGGTATCCCGGAGCAGTTCCGAACCCTTCGGATGTATATGGACTTCAGCGGTACGAAGTCCCTGATGCGACCTGATCTGAGCTCCTTCCCTGCTGGAATGAATCCATTTGGAGGTGAGATGCCTCTAGGATTGAGTTATACGGACCATCTAGAGGGCACGGTTCTATCACAAATGCCCAGCTTTGATGAAAAAGCGCCGTACCTGATCTCGCAAAACATTGAGCCCATCGACTGGAGTTTAGTGGACGCAGATAGCACAATTCTGGGCTATCCCGTCAAGAAGGCTGAGTTTCTCTCGGACACTCTCAATGTCGTTGCCTGGTACTCGACTGATTTTCTGTCCATGGCAGGACCATTGCAGTTCGGCGGGCTTCCGGGACTCCCTCTACTGATTGAGACGGGGATGCAGACACCGCAGGGGTTTACCGGCAGGATCAATTTTATGGCGGTGAGGCTTGAAGAGGGGCTTGAAAAAGAACTCAATGCTCCCGAAGGTATCCGGATCACTCCAGAGGAGTATCTGGAGATTATGTCAGAGAAAATGAATCAGTTCAGGTAGAAACTGCGAAACCCCGGGACCGTGGATTAAGATCCATGATCCCGGGGTAGCCATCAAGCCCTTGAGGAATCCAACGGGCACAGCCCGCCTCCCTGTCCGTGGAGATGAGTGCAGTGTTCGCAGCAAGAAGATACGATTTATTCTGCTTGATCCGCAGAATTTTTGTTCTTCCTTCTTGGCTTGTTTGTCTTCCTCTTCAGAACGAAGACCCGACATCCCTGAAACGTGTCGTTGGAGAGTCTGATGTTGTAGGAGATCACCCGATTTTTATAATCAATCCCGAGGCGGTCCAGAACATTTTTGACGTTGATATAGGAATAGGCCGAAGAGTTCACCGCCCGGACAGGGTTGATGCCTGCCTGAAGTATCTTTTTTGTTTCAACTAGAAACAGTTGTGCCAACTCCTGATCTCCCGGCTTGGTTGCCAGAACATAGGAGGGGTTTGATTTGAGGTTCATGTATTTGCCTGCATCCCTGTTGAAGGCAAACCTGCCCATAGCCTGAATACTCACCTTAGGCCGTAATCCCTTCGTCTTCGAGTCCCATAGTTTTAACTGCATTTGTTTGTTTGTTTGGTTAAAGTTTGACACCGGCATCCAATATAAGAAATTATATTCAATTAACGAATATTCTGCATTGGATATTTTTTGATCAAATGCGATCCCCCGTTTCCCCGCCATTCTTATGTTGGCCAGATACGGGCATGATCTTCTGCATTGCAGGCGGCAAAGTGGTTCTGACTATGCACCTCTGCTCTAGTGTACAAAGGTCGGACATGCGGGATTTTTTTTTCAGGGATGATCCAGAACAGTAATTAGGGCAATGAGAATTTGCGGTTCGCTTCTTCGCGGTAAATAACCCACAGACATGAAGCGGGAAACTATCTGCTTTATTGGACGAGTCTGCCAATCTTCAGGGAGGATTGACTCGGGATATGTGTGTGGGAAAAGTGGATGTGATCCGATCTGTTGTCCAGTGCAGGTTGAAATTCCTTTCGGTCTGCCCCGGCATCCATCTCCACCATGCACGAAACAGATGTATCCTGCGTACAAGTGCCGCACACAAGCCATGATAGAAATTTCTGCCAATGCAAAGGAGATTCTGTATCACTTCGCTGATCATTGTACCGGGAGCGGGACTTGAACCCGCACGACCTTACGGCCAACGGATTTTAAGTCCGTTGCGTCTACCAATTCCGCCATCCCGGCTGCAGATAAAGGTAAACTGATTGGTCGTTCTTTGCGTTCCTGAATCCATGGTAGAATCTTCAGTAATTGACACATTACGGCGTTTTGCCAAAGAAGCTGCGCTCCGCGCCTATGTTCCCTATTCGTCTCAGCCAAGAGCTGCATTGGTACTTCTGTCAGACGGAGACTGGATCTGTGGAGTTCGGATCGAGAATGCCTCTTACCCGCTCGTCATCCCTGCGTTACGTTCTGCGCTGGTCCGTGCAGTTATGACGGGAAGAGAAGATATTGCCGCCGTTATTTTGAGTGCCCCCGCAAAAGCGGAGGAGAGTTTTACCATCCTCCAATCCGTAACACCGCCGATAGAACAACTGGAGGAAGACTTTTTTGGCACACCGGGATTCACGTACCGGATTCGTACCCAGCTCACGATGTGCAGGCATGTTACTGAACCGATCAACCCACATACGGGTATTCGCCTTGCCCGGCGAGCAGCAGCATATGCCAGAACGTCGGAATCGGATTTTCCAGTCGGCGCAATTGCGGTTACGGACAACTTTCAGTATTTTCAGGGTGCGAATATTGAACGCCCTGACTGGACACGAATCCTTTGCGCTGAACGCGCTGCGATTGCGGCCGCGGTGAGTGCGGGCGTATCCAACATTGAAAGTGTCTATGTTTCCTGCTTAAAATCTGCTGTTGCGACCCCCTGCGGGGCCTGCAGGCAGGTACTGTATGAAATTGCTCCCGAATCCGTCATCTGGATGGATCGGGGCAGTCAGGCACCGGAATGTTTTCGTACAGAGGATCTGCTTCCAAGAGCATTTAGTTTGGCGAATCGTTCTCGTACATCCTCCCGGTGCACTATCGGAAATTGACGTAAATTCCCGCAATTTTTCATTCATATCAACATCATGCGCACCATCTTATTCTTTATCCTTCTGTGTATCACCCCCCATCTTGCAACTGCTCAAGAGGAAACCAAATACTGGATTTTCTTAACGGACAAGTTGGATGCTTCCGGCAAAAATACTCAGGTGGAAGAGGGGTATCTGGCGGATAAAGCCATCGCTCGCCGTGCATTGAGAGGAGAGTCGCACTTCGCGGCGAGGTTTGCCCTGCAGGATGCGCCCGTTTCGTATGTCTATGAGGCGGATCTTCAAGAGATGGGGGTGACGATTGAACATCGAAGTCGCTGGCTGAATGCCGTAACGGCGCGGCTCAGTGAAGACGAGGCAGCGCACATAGCCGCCCTTCCCTATGTGCGAGAAATCCGCCCTGTTGCCCATCTGGCACCGGACAGACAGCCATACATACCGGTCTCCCCCGTGATTCCGGAACGGGTTTCTTTAAACTGCCCGTCAAGCGTGTATGGCCCGTCCTGTACTCAACTGGATATTGTGAATGCGATTCCACCGCTTGAGCGTGGTATTAACGGGACCGGGGTAATCCTGGGCTTTATTGATACCCATTTTAGTGACGGCGGGTCGGGTCCCTTCAGTCATCGCTCACTGAGCCCGATAATCGACGATGGTCGTCTGATTGAATTTCGGGATTTTACCAACAGGGATTCATCGCAGCCATGTCGTAGCGAACATTCCCACGGAATGGAGGTCGCCTCCATTGCCGTCGGCTATCACGAGGGGCGACTCATTGGTCCTGGATATGGTGCAACCATTTACGCGGCGGCGACGGAGTGTGCTCCCTATGAGCGTAACATTGAAGAAGACAACTTCGTCGCCGCAGTGGAGTGGATGGAATCCGAAGGAGTAGACGTGATTACGGCTTCGCTGGGATATTTTGATTTTGATGGCGGCCAGCGAAGCTATACTCAAAGTGATCTGGACGGGGACACCGGACTTACGACCATCGCGATGGATGCTGCTGCAAGTCGCGGAGTGGTTCCCCTCAACAGTGCAGGAAATGAGGGGCCTGGAAGGCAAACCCTCAGCACGCCGGCAGATGGTGACTCGGTGATTGCCGTGGGCGCAGTTTGTCCTGAAGACATCTTTTTCAGTTTTGTCTGCCTTCCTCTGAGAGATCATTTTATTGCCGGGTTCAGCAGCCGTGGGCCCACGGCGGATGATCGAATTAAACCTGATGTCTCTGCACAGGGATTTAGGGTGTCTCATGCGGAGCGAACCGAACGCTATGGTCAGGGGGGAGGAACATCGTTTTCTGCTCCAATGGTCGCGGGAATCGTGACTCAGATTCTTCAGGCGAATCCCAGCCTCGGGCCGAAGGATGTCTGGCAGGTATTGACCTCCACCGCCAGTCAGTCCAGTACTCCGGACAACGATTATGGCTGGGGAGTGGTGAATGCGGATGCCGCAATCATGAGCGCAATGGCAGTCAACCGGTCCGCGGAAGCAATTCCTGTTCCCCGTCATCTGACCGTACATACGCCTTACCCGAATCCGTTTCAGGGGGTCGTTTATTTCACCATTGAGGCCGCCGAACCCGTCTCCCGTGCCCGACTGATGGTCATTGATGTACTTGGACGGGAAGTTGGAACCGTCTATCAGGGACCGATTCGGGCCGGAAGTATGTCTGTACAGTTTCATGGAGCCCACCTGCCCCCAGGGGTTTATGTCTATATGCTGCAATTTGACGGTGAAATGCAGTCCGGATTGCTAAGCCGTGTCGGATTCTGATCGTTTTCTGGAATGCAATGAACATGGACCGAGTCTCTTTACGGCCGAAGGAAAAGGAAACGCAGAGCCTCTTCCGCTTTGTGATCTTGTCCACTGATTCTTCGTAACGATCCGGCAGTGGTCTAAAATGACCCGAACGGTTATTCCATCAAAATATGTCGCAAGACTGGACGGATATGAATTCATTGTCCATGCATCCGGATCATGTTGAAGGGAGAGCAAGTGACCTTTCTGGCAGATGATTGAATTCGGTGCACATGCATGGCCATTGATCCTGCTGTTGGCACTAGCCGGCTTCGTCACATGGTTTTCTTATCGTGAGACAGAACCGAAACTCCGTGGATTTAGCCGCTGGCTCCTGCCCACACTCCGGGGAATTGCGCTGGCATTCCTGCTCATCCTGCTCTTTGAACCTTCGATTTACAGGCATGTCCGGCAAGAGAGGCTGCCTGGATTGGCGGTTCTGGTGGATGAAAGCCAGAGCATGGCACAACATCAATGGACCAAGGAGTTGCCTGTTACACAGGGGCAGACCTATTATTTTGGGTTTGGCGCAGCGACACGTCCGATAGAAGGCCTTTCTGCGGTAAGGGATACTGCTCCGCGCACCGATATTTCCAGCGCTCTGGAAGAGATTCGGAACTCCCTGCGCGACCAGAACCTGCGCAGTGTTCTGCTCATCTCGGACGGTCAGTATAATACGGGCCGCAATCCCGTATATGTCGCTGCAGACTACGGTATTCCGATCCATACCGTGGTTGTAGGAGATACGCTGGAGCAACAGGACCTGATGATTGCGCGGACGGTAACCAACGAACTCGCCTATGTCGGGCAGGAGGTTCCCGTTGATGTATCTCTGTTGTTGCGGGGCTATGCAGACGAAACGGTCACGACTCGCCTCTATGTGCAGGATTCGCTGGCTGCCTCTGAGAATCTGACCATCTCCGAAGGGGAATCAATTGCTTCGCTGCGCTTTATTCCGCAGAAAGAAGGCCTGTTCCAGTATACGTTGACGGTGACCGAACTGGAAAATGAAACTTCCGCTGCCAATAACCGGGAAACCTTTACGGTGCGTGTTCTAAGGCGAAGTCAGAAAATCTGTATCATTGCTGCCGCCCCCCATCCAGATCTGACCGCGATGCACAACCTGTTGACCCGTGATCAGGTGCGTCAGGTGGACAACTTTGTTCAGATGCAGTCCAACCGGTTTTATGAAGGAAATTTGCCCGGTTCGCTGGAGGACTATGATGCGATGATCCTGATTGGCTTCCCAGGGCGTGAGGCCGGTGATGCCTCAGTCAATGTGGTCGCCCGTGCCGCACAATCCGGGGTCCCATTGTTCTTTATGCTGACCCGCCAAACGGATCTGCAGCGGCTGCGGGATGAATTTGCAAATGTACTTCCCGCTGTGCCCGCGGTGACGGGAAGCGTACTCTACGATGAGGCCACATTAAAACTTACACAGACGGGATATCGAGATCCCATTCTGGACGTTCCGGAAGCGCTGTGGGAGCGGCTTCCTCCTTTAATAGCGACGACTGGACACTGGAATGTAACATCAGACAGCCGGATTCTTGGACAGGTAAGTCTGCGGGGAATTACGCTGGAGGAACCGCTGTTCGTCGTCCTGAGCCGCGCTGGACATCGGACTGCTGCGATCCTGGGATCCGGGAGTTGGCGGTGGTTGAATCTTGCCGGTGACCCAGCGGAGATCCCCCGTATCTGGCCACAGGTAGTAGAAAACCTAATGCAGTGGCTCACCACCCCGGAAGATGATCGAACCGTGCGTGTAGCGCCACAACTGACTGCGTTTGATGGAAGTGAGCCGATAGATTTTTCCGGCCAGGTGTATGATGAGAGTCTGAATCCAGTTTCGGATGCGGTGGTTACGGTGGAGTTGACTGCACCGGACGGGGTGCAATATCCCTATACAATGACCAATACGGGGAGTGGACGATTCACCTTGCGCATTGATGCACTCCCGGAAGGAACCTATTCCTACACGGCACAGGCCACACGGATGAATACATCTATGGGGATGGATCAGGGCATATTTACGGTTGGTTCTGTGAATCTGGAATCTCGAAGCACAAACAGCGATGAAGCACTGCTCCGGCAAATTTCCTACCGCTCCGGCGGGTATTTATTTACGGAAGAATCCTTGCATACGCTTCCGGAACGTCTTCACGCGGATCCTTCCTTTGTCTCCGTTACGAAGTCACAGGATCTGGAATTTGATCTGCGGCGGATTCCCTGGATACTTGGAATCATTATCCTGCTGCTAGGGCTGGAATGGGTGCTCCGAAAACGAAATGGGCTCGCATAATCTCCTTGAACACACGCAGCCGGCCGGTACGCAGTGCGAACCTTAGACTTTTGTCAGCAACTTTGCGCACCCGCCGGTCAAACGTGCATCCGTGTATCCGGTCAGGCTATTGAAGGGTAATCTGCAGGCCGAGATTAAACGAGCGCGGCAACCCCAGAAAAACTTCCGCGTCATCCGCACGGTTTGCCCCCGTACCATTACCGTGGAAAGCGTTAAAGCGAGAATTATTTGTTGCGTCCTGAATATAGAACGAATCAAACAGGTTGAATACATTGGCAAATATGCGGATCTCTCCGGGACCCAGACGGCGGGGGATCGTGTAGCCCATGTTGAGGTCAAAGACATTATAACTGGGGATCTCCCACACCTGTTGCCCTGACTGTTCCTTATCTGTTCGACTGGAGGGGTCAAAGTCAGCAAAATAGCTGGAATAGGAGCGACCGGTGAACTTGGCGTACATCCCCTTCACCGGGAAGAAGGTGACGGCATAGGCAATCTGCGTCTGCGGCGCATCTCCTACTTTAATATCCTTCACATAAAGTGACACGGTCTCCTGAGTGGATGGATCCGAGCGGTCCGGCGTATATCTGGCGGAAACATCATCCGTATACTGCCAGTTGCCGAGGGACAGGGCCAGATCCGCACGAACAAACTCCAGCGGCTGGTACGCAGCCTCGGCCTCAATCCCGCGATGTACAGCATTGAGTCCAAGGATGTTGATTAAACCATCGTCCCCGTCTTCCTCCACGACCGTGCGCGTGAGGGTACGATCATTCCATACGGTATGATACAGACTCACGGTGGTATTCAATGTTCGATCCCGAGACTCATAGGAAATGCCCGCCTCCAGTGCCTGAAACTGCTCATTCCTGGGATCTGGATTCAAGACTCCTGTGATATCATTCAGCGCCCCGTCAAGGATTGGCACTTTGGAGACCAGCCCTGCGTTCACAAATGCAGAAATCATTTCGTTGACGGCATAGGATGCTCCTCCCTTAATCTGGTATCCCCCGATCCGGTCTGTCTCAATTGTAAAGGTTGAGCCATTTCCTGCATCCCGGAAATAATCTTCGTGGGAGTACTTAATGGTTGAATATCCTCCCATCCCGTACAGATAGAGGGCACCACTGGAGTAGGCCCCCTGCAAAAATCCGCCCAGCCAATCTACGGTATTGGTGTTATTGTAGTTGAACCTGTCTCCCGGTCGGAGTAATTTGCCGTCGTCCCCCCAGAAATCACTGTCAAAACGCTGGTACCCATTCCCGCCCAGCAGGTCACGTACCGTACGATAGTGATCAATAGAGGCGGTGCGCCAGTCAATGCCTGCTTCAAGGGTCAGGGCATCGGTCAGCTCATGTTTGAATTTGGAGATTGCCCCGATGGTCCACTGTACGTTATGGCTGTTCCGCAAAATTCCGCGTGATGCCCCGTTCTCCTGATTGGCCGCAATCGTGCCATCATAATCAACCACACGTGACGGGCCATTATAATTCCACTGCATTCGTCCGTGTGTCCCGGTTCCCCCACCTTTTCCTCCCGAGTAATACAGCACGGTGGACCAGAGTGACTGATCGGTCAGCTGCGCAAAGTAGTTCAGATTCACCTGGGGCTTATGGAAAAAGTTTTCCCGCTCATTAATCATTCCTCTTGAGTTCCGGGTCACGGTTCCGAATCCGTTGTGCTGTTCGTTGGTGTATGAGGCGGAAACGGGGGAGACATTCTGGTTCCAGCGCCGTCCGCCCTCGCTGAAACTGTTCAGGATTTCGGTGATCGTTGCGGCATCCAGTCCATCTGCCTCAAAAACTTCACGGGCATAGTCGTGGTCGTAGGCTGCAATATTTTGCCGGTACAGGTTTTGCCCATGCCGCTGCGGTGCCCCGACTGCATAGAAGTCAACCCGATGTCGGTCATTAATATTCCATGCCGCTGCAGCGTAATAGGCCCATGCATCCGTCCAGGTGCCTTCATAGTAGCCATCACCGGATTTTCGCACTCCGCTCACCGTGAAGGCAAACCGGTTATCTATCAATCCTGTTGACGCAGAAATCGTTGATTTTAGGAATCCGTCATTCCCGAATTCCTGCTTTGCCATGATCCGGCGGCGATTGGCCGCGGGATCCGTAATGATGTTCAGTGTACCGCCAATGGACGGGGTCGCCAGATTCACGGCAGACAGTCCGCGCTGAAGTTGAATGGAGGTGGTCGCATCTCCGATGCCATCCCAGTTTGACCAGTAGACCCAGCCGTTCTCCATGTCATTCACGGGTACGCCATTGATCATGACGGCAACATTGCGCTGATTAAATCCGCGCACATTCACCCGCGCATCGCCTGCTCCGCCGCCCTGTGCGGTGCTGTAGACGGAAGGGGTCGTATTCAGGACCAGCGGCACATCCCGGGAACCCAGTTCACGCTGAACCTGGAGTTTTTCAATGTCTGAGTAGGCGACCGGGGTTTGCCGACTCAAGGCCCGTGATGCAAATACTTCCATGGCTTCCAATGCCTGACTTGAAATCTGCATCGAAAAATTAACCGTCACATTTGCATCCTGAAGCGTGACCGACCGGAATTCCCCCTCATATCCGACAAAGGATGCCTCAATGGAGTAGTTTCCCGGAGACAGGTCACGGATTACATAGATCCCATCGCTGTCTGTTGCAGAACCGGTAGTCGTGCCGGCAATAATGACGGTTGCGCCCGGAAGGGGTAATCCGGTCTCTGCGTCAGTTACGATCCCGCTGATTGTATCCTGTGCAAATACAGAACCGGGGATCAGGAGTAAAACAAAAATCGTGAAAAGAGTTCTCATATCGAAAAGAAGAATGGTAAGTGGTTGTGAGACATGTTTAACTTGGATGGAGATGAAAATCCCTGCCCTGATGTTACTCCAGCATTAGCCTGGAGTTAAATTTAAGAAAAATCGGCTTCATCTGCTCTAGAGAGGTTCTTGCAAAACTAACAATCCAGACCAAAAAGCACTCCCGGGTGTACTCAGGTGAATAAAAATCTTCAAAATTAAGGGTTTTGCAAGAGGCTCTAGAAATACCAGTTGCACAATCAGACGGGGAAACCCGTCTCATATTTTTACAATCGTAACTCCCGGGTTCGCATCCAGACACTCAAAGGTTTTGTTCACCTCGAAAGTTTTCAGGTAACGATGGATCGCAGTGCGCAGTGCGCCTGTGCCTGTACCGTGAATGATTTCGACCGAAGACAGATTCGCACCGGCAGCCTGGTCAAGCAGTTTTTCCACCTCTGCAAGTGCCTCATGCACCCGAAATCCCCGAAGGTCAATACGGGTCCGGGGCGTGGACACATTCAAGGTCCCCTTGCTGCGAAGCTTTGTTCGTTGAATGGGTTTGAGCCGTTTCAGTGGAATTTTCATTCGCATATTTCCGGCTGAAACCAGTGCCTTGTGTCCCTGAATGGACAGGATCTCGCAGGGGTTTTTTCCCCCGTCAATGAGGACCTGCTGTCCGACATCCAGTTTTACGGCAGGCAGGGGCTCTGCTTTGCCCGGCATTTTTCGCACCGCAGGATCGGGTACAGAATGCGCAGGGGTATCCGGGGGCATCCGTTTTGGAGACTTCCGGGAGGCTTCCAGTTTTGCGATTCGGTTCCGATAACTTGTGATCAGGGCTTCCAGGGAGAGGCCCGGTTTGCCCAGGATCTGACGGGCCCGCGCCAGAACAGCAGGGGGGAATTTCATGCGGCGGGCAATCCGGAATGCGTACGAGGATCCGGGGAGCCCCTGCCGAAAAAGAAATGTCGGGCGCAGGGTGTCTTCATCAAAATCCATTGAGCCATTGGCCACGCACGCCGCTTCATGTGCATAGGCTTTCAGTGTACCGTGATGGGTGGTCACCACCGTCAGCGCACCGGAAGCGGTAAACTGCTCCAGTACCGCCTGCGCAAGTGCGGCTCCCTCCGCCGGATCTGTGCCCGTTCCGATCTCATCCACCAAAAGGAGTACTCCCTCGTCTGCCGCATCACACATCCTGCGCAAACCGGAAACCCGGGCACTGAACGTAGAGAGATCCTGTTCAATGGATTGTTCGTCTCCGATTTCCACGAGAATTTGATGGAAGGTGCCAAAGACAGATTCGGGATGCACAGGAACCGGGATCCCGCACCCTAACATGGCAAGCATGAGTCCGCATGTTTTCATGGCCACGGTCTTGCCCCCTGCATTCGGTCCGGTAATCACGAGTGTTCGCAGTTCGCTGCCGAGGGATATCGTCAGCGGAATGACTTCCCTGGACTTGCCGGTCAGGAGGAGCGCTGGATTTTTCCCTTCGCGAATTTTCAGCACCGGTTCTTCCGATAATACGGGGATCACTCCACCGAGCCGGATGCTCAGTTGCGCTTTGGCGTGCAGGAGATCCATCTTCCCGAGGACCCTCAGATTGTGTTCAATTGCACCGGCCTGTTCGCTCACGCGCCGGGTGAGTGCCCGCAGGAGCCGTTCGATTTCCCGTTGCTCCTGTGCTTCCAGTATGCGCACTTCGTTCCCCAGATCCAGACAGCCTGCCGGTTCAAGGTACACGGTCTGTCCGGATGCGGAGCTGTCATGCACAAATCCGCGCATTTTCCGCTTCGCTTCTGCACGCAAGGGGATAACCATACGACCCGCCCGCATGGTCAGCTGATTTTCCGCCGCATACCCTTTCTGGACTGCCTGTGCCAGCAGCTCGCGCAATTTTTCCCTGAGTGCCTGCTGACGCTGCCGCAACCCTCGCCGAATCTGGCGCAATTCTGTGGATGCAGAATCCTTGATCCTCCGGTTTGCGTCAACGGTATGCGCAATGGGGTGCTCCAGTTCTTCCTGCAGTATGACAATTGAACGAACGAATCTGGACAGGATTGGATCGTCTTTTCTGGAGAAGAAGGTGCGCATTCGCCGGCTTGCACGACAAACCTTCCGCACCTCATCCAGGGATTCTGCATTCAGCATGGCGCCATCAGGGCGTGCCTGTTCAAGATATGCCCGCACATCCACCAAATCCTGTAGCGGCAGCGTATCTCCACGCAGGAGATGTCCCTGCAGTGCCTCCGTATGGGTTAGTGCTGCTGCTCGTGCAACTGAATCTGCCGCTGGACGCAGTGCATGGAGCTGCTCGGCTCCCATTGGGCTTACCAGACGTTCCTTTAACCATCCAACCAGGGTGTTAAACCCCAATTTTCGGGCAGTTTTATCTGAAATCATGTTTCATGGCAGGAAATCCACCACATCCTGCTTTACTCAATACGTACTTCAGCATATTCAACGCTATGCTCCGCTGATCATTCCAATACAATCTGTGCATGAGCGAAAAATTTTCCCGACGTGTGATGTGTCTCCTTATCGAAGTTGGCGAGATTACATAACTGGAGTCAGGCATGAATCGTGTATCGTCAGAATGCAGAAAAAACCGGCGCATCCTTTCCTGAAACCGGGATGGCAGAAGGAGACCAAAGCCATACCTGTCTTAGAGGAGCGGCCCCCGTCTGAGCGCCAGTTTAAGATAAATCATGGTTGCCATACGGGCAGATCCTGACAGGTTTCGTTACTGATCAGATCAAAGTGGCCGGATTGTGTCTCCAGTGTTCCAGATGGACCTGTTCACAATGAATCAAGATCGTGATGGCCATGCGCCGGAGATCTGCTCCCGTACATCAGCCATTGTATGCCCACGCGTATATGTCCCTGTCGGGATGTTCGTCTTCAACGACCGGATGCATTCATACAAGGGTAAGTGGAGTGGTTTTGCCTGTGGTGCATCTTGGTGCAAAGCGTCTGACATGCTGACAGGATTGCCGTGCTGGTCAGGAAATCTGCTTCTGCCGGCATTTTTTTTGGATAGAAAATCCGGCCAGCGCAGAAAAAGAGGACGGCAGGTCTGAAGTTTTTAGATTTCGACTTCGCCTCCGGTTCCTGGATCAGGCCAGCCGTACACAGGGATCTTTAGGGAGTACTGGCAGCCGTATCGTGGAAGGAGCAGAAGAGATCCGAATGAGTATACGGGAGCATGTCGCAGCAAAATCTCTACCCATGCCCCGGAAAAACAAGGATATATCAAGCCACAATACATCCCCGATTATAACAGAATATAAGGGCAGCCTTGATCAGCCGGAATCGGCTAGGTTTGGGATTGCGGTCAGCAGATTCAATGAAGCCATTACACAAGATTTACTGAACGGCTGTATCGCAGCACTCTCGAAACACAAGGTGAAGCATATTGATGTATGGTGGTGCCCCGGTGCCTATGAACTGCCACTTACCGTGCAGCGCATGGCGCAGCGTAAAGCTTATGATGCGGTCATTGCTCTCGGAGCCGTCATCCGAGGGGAGACCTACCATTTTGAAGTCATCAGTGACTCTTGTGTCAGTGGATTGCAGAGCGTAGCGCTGAATACCCAAACCCCAATTGCGCTCGGGGTGATCACCCCGGAACACATCGGGCAGGCCAGACTGCGCTCCGGGGCCGGTCCGGATCATAAGGGAGAGGAAGCCGCGCTGGCTGCTCTGGAGATGGCAACCCTATTCCGAAAATTCTCCTAGTTCAGGCCGGAATGAAAGTACTGACATGTATAGGTATCGGACTTGTTGTGTCCTTCTCGGTTCTATCGGTTTGTGCACAATCCGCACGGTCATGGACCGCGCACACCAGTGCACGTGAGGTGACGGGGATGTCGGCGGGGGAGGGGATGGTCTGGGTTGCTTCCACCGGGGGGATTTTCGGCTATAATCCAGGCAGTGGTGAGATCGAACGATATACGGCTGCCGAGGGCCTGTATGATGTAAATGTGCAGGCAGTTGTGTGGGATTCTGCACGCCAATTTGTATGGATTGGATACGCAGACGGAGTCTTTGACCGGCTAGAGATCACATCTGGCGAGATTACTGCTTATTTCGATATCTACCGAAGTGAGCGCTTCCCCTTCAAGGTCATTAATGCGATGGAAGTGCAGGGAGACAGCCTGCTGATTGCAACCGGATTCGGGCTGGTGGTTTTTGATCCCGTTCGCAATGAAGTCCGTGACACGTACAGCCGATTTGGCGCACTGCCAGCTGCCACCCCGGTCAACGATGTGATAGTGAATCAGATCCCTGATGGCGGGACAGGAATATGGGTCGGCACAGATGCAGGCATCGCCTATGCACCGCTTTCAGGCAGAAGCCTTCAGGATCCAGGCAGCTGGACATCCGAAAGTACGATCCTTCCGGTTTCACAGGTCACCGATATTGTCTATCATCATGGACATCTGTACGTAGGGACTCCTTTCGGGATGGGAAGGCGAATGTCGGCCGGGAATTATCAGCGGGTTGGGAACGGTACACGTGAGATTCTGGATTTCGGGGTTCTTGATGATCATGTTCTGGCGGTAACGCCATTCCGGTTGCGTGCCTATGATATCCATGGCAGAGAGACGATTCTGGTCGGAGAGTATCAGGATTTGCGTGCAGTATCCACGAACAATGCAGGGGATGTATGGCTTGGAGATGCGGGCAGCGGGTTGAATCACTACAGACAGGGGACGGAGCCGCTCTCGCTCAGGCTTGTCAGTAAAGGTCTTTATCCTGAGGGTCCCTTTGATTCCCCATTTGGGGATTTAGCGGTCAGTTCAGATGGAAGCCTCTGGGCTGCCGCACAACCGGGGATTTCCGGGGCCGGGTTCTATCGCATGGATTCGAGCGAGGAATGGACAAATTTTACGGGGCGTTTTTTTGAAGAGTTGGCTGGAAGGGGGAGTTATTGGCGGGTACATGTGGATGGTGCAGGGATTGCGTGGGCCGGCTCTCGCGGTGCTGGTTTGGCACAGGTCTCTCCTGGAGATGTGATTACGACATACGACCAAAACAATTCAACGCTCCTTCCAGCAGCCGGAACACAAAATTACATCATTGTTGGCGGTGTGGCAAGCGAAGAGGATGGAACATTGTGGGTGACCAATACAACATCCCCTTACCCGTTACATGTGCGCACCCCCGATGGAGCATGGGTCCGTCTTTTGCCACCCAGCTGTAATGGGGCAACCCAGACGAGTGCGCTGGGGAATATCCTTATTGATTCTAACGGAATCAAGTGGATCATTTTACTGGATCGGGGGAACTTGAGAATTACCCAGGGGCTACTCATTCTGGACACGAATGAGACACCTGAAGATGCAGCCGATGATGTATGCACATATTATGCAACTCCCGGGTCCAATGGCGCGGGGCTGCCGGGAACCCAGATCCATACACTCGCAGAAGACTTGAACGGACGGGTTTGGGTCGGCACCAGTGGAGGTCCGGCATATTTTCAAAGTGGTACATTTGCAGCAAATGATCCCGCTCTGCAGGCGGTCTGGCCTGTGTGGAAAGATCGCACATTCGGGACCTATGTACTGCGCGGGCTGGGAGTCAATGATATCGCAGTAGATCCGTCCAATCGGCTATGGATGGCAACCCCGGATGGGATTTATCTGATTTCGGAGAGTGATGGATACAGGCAGATTGCACACTATAAATCTGATAACTCTCCTCTTTTTTCAGATGTCGTAACCACGGTAGCCGTCGAAGGAGCCAGTGGGCGTGTTTTTCTGGGAACGGATAAGGGGCTCATCAGCGTACTTAGTGATGCGATCCAGCCGTCGGAGCGGACGAGGGATTTATTTATTTATCCTAATCCGGCGGAGGTCGCCACCGGTGCAGATCCTCAAATTTATATTGAAGGCCTGGTTTCGGAGACCGAAATTTCTGTCATGGCAGTGCATGGAGAGTTGGTGCGGCGAATGCAGGCACGGGGAGGGCGGGGGATCTGGGACGGTCGGGATCAGGATGGCCGGCTCGTCCCTTCGGGGATGTATCTGATTGTTGCCTCAGGAAAAAACGGGGAGGGGGTGGCATATGGCAAAGTCGCAATCATTCATTGAATCGATCATTCATTACTTCGGGCCGTACAAGTGTATGTATAGGCTTTGCTTAGATGGTGACCGTAGCTCAGGCGGTTAGAGCGCCAGGTTGTGGCCCTGGAGGTCGGGGGTTCAAGTCCCCTCGGTCACCCCAATAAATTTTGCCGCGTTCGTCTAGGGGTCTAGGACGCCGGCCTTTCACGCCGGTAACACGGGTTCAAATCCCGTACGCGGTACTCGGGCAAGAATGAAGCATCGCAGTGCTGCCGCCAGTGCCACCAGGAGAGTTGCAGGGGGCAGAGATTGTGCCCACCACGGGGTGCCGACTGCAAAAAGAATTGCCGTCCCCATTGCAGTGTACCAGTAGATGGTTGTCCATGATTTTTGAGCAAAGAAAAGCGGGATAATGTGTAGTGGCCAGGCCCACAGGATATGGAGATTGGGGCGGGTGATTTCGTGAAGAGAAATGCCCCAGAAGAAGGTGATCTGGAGTCCGAGTACAGTGACAATCCCCAGCAGAATCGTGTCGAAAATTCGGTTCCGAGGACGAGGAAGGTCACGTACAGAGAGGATGAACGCAGTCAGGAATATCATCCACCCGATGATGGTGGGCAGTGACATGGTTTGCCGCGGCTGTGGCGAAGTTGGATTTCCAAAGAGGGTGTCGGTTTGTGCGACCAGTGGCCCCCCCGTGGATTTTTCTGCATTTTCCAGTAAGTTCTGTAATTCAATGGGAAGAAAACTCCGTTGCCGTTCGGTCGCATCCTGATCCACGGGAATCCCCATTGCGAGGTTAATCGCCAAATCCAATCCTGCATGGGTTCGCAGGTAGGGGCGGATCATGTCCCGAAACGCCTGATCCGTTGGAGTTGAATCTGCAATTTCGGTCTGGAGTGCAGATTCCAGTGCGTCAAGGATCCGCGTAGAGCAGTTGTCATACAGAAAATCATAGCGGTAGACACGATTCTCCGGCAGCGCATTAATGGACAGGTATTCGTACAGAGCACGGGTTTCTTCGGCGGTCATATTGAGTCGCTGCTCCACAACACCCCGTCCGAGTGAAAGCCAGGAATGTTCAAGCAGGGCAGGGGAGTAATTCAAAGACAATTGATAGTCCAGTTTCCCGTAGGCAAAGCGCAGTATGAAGGAGAGCGGGTTCCGAAAATCAAAAGTCCCGTAATTGTAGGCGATGTCAGTTTGCGTTACGGGATCCTCAATCCGAAGTGCACTGTGCCCCCATAGAGAATAGATGGCCTCTCCAGGGTAGATCGTCAGGATAGATACCTGTGCGGAATCCGAGATCTGGGCGTTTGCGTTGAAAGGGCACCCCGTGGTAATCAGGGCGGTGAGGATGAACAGTCGCAGCCTTGAGTGAGTTAACTGCATACCCTTTAAAGGTCTATGTACTTAGGCAGAAAAAGGCGCGCACACATGGTGATTGACGCGCTCTCAAATGTAATTTCACGCCCAGAGACGGAACTCAGATTCGCAAGTGAATATGAGCTCATTGTTGCGGTGATTCTCTCTGCGCAGTGCACGGATGCCCGTGTTAACCTAGTCACGCCGGAGCTGTTCAAGGCATGGCCGACGTTTGAAGCACTTGCTGCAACGACATCCGGGGAGGTCGTCAAGATCATTGCCTCCATCTCCTATCCAAATAATAAGGCGAAGCATTTAGTCGGCATGGCATCCATGGTGATGTCCAGATATGACGGGAAACTCCCGGAAGATCAGGTTTCTCTCATGAAGTTGCCGGGAGTGGGGAGAAAGACTGCACAGGTCGTTTCTTCGGTTGCATTTGGGGACCCGGATGCGTTGCCTGTGGACACGCATGTGTTCCGTGTAGCGAACCGGATTGGCCTGGTGGAGGGGGCCGGGACCCCGCTCAAGGTGGAACGGGGACTAAAGCGGGTCATCCCCAGGGGGGACTGGGGGCGGGTTCACCATCTGCTGATTCTCCATGGCAGATATACCTGCACCGCCCGAAGCCCTGACTGCTCAAATTGCGCCGTAACCCATGCGTGTAAGTATTACGAAGCGGTGCAGCGTCTGCCCAAGCCGATCCAGGGGTTGGATCCTGCGAAGGGAGCGTATTACTGCGCAACCCGGCGGCATTACTTTGACCGGCCGATTTCCCGATCTGATCGCACCGGAACCATGCAAATCGCCTGTCCAAAATGTCATTCCATGAATGTATATCTGTCGAGGAGCGGGCTTACCGCCAAAATTGTTCGTGATTACCGTATTGACTAAATCTATCTAAAGCAACGATCATGCCGTTAAGGAAGCATATTCTCATCATTCTAGACGGATATGGCATTGCCGCAGATCCATCTGTGAGTGCAATTGATCAGGCGCACCAACCATTTCTGGATGACCTGTTTGCGAAGTATCCCCATGGAATACTGGAGGCATCAGGCAGGGCGGTTGGGCTGCCTCCCGGGCAGATGGGCAACAGTGAGGTTGGGCATATGAATCTGGGGGCCGGCCGTATCGTGAATCAGGATATTACCCGCATTGATCTGGCCATTGAAGATGGTTCAATCTTCGAAAACGAGGTACTCGTCACTGCTGCGCGGCATGCCCGAAATCGCAGGCTGCATTTGATGGGGCTGTTTTCGGACGGCGGGGTGCACAGCCATCTGAACCATCTCATTACGCTTTGTGAACTGGCAGAGCGGGAGGGGCTTTCCCGGGACCAGGTCTGCGTCCACGCATTTACAGACGGCAGAGATGCGGACCCGCATGGCGGGCTGGATTATGTGCGGCAGTTTGAAGCGAATGCCGGGCATCTGGCACGGATTGTCACGGTGGCCGGTCGCTATCATGCGATGGACCGGGATCACAGATGGGAACGTACACGGAAAGCATATCAAATGCTTGTACACGGAGAAGGGCAGGCCTGCAAGACGGCAGCCGCGGCCTTCCATGCAAGTTATGCGGCGGGCATCACGGATGAATTTATTGAGCCGCATATTGTTGAGCCGGCGTGCATCACCGACGGGGATGCAGTGATATTTTTCAATTTCAGGGCGGACCGGGGGCGCCAGCTGGTAAATGCATTTACCCAAACGCCGACTGATGCCGAGTTTGAAGTCGTTCCCTTCCAGAATCTGTATTTCGCTACGTTCACGCCGTACGACAGGAAATTTGGGTTACCGGTGGCATTTGATAAGGTCGATCTTGACCAGACACTGGGAGAAGTTGTCGCCAGAGCAGGCTTAAGGCAGTTGAGGGTCGCGGAAACGGAGAAGTATCCACACGTCACTTTTTTCTTCAGCGGAGGGCGTGAGGAGTTATTTGAGGGAGAGGAGCGCGTACTGGTTGCCTCTCCGAAAGTCCCCACTTATGATCTTCAGCCGGAAATGAGTGCCCCGGAACTTGCGGTTCGTACGGCTGGGGAGTTGAAGAAAGAGAAATTTCATTTTGTATGTCTCAATTTTGCGAACCCGGATATGGTTGGCCATACGGGGGTATTTGAGGCGGCAGTCAAGGCGGTGGAGGCCGTGGACAAAGCCGTGCGTGTTGTGGTGGAAGCCGCGCTTGCGGCAGGATACAGTATCAGTATTATTGCGGACCATGGGAATGCCGACTGTATGCGGAATCAGGATGGATCCTCGAATACAACTCATTCTACGGTACCTGTGCCGCATCTGATTATCAGGGATGGCTTTGACGGGCCGATCCGTCCGGGAAAACTGGGTGATGTTGCTCCCACAATACTGCATCTCATGGATGTGCCGATTCCGCCGCGAATGACGGGAAATGTTCTGATCAATATTCAAAATGGATAGCGCATCCAACGCAGTCTCCCACGGGTCCAGTCCCGATGAAATAATCTTCTCATCCAGGGGCCTCTGTGCTTTTGGCTACGGGGATACAGGATTGTGAATGACCTGCCTGCAATGCAGCAGTAGGGAAAGGTGGTCAGTGCATGGCGTTCAAGCCATTCTTGAATGGAGGCTTTCCCTTTATGAGTGGGTTGTTTATTTTTGGCATCCGTCCGAGGATCCCATATTGGTTTGAATTCATCCGTGTTCGGGTTTCGGCCAAGTTTGCTTGTCAGCCTCTTAGCAGAGGCAGGTGTATAGACATTGGGAGATATGCTCTGCGGGGCATCCAATGCTTTTACAGTGTCACTAATTTCATCCGCAATTTGGTTCCGATCAACGCATTCGTGCGAAAATCTGTCTGAACTTACCCCCTTTCTCGATTTTTCCAGGGTACAATATTCCTAACGAACCGGACATTTTTTTGACAAATTGACTTCCCTGGAGGTGGGAGAATTGGGGGAATTTACTTCTTCGGCATGAAGGGCTCATGGGGTTTGACTCCCAGGAGTTCGAGTGCCTTATGCTGGGTCTTGCTGATGGTCTCCAATATGAAGACTTCTTCCTCTGTATGGGCCCCGGTCTTTGGGTGAA